>JBEPYG010000166.1:0-9591 GCA_041641515.1 Roseiflexus sp.
TGTCCACTGCAGTGGCGCCTGTTCGCTGTCGGGGGGCAGGAGACGCCCCTCACAAATCTGCAGGGGTTATGGTTCCTGCAGGCGCCGTGGCGTGCTGACCCACCGACAAAAAAACATGGTTCCAGCACCGGTGAACAGTTGCCTGTGGTAGAGAGAGCGCGCATACAGGGGTAAAAGAGAAATCTGTGAGCATCACGATTGTTCGCATTGCACAGTTCGACGGTCCCAATCGTTTCGACCCGCGTCCTGGCGTTCTGGCGCATCTGCGCGCCGGTCGCGACGCCGGTGAAGTGCTGCGTGCCGCTCTCAAGGACGCGGCGCAACGGATCGGTCTGGTGATCGGCAATCTTCAGATTGAGCGTCGTGATACCGGCGACGAGGTCTGGCACGAGGTCTTCTTTGTCACTCCCAATCTTGATATTGGCGCAGAAGCGCTGCAGTATGTCGTGGCGCTTCTCAATGCGCAACACGCCGGTGACGACACGTGGGACGCCGATGGTCTGCTGTGGGACCTGCAGAAGAAACGTCGGGCGACAGCGCTGCCATTGCCGGCTTTGCAACTGATTGCAGAGGCGTCGGCGCGGGGTATTCCGACGTTTGTGCGCCGCGATGGGCTAATCCAGGCGGGGTATGGTGCGCGTAGCGTCACTGTTGATCCTGCCATGCTGCGTGAGCATGCGTCGGCAGCGCGCGCCGCCGGTCCCGGAGGCGTCACGCCGCCGTTCGCCCAATCGGCCGCCAGTTCCCTGCTCGCGTGGGATCGCCTAGGGACAATTCCCGTCATCGTCATCAGCGGCGCCGGTCGGTCGGCGCCAGCTGAAGCATTCATTGCCCGTTTGCGTCAGCAACGCAACGGTGTCATCGCCGCTCTTGCCGCATCATTCGACGCAGCTCGTGATTGTCTGGCGGATCCTGCCGCTGAACTAGCTGTGCTCGACCTTGAACCGTCCGATCTCCTCTGGCGTGGGTTACCGGTCGAGCAGTGCACCGTCAGTGCTCTGTTGGGTCTGCCGGAGCCACTGTCCGGTGAGGCGGGCAGCCGCGATGAGCTGGCGCGAGCGATGGGGGTGGCATTGCTGGTCACGAGTCCAGGCGGGCGGGCAGTGCTCAACGCTGATGATCCTGCGATCCTGGCGCTTGCTGAATATGCGCCGTGCCCCCTCGTGCTCATCGCGCGTTCTGGCGATCACCCTGCACTGCGCGCCCATCGCGCAGCCAATGGGTGTACCCTCTTTCTCCGCCATACAACCGTCGTAGTAGCTTGTGGAACAAGCGAAACTACTGTGCTGCCGGCGCCGGGCGACGATCCGTGGGAAACGTTGCTCGCCGTGGCGCTGCATGTGGCGTTTGTCGAGGCGGATACAGCGTAGTGCGGCGCCCTCGCTCACGGTTCCGCAGTCACGAAGTCCCAGAAGATGCGGTAGAGTTCTTCCAAGCTGGCAATGTCCACCCATTCGTCATCGGAGTGCAACCCGGCGCCCACCGGTCCAAAGCAGATAGCTGGAATCCCGGCGCCGCTGTAGAAACGCGCATCTGAGCCATAGTGCTCGCGGTAAAATGTCGGCTGGCGTCCGGTGATGCGCTCGACGCTGGCAGCTAGTCGGGCGAGGTGCGGGTCGTTTGGATCGGTCATCAGCGGGATGCCGCCGTTGCTGTTGCGCGTAACAGTTGCACCGGGAAAGCAGGCGCGCACTGCCGCCTCGATCGCATCTGGCGTCTCCTCAGGAACGTGGCGAATATCGAGCGAAAGGGTTACCGAGTCGGGGATGCGGTTGAGCGTATCGCCGCCGTGCACCACGGTTGGGACGGCAGTCGTCGCCCAGACAGCTTCTGAAGGGGTCGGAAAGCGCTGTTCGAGCGCCTGCAGCCCGTCGCGCAGCAGAAGAATCGGGTTGACCCCTTCCCACGGGCGCGAACCGTGCGCCGGATGGCCGTGGAGTGTCACGTCGAAGCGCACCATCCCCTTGGCGGCATAGCAGATATTCAGATCGGTCGGCTCGGCAGCGACGAAGAATGCTGTGCGCCATCCCTGTTCCAGGAGGTAGTTCGTTCCGTGGAACCCGCCGATTTCTTCATCGGCAACGAACATAAACCCGACGTCAGGCGGGTGTGGCAGCGCAGCTAGATCGTGCATCAGGCGCATGAGTACGGCGCAGGCGCCTTTCATGTCCTGACTGCCGCGACCGTAGATTCGTCCATCGCGCACCACAGGCTGGTACTGCTGCTGGCGTGCAGCAACCACGTCGAGATGTCCGTTGAGGAAGAGCGCCGGTGATCGAGTGTCGTGCAGGGTCACAATCAGGCTGGGTTTCTGTTCGATCTCGAAGCGGTGAACAAACCGGTTGCCCGCCTGACGGGCATACTGCTCGACATAATCAATCGCTGCAGTCAGGGCGTCGGGGTGGTCGGCAGTCGAAGGGAACGCAATCAGGTCACAGGTCAGTCGGGTTATCTCGCGCTGTAATGAGAAATCGTTCATAAGACTGGCTCCAATCGAATCGGATTGTCTGAAAGTATACCATTTCTCATCACGGTATACGACAGTTGTCCCTTTGGCGTCTATCGAGTCGCCCCAGGCAGTGCAAGTCCATGTTGTAGCCGATGTGGAGCAGAGGTGCAGAAGTCATTGCGTATTCGCGTCTGCGCCTGCCACTACAACGAGATTTCTGGTGTATGACAAAGGTACGTGTTCAGACGTATCGACCTATGGTGTTTTACGTCGGCGGGGCGGCGTCTCGTGGCGCGTGCGAAAGCCATCCCGCCACCGATGCTTGATCGCGAGAGCTTCCTCCGAACTTTCGATCGTGAACAGGCGCCTGCGAAGACGCAACGATCTCGAAAACGTGAGACTCACAAGCGCGGTCCTTGTGGACGTCGTGCCTTTGTGGTGCGATCATCAAGCGATGTCTCGTTGTGTACTACGATCCTTCGGGCATCACATCTCCGTCCTCATCGGCGGGAGCGCTCAGGTCGAGGGTAGCGGGCCCGTAGCGCATGCGGCGTGCAAGCGCGACAATCGATTGCCCATACGTCGTACCCGGCACTGCCCACCGACCATTGAGACCCAGGATCGTCGGCGCAACGCCGCGTAGCGTGGGCGACAGCGGTCGCACAGCGAGCGCCGTGGCGATCAGTTCGCGCTGTGCATCGTTCGCCTGTGCGTCGGTAAGCGCATACGCCAGCAGGCGCCCCAGGTGCGCTGGAACAGCGTGCTCAGCCCAGGTCGGGAAACTGATGCCGCGCTCCCAGCGCTGCCGTTGCGTATTGTACGCCCACCCCCCCGCTTGCGAAGGGGGCGGCGGGTCGGTACGCCACTCGCCTGTTACACCAATACCGGCAGGGTTGCGCTGCGGACGCAGACTCCAGAAACTGGTCAGGTGCCCGGTTTCGTGCGCCATTTGCGCCAGCGCCAGAAACCAGTCGATGCCGACCATCTCGCCAATCGAACGGTATGCGCCGACGATGGCGCCGATGTCGAATGCGGTGTAACTGCGATCGGCGCGTGGGACGAACCAGTTGATCGCCATTGCATCTGTTCCGGTGGCTGGTCCGACAATTGGTGCATCGTCCAGAATTGGCGGAAGGGAGTCGTCACCAGGCGGCGGCAGAGGAACCGATGTCGGTGGGAGGGGTATGTCGGTTGGCGGCGCTGATGGTGCGTGTACCAGAGGAAGGTAGACTTGATATGATGAGCGCTCGCTGGCGCGACTGACTGCAGCAATGGCGGAAGCGGCGCACGCCGCGGCTGATGCCTTGAGAAACTGACGACGTGTAATCATGGTGATGTCCTATCGTATGTCGTTTCCGCCATGATCGTACTCCTGACGCCGGTGTGTTTCCAGCGCCGGAGATTACAGCGTTGTTGCTGAAACCTGAGTGGTGTATGATACAGCGGGTTCCGTTATAGGCATCGAGGAGCGCGAGGTGACGATCCGACAACCAACGCTGGCGCTGATTGCGCACGATCGTAAAAAGGACGATATGGTCTTGTTTACGCTGCGCCACCGTGACACGCTTGCCCGGTGTCGCCTGGTTGCCACCGGGACGACCGGTGAGCGCATCGCGCGGGCGACGCGCCTGGAAGTCGAGCGGATGCTATCCGGTCCGATGGGGGGTGACGCGCAGATTGCGGCGCGGGTTGCTCAGGGAGAGGTTGACGGTGTCATCTTCCTGGTCGATCCACTCTACGCCCATCCGCACGAACCGGATATTCAAGGATTGCTGCGCGTCTGCAACCTGTACAACGTGCCGCTGGCGACCAACCTGGCGACCGCTGAACTTGTCGTTGCCGGGTTTGGCGCCGGGTGAGGTTTTTATATCGGAACGGCGCAGTTGCATATCTCTCCGGGCAGATTTACAATGGCGCAGGAAGCATACCTGCGTATTCGGACTCTCCGGCACACAGCGGCATGACTGAACTGGCACATATCCTTGCAGTCGACGATGACGCTAGCGTACGTCGCATGCTCCAGATCCTGTTGACCAGTGCGGGTTACCGTGTTTCGCTCGCGAGCACCGGCGAGGAAGCTCTGGCATATCTCGAACTGCTCACACCCGATCTTGTGCTCATGGACGTGTCTCTGCCGGGGTTGAGCGGTCGGCAGGTGATGGAGCGCATCAAAGCCAATCCGGATCGTCCATTCATTCCTGTGATCCTGATTACCGGTCATAGCGACCAGGAAGCGAAAGTAGCTGCGCTCGATGCTGGCGCTGACGATTTTCTCGTGAAACCGGTCGATCTGACCGAACTGCTGGCGCGGGTTCGCGCAATGCTTCGCCTGCAGCGCAGTCAGCGGTCGTTGCGCGCTGAGCAGCGGAAAACCGAGTTATTGCTCCATCTGACCCGTGAACTGGGGACGACGCTCGAGCTCGATCGTTTGCTGATCCAGTTTCTCAATCGGCTTGCCGATGCGGTTGGTGCAGTGCGCGCCAGCATTCTTGCGCTCACCGGCGATCGGCCGCGCCTCTTCTCCAGCACAAACAATCGGCCAACCATTCCACTCCAGGATATTTTGGGGCAGGGTGTTGCCGGATGGGTGATTCGGGAGCGGAAGCCGCTAATTATCGACGATACGCGCGAGGATACGCGCTGGATCGCAATGAATGCCCAGCAGCGCGCAGTTCGTAGCGTTGCTGCCGTGCCGCTGGTGCGTGAAGGGCGAGTGCTCGCCGCCATCACGCTGGTGCATCATACTCCTGGCTACTTCAACCACGACCATCTGGAGTTGCTGAACGCAGTGGCAGCGCAGAGCGCGATTGCGCTCGAAAACGCAGAATTGTTTCATCTGACGCGCACACAGCGCGACCTGCTGGAACGTCGCGCCGAAGAATTGCAGCGTATCAATCAGGTCAGCCGGTACCTGACCGAGTTGATGAGCCCTGATCAACTGCTGCGCCTGGTGGTGCATCTGATCCATCATACCTTTGGGTATCCACTGGTAGCGGTCGTGCTGCGCGAAGACGAACGTCTGGTGCTGAGCGCTGCCGCAGGGAGCGCAATCATCGAACAGGTGGTCGGGCAGGCGATACTGTCTGACGACAGCGTCGCCGGGCGGGCAATTGCGCAGCGTGAGCCGTACCACGTCGCCGATTTTCTTCGGACCGACTGCCATCCTCCGGCGGGCATGGAGCGGAGTGTGCGTTCGGAACTGGCGGTTCCAATTCAGACGGCGCGTCAGGTGTTTGGCGCGCTTTCGGTAATGGCATATACCCCCGACACATTCGGTGACGCCGACACGCGGCTGCTTTCGACGCTTGCAAGTCAGCTGGGCATTGCACTCGATAATGCGCGCCTGTTCAACATGGAACAGCGCCGTGTTCGTCAGCTCGGCATGGTGAATCATCTGTCGCTTGCCATGACCGCGCGTCTCGATGCAGCGGAAAATCTGACGATCGCTGCCGGTGCGATTGCATCTGTTTTCGAGGTTGACGCCTGTGGCATTGTGTTGACCGACCCCAGACTTCAGGGGATGCGAGATTTGGTGTTTGCAACTGAGGCTACGCGAGATCGGTTGCCCTGGCGTCATCTTGCAGAAATATCTGTTCTGTCCGGTCCACAGGCGGTGTCGGTGGACGACGCATTGCTGGCGCGCTGTGCTGACGATCTTGCAGCTGCGGGGGTGACGGCGCTGGCGCTGGCGCCGCTGCTGGCGAGCGGTAAACAGATCGGGCTGATTGCACTCGATGTCAGTGGTCAGGTGCAGCAGTTTCAATCAACCGATCTGACGCTACTCGAAACAGTCGCAAGTTTGCTGGCGCAGGTCATCGAGAATGCCCGCCTGTACCGCGAGGTGGAAGACGAACGTTCGACATTGGGCGCGGTGCTGCGCAGCGCTGCTGATCCTATCCTGCTCATCGACCCGCAGAATCGCCTGTTACTGGCGAATCCTGCTGCGGAAAACCGGCTGTGCCTCACCGGAGCAATCGGACAGTTCATTGACCATGCCGTGGATAATCTTGATCTGCTGCACGCATTGAACAGCGCCACTCACAATGGTCAGTCGATGGCGGAGGTCATGCTATCCGATGGCACGACGTTCAATGTCAGCGTCGCGCCGGTGCGCGGCGCCGATGATGCATCCATCGGGCGGGTGGCGGTGATGCAGGATATTACTGCGATCAAAGAACTCGAACGTGCTGAGCAGGAACGCCTGCGCGCGGTGTTTCGGCGCTATGTGTCGCCACAGGTGGTCGAGGAGGTGATGGCGGGTGGCGGCGAGTTTGGCGCGCCGCAAGAGTGCGACATCGTCGTGCTGTTTGCCGATATTCGCGGCTATACGTCGCTTGCCGAAGGGATGGCGCCGCAGGTGCTCGTGAATCAGATCCTCAATCGCTTTTTCACCGCTATGACCGAGGCACTCTACCGACACGGCGGAACGGTCGATAAGTTCCTGGGGGATGGGTTGATCGGTGTGTTCGGCGTGCCGATTCCGCGCGACGACGATGTACCCCGCTCGCTGCGCGCAGCGGTCGATCTGCAACTGGCATTCGCCGATCTCCGTAACGTCTGGCGCCGCGATCTGGGCCTCGACCTCGGTATGGGTGTGGGAGTTGCCTATGGACCGGCGCTCGTCGGCAATATCGGATCTCCGCAACGCCTCGATTACACTGTGATCGGCGATGTCGTCAATACCGCCAACCGCCTGAGCGGGCTGGCGCATGCCGATCAGATTATTGTGTCGCATCGCCTGGTCGATGCGTTGATGCCGGAGCACAATCTTCCCTGGCAGTTGCGCCCGATCGGTCCGGTGACGCTCAAGGGCAAGCACGAACCACATATGGCGTATGAGATTTTGTACCAGATCGCGCAGTCTGACAATACGCGATCTGGGTTCCAGGCGTGAACGACCGGTTGGCGGCGTCCGTGCTGGTAGAAGGCGACACCTGCGGGCTTGTTTGTCGATGCGGCTGATATGGTCTTTCAGCAATGAATCCGGTATGCGCCTGATGCTGTGGGGTTTTCAGAATAGCCGATATTAGCGTCGCGTGCGATCGGCTTGCGCCTACCGGTTCTTGCTTATTGGCTATCGGCTATGACGACAGGGAAAGTCCGCCTTCGGCTGAAATCACGCCGAACCTGTGAGAGAGTGCCCACGCGCTTCGCACGAGAATCCCATCGGGGCGCGGCCCCGCCGTACCCCAACCGGGCAACGACCGCCGCCGTGAGAACGGATTCCCATGTGCCGTCCATCGGTCTACGCCCGCGCAAGTGATCGCCACGCTCATTGCACTGGAAGGTATGGACTGCTGACGCATTGCTTCAGCAGTCCATAGAACGAATGCTCACTCACAATCAGGGTGCAGGCGTGTGAGCAAGGGCACGCCGCGGTCGCTGCATTCGCCGCTGGTGACTGTTCACGATTGGGGGTTTGGTGAAAGCTCCCGAGATCGAGAAGCGGCGGCGGTATAGCTTTCGCAAGCGCCATGAGACGCCGCCCCGCCGACGCAAAAACACCATGGCTACGGTGAGTGTGAACCCTGACCGCCGCTGTTTATGCGCTAAGGCGCGCCAGGTGTACGACCACTTCAACAATCAGGCGGCGCTCGATCTGTTTGATGCGCTCGTGAAGCGTTTCTTCGGTATCGCCGGGAAAGATTGGAACCTCGCTGCGCGCCAGTACCGGTCCATCGTCCACAGCTGGTGTTACGCGGTGAATGGTGCATCCGGTGATCGGCAGACCAAGGCGCAGCGCATCGGCGACGACGTGCGCGCCGCGCAATGCAGGGATAACAATGCCGCGTGAGGTGACAAACGTGTCGCTGCTGTCGTCTGGAAGGAGTGCCGGGTGCTGGTTGATGACCCGATTGGGGAAGCGATCGAGAAACACTGGCGACAGGACGCGCATAAACCCGGCAAGGACGATCAGATCGGGAGTGAACGCTGCCGTCACATCCGCCAGACGGCGTTCCCATTCGGCGCGTGCAACGGGATCGCGCGGGTGGTGTAACGGAACGAACGCGGCCGCAACGCGATGCTGCAGCGCGCGCTGCAGCCCATAGGCGTCAGCGCGGTCGCTGACCACTAGGACGATCTCAGCACGGTCGAGGTCGCCGGCGCGCTGCGCATCAAGCAGCGCCTGCAGGTTCGACCCACTGCCGGAGACCAGCACAGCGACACGATACGGTTGCCCTGAAGCGCTCATTGCATCGCCTTTGCGCCAATGTCGTGGCGATACTGCATACCCGGAAAGGAAATCCGGTCAACTGCCGCATACGCGCGCATCAGCGCCTCGCGCAATGTGGCGCCGATGCCGGTAACGCCGAGCACACGCCCGCCCGCCGTCGTCAGGAGATTGTTCTTCCATGCGGTACCGGCGTGGAAGATCAGCACATTCGGGTCGTCAATCGACTCGATGCCGCTGATGACATCACCACGTCGGGGTGTGTCGGGGTATCCTTCTGCTGCCAGCACGACACACGCTGCCGCGTCGCCTGTCCAGCGCAGGAGATCGTCCGACAGGACTCCGTTCCTGGCACACGCCGCAAGCGTTGCAAGTAGGTCGCCATCCAGCAGCGGCAGGATCGCCTGCGTCTCCGGGTCGCCGAAGCGCACGTTGAACTCCAGCACCCGCGCACCGTGTTCGGTCAGGATCAATCCGGCGTAGAGCGCGCCGCAGAATGGCATTCCTGCGCGCTTCAACGCATGCAGTGCCGGCAGCATGATCTGTGCCATCAGATCGGTAACGTCGGCAGATGTCAGGTGTGGTGCGGGAGCGTAGGCGCCCATGCCGCCGGTGTTGGGACCGGCATCGCCGTCGCGCAGGCGTTTGTGATCCTGCGCTGGCGGCAGGGGCAGCGCGTGTTCGCCATTGCACAGCGCAATCAGTGACACCTCTGGTCCGCTGAGGCGCTCTTCGAGAAGAAGACGCGCGCCAGACGCGGTGGCGCTCAGCGTTTGGATGGCATCCAGCGTATCGCCGACCGACTCCGGCACAATGACCCCCTTGCCAGCCGCAAGCCCATCCGCCTTCACGACCCACGCGCATCCAGAAGCGCGCACGAAATCGGCTGCACTATCAGGTTTATCGAAGATGTGCGCTTTAGCGGTTGGAATGCCCGCCTCGATCATGAGTCGCTTTGCAAATGCTTTAC
>JBEPYG010000167.1:0-9580 GCA_041641515.1 Roseiflexus sp.
AGCGCCTCGGCAAAGGTATGCTGGCGGTTGCCAACCGGCATGACGATCCCTTTCAACGGTCCGGGCTGGCTGTCGAGGAATGCCTGGATCTGGAGCGCATAGAAATCAGGTTCATAGGTGAGCCGCTGGTCGTCGAACAGATTTGCCAGGGCAGGCGCCGGGGTCGGTGTCGGCGCTTCTGGCGTTGCCGAAGGCGCCACAGCCGTCGCCAGGGGAGAGAGCTGTGGCGTCGCCGTGCTGACCGGCGCGCGGGTCGGCAGCGCTTCCGCCTGCGGCGTTGGCGCAGGCGGCGGTGGAGCGGCGCAGGCAACCAGCGCCAGCATCATCAGGAAAGAGAGCAATCGGCGGTAAAACACGAAACTATCGCGCCTGGCTGAGTCCTCGATGCTTCAGAGTCATTGCAAGTGCAGCGAAGCAATCTATCCATCATTGTGAAAGCCGTGTCGCGCGAGGATTATACCCGATCATGTCTTCCCCACCGACAGCATATACACTGCCGCCTCCTGTTCGCCGTCCACGCCGAGCATGGCGTTGACCTCGTCGTCCAGGAAGGCGCCGACAGCGCACACCCCCATGCCGAGCGATGTCGCCGCGAGATAGAGGTTCTGCGCCAGGTGTCCCGCTTCGAGCAGCGCATAACGATAGGAGCGTTCCTGATAGCGCCAGCGCAGGCGTTGCAGAATGACCGTGAAATAGACCACCACGCCACACGTGCCCAGAAAGCTCTGCATCAACCCCTGACGCACCGTCTCGCTGCGCACATTGGCCTCGCGGATCAGCGCAAGGGTATGATCGGCGACCGTGTAGTGGTACACGCCGGGCTGCATACCCGTCACGTGATGGACGGCCAGGTATGTCTCAATCGGGTAGAGCGCGCCGGCAGAGGGCGCAGCGCGCAACTTTGCACCGAATCGTTCGGCATTGATGCCGCCGGTAAAAAAGAGCACCCGCGACAATTCCGCCAACGTCAGCGGCTCGTCCGAATAGGCGCGCACCGAACGTCGCTTCCGGATTGCCTCTTCGAGGGTTATGCCTGGTCGATCATCGGGCGGCGGCAGGACGATGCGCGGCGCGTCGGGATACGTCTTGTAGAGCGGCGGTTGCGTCCCCCAGCTCGCCACTGCGCCGAAGAGGTCGCTTATGCCCGGTTTGCTCCACTGATGATACGCTACTCCAAGATCGGTTCCGAACGGCACATCGGGGCGCGCACGAACCGTACTGCGTCCAATTGCCGCACCCGCCAGCAGTCCAGCCAGTGCGCCAAGAAACCCGCGTCGCGTATGGAGCGCGTGCAGCATGCCTGTCGTGCTGCGGTTGGCGGGCGGGTGTGGGGAAATCGTCGCTGGACGAACGGCGACCCTGGTGCGAGCGGGTGGGCGCGGTGCAGCGGAACGCATCAGACGAAAACGCACATACCGTGCCATGCGGTTCCAGTTCAACGCCACATGGGCAATAGCCAGGACTGCCATGATATACCCGGCATACGTATGATACACAAACCCCGTCAAATGCCAGAGATCGGCAATGATGCCGGTGAGAATAGCGGCAGTGGCGGCAATGAGCAACATGATGCTCACTGCAACACTGACATCGTGACGCAATCGTTTCATGGTGACATGGTTCTCCCCCGGAGGCGATACGTTCGCACATGTGTCGCTTGCGGCGCACATGACCGAAAGCAACGCTTCCCGTCAACCTGTATTCTCCTCGACCCAGGCGCCATACGGCGCATACACATGCTCGATGGCAAAAGCATGGATTGCCGGCAAGTCATAAGAGTGCATCGAACGGATCGCCTCTTCCACGTCCTGGTAGCGTGCAGCGGTCGTCTTGAACAGCACGCGGAACTCAGGATCACGCTGAATGTCGCCTTTCCAGCGGTAGACGCTCTCAATCTGCGAGATCTGCGCACAGGCCGCCAGCCGTCGCTCGACCAGCGCCGTTGCGATGGCGCGCGCCTCCTCCAGGCTTCCTACTGTGGTTACGACTGCAATCAAGTTCATTGGCGCCTCCCCGGTGTCTATCTTCCCGTATGACTGTCAGCGGTACGCTTCCATTGTACAGCGCACGAGACGAGTGCGGTGGCGTTCGAGCTTGTCTGGGCGAAGCGTGCTATACTTGCTCTACGCGAGAACAAAGGCTGCTGATGCCAGCGATGGAAGCTGTTATCATTCGGATGACGTGCATCCATCTGGAGAACTCGCTGACGTAACCTTGCCGCAACATCCGACATCTCCTGCGATCAACTGCGCTTTCACCTGATGCACCCGATTGCAAGGGCCAATATTGATGAAATGAGAGATCGCGCAATCCGCAACGTGAGAAAGGGTTTCCGGTCATGCGACACGACATCAAAATCTATCGCAACTACATCGGCGGCGCCTGGATGGAGTCGCCAGCGCGCCGCCATGCGCCCAATATCAACCCCGCCGACGCCAGCGACCTGATTGGCGAGGCGCCGCTTTCGATCGGCGATGAAGCGATAGCTGCCGCCGAAGTGGCGGTGCATGCGTTTCATTCCTGGCGCCAGACGCCGGCGCCCGAACGCGGAGCGTTGGTGTTGCGCGCTGCGCGCCTGCTGGCGGAACGGGCGGAAGATGTTGCGCGCGTGATAGTGCGCGAGCAGGGCAAAACCCTCGCCGAAGCGCGCGTTGAAGTGCAGCGCACTATCGCGTATGCAGAGTTCTGCGGCGGCGCTGCTGCCGCAATGGATGGCGTCACTGTTCCGTTGCGCACCCCGGCGCATTTCGGCTACACGCACCGCCGTCCGCTCGGCGTTGTGGCACTGCTGACACCGGAATGGTCGCCGCTGGCGTTGCCGTTCGCGCGCCTGGCGCAGGCGCTGGTGTGCGGTAATACTGTTGTGCTAAAACCTGCACTGGCAACGCCGGAAACTGCGGAATGGCTGGTGCGCTGCTTCGCCGATGCTGGTGCGCCATCCGGCGTTGTCAACCTGGTCCACGGCGTAACCGATGAAACAGGCGCCACCCTGATCGATCATCCGGCGGTTCGCGCGGTCTGGATCGGCGGGTCGCACGCCGATATCGCTGGTGCGCGGCGGCAGGCGGAGGCGCGCACGATACGCTTCATGAGTGAAGCGATGGATGCCAACCCGGTCGTCGTGCTCGAGGATGCCGACCTGAACCTGGCACTCGCGGGTGTGCTCGCCGGCGCTTTTGGGAATGCCGGTCAGTCGCACACGGCGACCAAACGGGTGATCCTCATGCACCCGGTAGCGGACGCTTTTCTTGAAGAACTGGTTGCGCAGGTGTGCAAACTTCGCCTGGGAAGCGGTCTCGATGACGAGGTCGGCATGGGACCATGCACCGACGAGGCGCAGATTCAGCAGGCGCTCGATCTGGTCCGGCAGGCGCAGATGGAAGGCGCTGAGACGCTCTGCGGCGGCGCGCGCGCGCAGGACGAGGCGCTGGCGCATGGTTACTTCCTGCGCCCGACGATTGTGGATCGGGTGCGTCCGGCAATGCGGATCGCCCGCGAACCGGCGCCAGGACCGGTGCTGGCGGTGACGCGCGTCGAAAGTTTTGCCGAGGCGCTGGCGCACGCCACTCGACCGCACACGGTTGTCGCTGCCGGCATCTACACCCGCGACGGCGCACGTATGTTGCGATTCGTCGATGAAATGAACGCACGATCGGTCTATATCAATGCACCTACCACCGGCGACGAAGATCAAATGCCTGTCAACCACGACGCGCTGATCGACTTTTTCAGCGAAATGAGCGCCGTGTATGTGCAGTATGGTCTGGGGAACGGGAGCGCCACGTGAGGGTCGGCGCCAATGGCGCTGACGGTTATGCGTCTTTTGTCCAACACTGCCCGATGTGCGGGCGAGCAAACTCCGTCACAGGAGCAATCAGTTGTACTGTGCCAGCGCATCTGCCAGCACCTGCGCCTGATGCCGGATCGCCTCCAGATCCTTCGCCTGCGGCGCCAGGTGCGCATAGCGTTCGAGATCGGACAGCGCTCCCGACCATTGCCCGACGCGGGCGCGCAACAGACCGCGATCCCGCAGTTCGCCAGTATCGAACGACAGTATCAAGATGCGATCGATGGTCGCCAGTGCGCGATCGAACTGTTCGCGCTGAATGTAAGCACTCTTCAGGTTGCGCAGGATGCGTGTGAGGATCGATCGTGGCGATGGCGGCGCCATGATCTGCCGGATCAGCGCAGGATTGACCGCACCGGCAAACGAGGTGACCTGCCGTTCACACTCCGCATACGACCACAACCTTCCGCGATTGAAAGGGTCGATGTACAGATCGCCCTCGCTGGGATCGATGTAGCGAACCAGAAAATGCCCCGGCAATGCCAGCCCGACAACCGGCAGCTGTAACCGCCAACCGATCTCCAGGTACAGCACCGACAGCAGAATGGGTAAACCGGTGCGCCGTGCAATGACCTGATCGAGGAAACTGTTGGACGGATCGCTATAGTTCCAATGGTTGCCACGAAATCCAAGTTCCTCGAACAGATACTGGTTCAATGCCGCGACGGTCGCGCGCGCTCCTCGCCTGCCGGTGATGCGTTCCTGCGCTGCGGCAGCCATGGCATCGATGATCCGCAGTGAAGCTGTGGGATTGCCGTCACCCTGGTCTTCCCAGGCAATACAGAGCGCTGCCTCCGCCAGATTGATCTGGTCGTCGGGGAGACGGGCGATGGCGCGAAAGCGACGGCGTGCAGGTGAAGTCATGACTGAGATAGTGATACGCAGCGTAACCGAATCCTTCCTGATGATACCATATACTCGTTATAAGTGGCGGAGCGTATGGTTTCCAGTCCATAATCCCCGTGTGCCCGCACAGGCGGGCTTCGCCCTGCCAGCCGGGAGCTTCAGCCTTACGGCATCAGGCGTGGACCCGAACCATTGCGGAAAGACCATGCGCCCCACGGCATCAGGCGTGGACCCGATTCATTGCAGAAAGGAGCCCTCCATTTCGGAGTTGTCCATGCTATAATGCATGACAGATCCCCGCTGTTCTCTGTCCGCTGTGCGTTCAGGGTCGTTATCGAAACATTTCATTGCAGTATCGGTAGCATGCGCATTGCCTACACCGCCGACCTTCATGGCAACCTGTCCGACTATCGCGCGTTGTGCGAGTTTGCGGCGCGCCATGAGGCGCATGCCATCGTTGTCGGCGGCGATCTGTTGCCGCACGCGATACGACGCGACGATGCGCTCACGACGCAGCGAACCTTTGTCGAGCGCGATCTGGCGTCGCTCCTGCGTGCGTTTCGGGCGCGCCACCCGGCGACGATGGTCTATCTGCTGCCGGGTAACGATGATTGGGCGACGGCGTATGATGCTGTGGAGGAACTTGCGGCAGAAGAGCTGGCGCTGCCGCTCCATGAGCGCATCTATCAGATAAGCGACGATCTCTGGATTGCCGGGTATGCCTGCGTGCCGCCAACACCGTTCAGCATTAAGGATTTCGAGCGGCGCGACGAAGGACGAACCCAGTCGTTCAGTTTCGAGCACGCGCTGACCAGTCGAGGCGGCGCGATTCGACCACTGCAATACCGTGAGTTCGAGGCGTGGCCATCGATTGCAGAAGACCTGGCGGCGCTTGCCGGTCGCAGCGATCCGCGGCGCACGGTCTATGTCTGTCATACGCCGCCTGCCGATACGCCGCTCGATCTGATGTCAAACCGGCGGCACGTCGGCAGTCGAGCGCTGCGTCTGTTCATCGAACAGCATCAACCGCCGCTCACCCTGCACGGGCACATCCACGAAGCGCCTGCGATGAGCGGCGCGTACACCACCCGGATCGGCACAACCTGGTGTGTCAATCCGGGACGTGATCAGCGTCGTTTCCATGGCGTCCTGATCGATCTCGCAGACGGGGCAGTCCGTATGGAACATACCGTCTACGGCGTGCAACCGGAGTAGAAAGGCTACTGGCAGTGTTCAACACCATTGGCGACGTTAAGGCGGCGCTCAGCGCGCAGCAGTACATTCCTTCCGATGAAATTGCCACGACTGTGTTCCTGGCGGAGAAACTCGGTAAACCGATCCTCGCCGAAGGCCCGGCTGGCGTGGGCAAAACCGAACTGGCAAAAGTGTGGGCGGCAGCGACCGGACGGGAGTTAATCCGCCTTCAGTGCTACGAAGGTCTCGACGAGACCAAGGCGCTCTATGAGTGGGAATATGCCAAGCAACTGCTCTACACCCAGTTGCTGCGCGATAAACTCAACGATCTGCTGACAGGCGTCACGACGCTTGCCGAGGCAGCCGACCGGCTGGCGGCCGAGGAGGATGTGTTCTTCTCGAGTCGCTTTATGCTGCCGCGACCATTGCTGAAAGCGATCACGAGCGAGCGACCGGTGACGCTGCTGATCGATGAAATCGACCGCGCTGACGCCGAGTTCGAGGCGTTTCTGCTCGAGGTGCTGAGCGATTTTCAGGTGAGCGTGCCCGAACTTGGCACCATTCGCGCCCGTCACCAGCCGATGGCGCTGCTGACCAGCAACAATACCCGCGAACTTTCCGAAGCGCTGAAACGACGCTGCCTCTACCTGCATGTCGATTATCCGACCGCCGATCAGGAACTTCAGATCGTCAACCTGAAAGTGCCCGGTCTGCCCCCGAAACTGGCGCAGCAGGCGGTGGAACTGGTGCAGCGGCTGCGCGGCATGGACCTGAAGAAACATCCGAGCGTCTCGGAAACAATCGACTGGGCGCGCGCGCTGCTCGAACTCAATGTCCGCCATCTTGATCGAGCGACAATCGAGAAGACGCTGAATGTGCTGCTCAAATTCGAGGGCGATCTGCAGCGCGCGCGCCGTGCCATGGTGCGCGATGAGGGTGACCGCGCCCGCCGCGAACGCGATGAACCTGGCCGACCGCGGCGCGACGACGAGAGTGGCCGCTTCCGTGGCAACTAGGGGAGGAACCAGGGATGGACCAGCGGGTTGTTGATTTTATCCATGCGCTGCGCGCCAAAGGGGTGCGTATTTCGCTTGCCGAAAGCATCGACGCGATGCGCTGCGTCGAGATTACCGGCATCGCCGATAAACAGTTCTTCCGTTCGGCGCTGCGCGCGTCGCTGGTGAAAGAGCCGCGTGACCTACCGACGTTCGATGAACTCTTCCCGCGTTTCTTCGGTCTTGATGCGCCGCCGCCGTTGCAGCAGCCTGGCGGCGGGATGTCTCCAGAAGAGCGCGAACAACTGGAACGCCTGCTGCAACAGATGCTGGCGTCGCTCACGCCAGAGCAACTGCGGCGCCTGTTCGAGATGATGATGACCGGGCAGGGTATGAGCGGCAGCCAGATGCGCCAGTTCATCGACGAAAACACAACCGCTACGCAGATGACGACCGGCTTTCAGCCGTGGGCCACGCGCCGCGCGCTGCGTGAATTGCAGTTCGATCGCCTGGAGCAGTTGCTCCAGGAACTTCTTCAGAAGTTGCGCGAAGCGGGAGTGAGCGAAGCGGCGCTCCAGCAACTGGAACAGGAGGCGCGTGAGAACCGCGAAGCGCTCGCGCAGCAGATCGGCAGGGAAGTGGGGAATGGGTTGCAGCAGCGTGAAGCGGAAGAACGCCGCCGTCGCCCTGCCGAGGATGTGCAGGATCGCCCGTTCGAGGAACTGCAGCACCGGGACGACGACGAGATGCGCGCTATCATCAATCGTCTGGCGGCGCAGTTGCGCACGCGCGTCGCACTACGGCAGAAACGCGCCAACAAGGGCGCGCTTGATGCGAAGAGCACCATCCGCGCCAACCTGCGCTACAGCGGCGTGCCGCTCGACATCCGCCACCGTCGCAAGCATCTGAAGCCGCGTATCACCGTCATCTGTGACGTATCCGGCTCGATGCGCGCCGTCACCGGTTTCATGCTGATGCTCGTTTATGCGCTGCAGGATCAGATCAGTCGCACGCGCCCCTTCGTCTACTACCGCACGATTGCGGATGTGCAGGCTGATTTTCAGCAACTGCGCCCCGAAGATGCGATCCGCGTCGTGCCGGAGCGGGTGCAGGGCGGTCCATGGCAGACGAGCTTGGGATCGTGCCTGGAGACATTTACGCGCGATCACCTCGACGCAATCGACCGCCGCACCACCGTGATCTTTCTCGGCGACGGCGATGATCATATGTCGCCGCCAAACCCGCGCGCCTTCGAAATCATCAAGCGCCGCGCGCACCGGGTCGTCTGGTTCAACCCTGAGCCGCCCTACCGCTGGGGGCGCGAAGACAACCACATGCACATCTACGGACCGATGTGCCACGCGGTGCATCACGTGAGCAATCTACGCCAGCTGGTTGCCGCAGTCGATGGGTTGTTTTCGTAGACCCTACGTCCGCACAATCAAGCTCTTGCCTGTCATCTGTGGCGCGGGTTCGAGCCCAAGCAGGTCGAGGACTGTTGGCGCGACATCCGCGAGTCGTCCGCCGTCGCGCAGTGCAACCCGCCCTTTGTCCAACCCCAACCCGGGCGCTGCTATCAGGTACGTTGGCACGGGGTTGGTCGTGTGCGCCGTGTGCGGTCCGCCGGTTTCCGGATCGATCATCAGTTCGGCGTTGCCGTGATCGGCCATGACAATCGCCGCACCGCCGCGCGCCACCACTGCATCGACGATTGCGCCGGTGCATTCGTCCACGACTTCACACGCCCGAACGACCGCTGGAATGACACCTGTGTGCCCGACCATATCGGGGTTGGCGTAGTTGACAAGAATGAAGTCGTATGCGCCAGACTCGATCGCCTGCAGTACCACATCACGCACACCGTAGGCGCTCATTTCTGGTTTGAGATCGTAGGTTGGCACCTCTTTCGGCGACGGGACGATCTGCCAGTCTTCGTTGGGGAACGGTTGTTCGCGCCCGCCGTTGAAGAAGAAGGTGACGTGCGGGTATTTTTCGGTTTCCGCCGCGTGGAACTGGCGCAACCCGGCGTCGCTGATCACTTTTGCGAGCGGCACAGCGACATCATCGTTCTGGAAAGCGACCTGGTACGGCATATTCTTCTCGTACTCAGTCATGGCGATGTAGATCAGGTCACGCACCATCTCCCGCTCGAAACCGTCGAAATCGGGCAGGGTAAAGGCGCGGCTGATCTGCCGCACCCGGTCGGCGCGGAAGTTGAAGCAAACGATGGCGTCACCAGCGCCGATGGTAGCGACCGGTCTGCCGGACTCATCCACAATCACAGCCGGCTTGATAAACTCATCGGTTACGCCTTCGTTGTAGGAACGCTGGATGGCCGTTAATGGATCAGGAGCGGGACGACCGACGCCTCTGGTTAACAGATCATATGCCTGCTTCGTGCGTTCCCAGCGCTTATCGCGGTCCATCGCATAGTAACGCCCGACAACCGAGGCAACCTTCCCGATCTGGCGCTCTTCCATGAATGCAAGCAGGTCGCGCGCGAACTCGATCCCGCTCTGCGGCATTGTATCGCGCCCATCGGTAAACAGGTGAACGTAGACCCGTTCAAGCCCTTCGCGCTTTGCCAGTTCGAGGAGCGCCTTTGTATGATTGACATGGCTATGGACGCCGCCAGGTCCAAGCAGTCCCATCAGGTGCAGCGCCGTGCCGCGTTCCTTCACAGCGCGAATGGCGCTGC
>JBEPYG010000168.1:0-9520 GCA_041641515.1 Roseiflexus sp.
GCGAGCCTGAACCTGCGCACTCTCGACCGCCGCGCATGGCTTGTGCCACCAGCGCTCACGCTATTGCTCGTCGCGCTCGCCGTCGCCTTCTGGCGCTTTGGACAGCCAGCCGTCGGGCAGCAGGCACAGACAAATCTGCTCCAGGGTGCGCTGCTGCTCGTGCTGGCAGGCGGATTGATCTACCTGATCGTCCGCGTCGGTCAATGGGCTGGCGTGCGGGCGACACTGGCGCTCGGCGCGCTGACCATTGCTGCATTGGTGGGCGCGTATACGCTGCGCGCCACCTGGCTGGTTGTCTATGATCACCCGGATACGCCGGTCGAGCCGCTGGTCTACACCCAGAGCACGCCTGACACCCCGCTGATCGTCGCATATATTCGCGATCTGGCGATCAACCAGACGCGCAACACCCGCAGCGTCAACGATCCGGTCGGCGGTCTGTCGATGCCGCTCATCATGGATAAAGGCGACCCGGAGCAGGACGGCGAAGGGAGCCTGGCCTGGCCCTACCAGTGGTATCTGCGCGACTTCCAGCGTCTGGAGGCTCGACCATCCGGCGATTTCCGTACCGCGACACCCGACACGTTCCTGGTCGATCCGCCACAGGGCGCAGGGGAACGCATCCTGGCGCCGGTGGTGATGATATCGCGGGTGAGCCTGAACAATACCGCACAACAGGCGCTTGAAGCAGGGTATGTACGCCTCTTCGACACCAAATTGAACTGGTGGTTTCCTGAAGGCAACAAATGCGACCCGCAAAGCGCCGGTTACAAACGCTTCTATTTCGCGTATCCGGGCAGCGCTGGAGATATCGCGAAAGCCTGCCCCGGCTTACAACCGGAGGACGCGCCGCCGGTATGGGCGCCATTGCTCTGGATATTCGATACGTCACACTGGTCGAACACCGGGCGCTACCTGTTGTACCGCGACCTGCCCCCGCCACTTCGTCTCGATGGGCGCGAGATGTCGGTGTGGGTGCGGCGCGACCTGGCGCGCGTCGGCGATGCATCTGCCGTTGCAGCACCCGGCAGCGTCGTCAAACTCGTAGCTACCGATATCTTCGGCGAATTCGGCAGCGACCCCGGGCAACTGATCCAGCCACGCGGCGTGGCCGTCGATCCCCAGGGGAATATCATCGTGTCGGATAGCGCCAATCACCGCCTGATCGTCTTCGATCCCTCGGGAACCCCGATCCGCACCATCGGCAGTTTCGGCAATGGCGACGGGCAGTTCTACGAACCACGCGGCGTCGCCGTCGATGCTGCCGGGAACATCTACGTCGCCGACACCTGGAATGCGCGAGTTGTCAAACTCGACCCGCAGGGAACATTCCTCGCCAGCTGGGGCGTCGGACGTGAGGATTTCGGCGATGGTCGGCGCGCATCGCCAACCGGCGGCACACAGGAGCAGAACCTTGCCCGACCGCTCGACTTCTTCGGTCCGCGCGGCGTCGCCGTCGATGCCGAAGGAAACGTCTACATCGCCGATACCGGCAACAAACGCATCGTCGTCACTGACAGCGCTGGCAACTACCAGTATCAGTGGGGGTACGAGGGAAGCGCCGCCGGGCAGTTCAACGAACCGATCGGCATCGCCGTTGATGAGAACGGCACGGTCTTCGTCGCTGACACCTGGAACAGCCGGGTGCAGGCATTTGCGCGCGATGAAAATGGGCAGCTCGACCTGCTGCCCTACGCCACCTGGCGCATTCCCGGCTGGCAGCCGCAAACCTACGAGGATCCCTACATCGCCGCACATGGCGGACGGGTGGTTGTCAGTGTCCCATTGCGCAACACACTGATGCTGACTGACGACAACGGTGTTGGATTACTGACATGGGGCGGCGCCGGCAGCGATTTTGCATCGGTCAACCTGCCGTGTGGAATAGCGTTTGCTCCCGATGGTTCGGTCGTTGTTGTCGATCGGGGGAATGCGCGGGTAATGCGGTTTAATCTGCCGAACGTGGCGCCGCCGACGTCTGACGGCGCCCCGCTCAGGTAACCACTACACCAGCACCGCCACTTCATCGTACCCGGCATCGTTGATCGCCCGGATCAAATCATCGGCGGTCACCTGCTGGTCGTGCTCGACACGCACGCTTTTGTCGCTCAGGTTGACGACGACCTGGCGCACCCCAGGCAGTGCCTTGACTGCCCGGGTAATCGCGTTGACGCAATGCTGGCACGATATTCCCGGTACACGAAATTGATCGCTGATCATGACTTCACTCTGACCTTCATACGCCTGTGCTTCTTGCGAGAACCTCTCACGGGTAGTATATCCCTCTCCGGTCACGGATGTCAACTGAACTGAACCCGCCTCCGCGGCAGAACCCCGTCGGGACACGCCTGACGTTCGACTGAGCTCACACCGAAGCCTGTGCAAGCAAGAGCGGATTATATCTGGCAGACCAAACATCCAGCATCAGGAGTCAAAAATCAAACATCAAAAACCGAAAGTCGGGCACCGGAAATCACGAAATCAAAAATAAAAAGAGCGCCCGTGATCATAGATCGGGAAACCTAAAACCAAAAACCGAACACAAATCAAAAATAATGAATCAGAAACAACAATCCAAAAATCAAGAATTCGCGAGACCAACAAATCGAAGACCAGAATTCTGAAATCAAACAATCAACAAATAAAAAATCGAAAACCAAAAAACCATACGTCGGGCGCCGATAATCACGAAATCACAATCCACCGCCAGCTATGGTTTCCACACGCACCGTCCCGCCTCGCCGACTCAAGAAACAAGGGTTGACGAAACGGGTGAACAGATCCATAATATCGTTCCATTCTCAGGACGGCAAAGAACGAATGCATGTCATCTCCAGGCGAACACATCTGCAGCTATTGACGGTATACGGAGCTATTCTATGCGCGTAACAGTTACCGCTGGCGACCCTCTGAGCACTACGACCGACCTGCTGGCGCTTGCTCTGTGGGAAGACGAGGCGCTTGCATCTCCTCTGGCTGATTTGATCGAACCGGGCGACTGGACGGGCAAGTCGAAACAAACGTTGTTGCTCTACCCACGTGGCGCCTGTCCTGCGCGGCGGGCATTGCTGATCGGTCTGGGCAAACGTTCGTCGCCCGATCTCGATCTGGTACGCGAAGTTGCAGCGATAGCAACGCAGCGTGCACGCGAATTGAACGTCAGACAATTCGCTTTTGCGCTGCCAGTCGTACCCGACCAGACCCCCGAAACGATTGCCGCTGCGATCACCGAAGGCAGTCTACTTGGAGGGTACCGCTTCCTGGAGTACAAGAGCAACCTCAAGCCAGAAGAGCGCCACGAGGTCGATGAACTGAACTTGCTGGCATCGGACGATGCAGTGGAGGAAGCTACGCGCGGCGTTGCACGCGGCGGAGCGGTTGCGCGCGGCGCAAATCTGGCGCGTGATCTGGCAAATCTTCCCCCTAACGAGTTGACGCCGGCGCGTCTGGCTGAGCGCGCACGTGAACTTGCCACAGCATTCGACCTGCCCATCACGGTGCTGGGTCCGGCGGAAATGCGCGAGCAGGGGTTCGGCGGCATTCTTGCCGTTGGGCAAGGATCGGTGAATGAGCCGCGCTTGATCGCTATCGACTATGGCGCACAGTATACCGATGCACCCACCATCTGCCTGGTGGGGAAGGGGATGACGTTCGACTCGGGCGGAATTTCGATCAAGCCCGCCGAGAATATGGACGCAATGAAGATGGATATGAGCGGTGCGGCAGCGGTGCTTGGCGCACTGCATGCCATTGCGGAATTGCGCCTGCCGCTGCACGTGGTGGCGTTGATCGGCGCAGCGGAAAATATGCCGAGCGGGTCGGCGTATCGCCCTGGAGACATCCTGAAGACTCTTAGCGGCAAGACGATCGAGGTGCTGAATACCGATGCCGAGGGGCGGATCGTGCTGGCAGACGTTCTAACCTACGCACAACGCTACAATCCGTCGGCGATCATCGATCTTGCCACGCTGACCGGTGCTATCAGCGTGGCGCTCGGACCGCACGCTATCGGGCTGTTCACGAATGACGACGCGTTGGCGCAGCGGCTGCTGCGCGCCGGTGAGACGGCCGGCGAGCGCGCCTGGCAACTGCCGCTGTGGCAGCCGTACCGCGAGATGGTCAAAAGCGAGATCGCTGATGTGCGCAATGCTACCGGACGGCAGGGCGGTGCGATCACGGCTGCTGCGTTTCTCAACGCCTTCGTCGGCGACTATCCCTGGGTGCACCTCGACATCGCCGGAACGGCGTGGACCGACTCGAAACCCAAGGCGTACCAGCCGAAAGGCGCAACCGGCGTCGGTGTGCGCCTGCTGCTCCAGGCGCTGCGCGACTGGGCTCAGGCGTGACCATTGTTCAAACCGGTGTGATTGAGGTTATGACGGTATGAATCCAGCACCACGGTATGATCGAATTGTGTCGCTGGTGTTGCTGACGCTCCTCGGGCTGGCAGTCGTCTTTTTGATCGATGTCAACCCCAATATCCTGCGCGCACGTTTTGGCGGCGACTTTCCTGCCATTACTGTGTCGTGGCTGTTGATCGCTTCGCTGGTAGTGATTGCTAGCACAGGAGCGGATATTTTCATTCGCACACACCCACAGATGCAGACACGATCGTTACCGGTCGTGAACCTCGGCATTGTACGTATCGAACTGGCGCCCTCCTTCTGGATTTTGCCGTCGTTTGCGATCATCGCGTCGTTCGCCTTCTTCCGCCTCTTCAGCGCGAGCCTCGAGACATTGGCATTCGTGCTGGCGCTGATCGCTGCCGGCGGATTTCTATTCGGCGCACTGGTGGCGCAGCACTACTCGCTCGACCGCCGCGCCAATGTGCGACAGGTCGCGCGCCTGGCGTTGCAGGCAATGGCGCTGCTGCTGGCATTCGGCATGTTCAGCGCCATCTACTATACCCGTATGCGCACTCTTTATTCCGCCACGCTGGTCGGCGCCAGCGCTGCGCTTCTCGCATATGCGTTGCTCTCCCAGACCTCCGCACGCAACCTGTTCGTGCTGTCGTTGCTTGTTGGTCTGACGCTGGCAGAGGCGACGTGGGCGCTCAATTATTGGGCGGCATCGTTTCTGATCGGCGGCGCCTTGCTGCTCGCATTGTTCTACGTTATTACCAGCTTGCTGCAGGGATATCTCGAAGGGACGCTGACCCGTCGCATGATGTGGGAGTATGGCGTGTTTGGCGGTGCGATGCTGCTGGCAATCGTGTTTGCGACGCTGCGCTGAATGGAAACGTCTTTTCAGATAAGTACAGGGCGAGTCGCTGCAACGATTGTCGCGATTCTGTTTGAGGCGCTCTTCCCACTGGCAGCAGCCTGGTTCGTCAGCCGCAGATTGCACGTTTCCTGGCGCTATTTCGCTTACGGCGCCGTCATCTTTCTGATGTTCCAGTTGATCAGCCGCGTTCCGATTGTGCTGGCCATTCAGGGAGCGCTGGCGCCACAGTTGCAGGCGTCGCGTTCGCTGCTCTTCGGCTGGTTGGCGGTGCTGGCGCTGACCGCCGGACTTGCAGAGGAGATTGGACGGTATGTGGGATATCGCTGGTTATTTCGCGAAGAAAAAACCTGGTCGCGCGCCGTGATGTATGGTCTCGGGCACGGCGGGCTGGAGTCGATGGTGCTGGTCGCCGGGCTGACCCTTCTGGGATTGATCAATCTTCTGGCGTTGAGCACGGTCGATCTGGCGACGCTGCCGTTGACGGAAGAGCAACGTGAATTGGCGCGCCAGCAGTTAGCCGCAGTCGCTGCACAACCCGACTGGTTGCCGCTGGTTGGGGCATGGGAACGTCTCTGGACGCTGCCGGTTCATGTAGCGCTCTCGGTGATGGTGGTGCAGGTCTTTCGACGTGGACAGATCTGGTGGCTCTGGCTGGCAATTGCGACCCATACGCTGGTCAACCTGCTCGCTGCGGGGATCGCGCCTGCACTCGAACTGCAGGGTACAGCAGCTATCCTGATACCTGAGATTATCGTCACGCTGGCAGGTATGGCGGGGCTGTGGATCATCCTGAAATTGCGGGAGGTGGATGTTCAACGTTGACTGTGGGCAGTCGCAGAATGGTGACGGCAAGCTTGAGAGCAAGAGCATTTCACTTTCGTCATGCATTCGAGGACACAATGCCCTCGCTCTCAGAAGCAGCGCCGACGTATATAAATCGCATTTGCGTGTTACACTGCCGGGATATGATGCGCAATACCGGCATCATGCGGCACAACCAGACGTTTTTGCTCAATCAGCTTGATGAACAGTGCTGTCAGATCCGGATCCCACTGAATCCCGCTCCGTGCATGCAGCCGCTGAACAGCGCGCTCCTGCGACAGCGCGCGCCGGTATGGGCGATCCGTGGTCATGGCATCGTAGGCGTCGACGATAGCGATGATCCGCGCGCCAATCGGTATCTCCTCACCCTGCAACCCATACGGATAGCCACTGCCGTCCCAGTGTTCGTGGTGCCCACGCACGATAGGCGCAACTTCGCGCGCAAAGCGCATAGGGGCAATAATGCGTGCGCCGCATTCGGGATGCTGCTTGATCTGCGCATACTCTTCGGGCGTCAACGGCGCTGGCTTTCGCAGAATACTGTCCGCCACGCCGATCTTTCCAATGTCGTGCAACAACCCGCCCTGCCATACGGCGCGTCGGATGTCGTGCCCCAACCCGGCGGCGGTCGCGAGTTGCTCGCCATAGTACGCCAGACGCCAGAGATGCCCCTCGGTATACATATCCTTCGCCTCAACCGCCAACGCCAGCGCAAAAATGACGCTTTCGGTGCGCTCAAGTTGATCGGTCAAACGTTTGGTACGCAATTGTGACTGGATTCGAGCGCGGAGCAGGCGCTCATCGAATGGCTTGGTCAGAAAGTCGTCGGCGCCAGCCTCGATGCCGCGCCAGCGATGCTCCGGGGCATCGAGTACGGTCAGCATGGTGATCGGTATCAGCGCCGTGCGCGGATCTTCCTTCAGCCGACGGCAAACCTCGAATCCATCGTAATCCGGCATCGTGACATCGAGCAGCACCAGGTCGGGCAGTTCTTCCAGCGCCAGGTTTAGCGCCTCGCGTCCGTTGCGCGCCGCCAGCGCTACATATCCTTCTGCTTCGACAAAGCGGACAATCGCTTCACGCATGGCCGGGTTATCATCTGCTATCAGGATTTTTGCCGCCACCGTTCGCTCCTTCTCTGCTACAGGGCATTGAGCGGTATCACATGCAGATACGTCCCTGTCCCACATTATGGCATAACGTCCTGGTTTACCAGGAGTTATAGTACAATAGATCTTCCTTAAGTCCATCAGACGGTGTGCACACGAGGCATTACAATAGCATCTCGATGCAGACACGCCGGGGTGTCGCGTCCCTGATGTTGATCATCGCTTCTGAGGTGAAAAGAGCCGCCGAGTGCGCGGGAGTCTCGCCCGCATCCCCAGAACTGTTTTCATCGCAGCGTTATGCGCCGTGCGCCTGACCGTCTTATATGAAATAATCGCTGCTGACTGCCCAAAAGATACCGTGGATGAAAGGAATGATGCCATCTATGCCGCACGATTTCGACCAAGTCTTTGATCGCCGTCGCACCAGAAACATCAAGTGGACGTTCTATGGCGACGATGTGCTCCCTATGTGGGTGGCGGACATGGACTTCGCTGCACCGCCGCCAATCCTTGCCGCACTGCATGCTCGCGTCGATATGGGCGATTTTGGCTACGAACTGCCGTCACGCGCGCTTGGTGAATGCATCTGCGAACGAATGCACCGTCTCTACCAGTGGGATATCACACCAGATCAGATCGTCTACATCCCCAGTCTGGTAACCGGTCTCAATGCAGTCTGCCGCGCTATCGGCGACCCCGGCGACGGGGTGCTGGTGCAGACGCCGGTCTATCCGCCATTTCTTACCGCTCCGACGAACCAGGGGCGCGTGGTGCAGATGGCGGAACTGACACTCGTTCCAGGTGACCGCACCTTCGCGTATCGCGTGGATTACGAGCGCATGGCGGCGGTCACAACCAGTCGCACGCGCCTCTTCATTCTGTGCAATCCGCACAATCCAACCGGCGAAGCATATAGCCGCGAAGAACTGCTGCGGATGGCGGCATTTTGCGAGGAGCACGATCTGATCATCTGCTCGGACGAAATCCACTGTGACCTGCTGCTTGGCGAGACGCGCCACATACCGATCGCCACCCTCGCACCCGAGATCGCCGATCGTACAATTACCATGATGGCGCCAAGCAAAACATACAATATTCCGGGGCTCAAAGCCAGTTTCGCCATCGTTACCAACCCGGATCTGCGGAAACGCCTCATGATTGCCATGGATGGCATTGTGCCCTGGCTCAACTCGTTCGCGCTTGCTGCGATGGAAGCTGCTTACCGCGATTGTGACGACTGGCTGCACGCATTGCTGATCTATCTCACCGCGAATCGCGATTATGTGACTCAGTTCGTCATCGAACATATGCCGCAGATCAGGACGACCATACCGCACGCAACCTACCTGGCGTGGTTCGATTGTCGTGAGGCGGGCATCGCGGGTAATCCATACGAATTTTTCCGCCGTGAAGCGCGGGTAGCGCTGAACGACGGAACGCCGTTTGGCGCCGGCGGCGAAGGATTCGTCCGCCTCAACTTTGGTTGCCCACGCGCCCTGCTCATAGAAGGACTCGAGCGGATGCGGTCGGCGCTCGAACGGGCAGGTCAACGCCAGTAGCGTTCTATGGACTGCTGAAGACTTGCTTCAGCAGTCCTATCAATCAAGGGATGTTATTTCTGAATGTTCTTCAGACATAAGACGGAGGTCGGTGTGTACCGATCTCCGTCTCGTTATGACCATCCCCCCCGCTCCAGCTACCATCCTTGACAAAACCTGTGCAAGGAGTGTATTGTTATACAGGCGCATAGCACGGCGCACTACGGTCATGCGTTCCCGGTCTCGATCAACTCCCCGCACGAGAAGCAAAGAGGTCGGTCACAGGTCTCGCTCTTCCGGCGAGACGCTCGTTGCGTGCGCCGTACAGACACGACATGTCAGCTCTGAGCGCAAATGATCGGCAGAGCTGAGGGGAAGGAGACAGATCCATGGTATATGCAACTCGTCGATTCGAGTTTTCAGCAGCGCATCGCTACTGGCGTTCGGACTGGAGCGCCGAGGAGAATGAGCGGGTCTTCGGTCCGTGCGCGTATCCGTATGGACATGGGCACAATTACACACTTGATGTGACCATTACCGGTAAACTTGATCCGCGCACCGGCATGGTGATGAACATGACCGAACTCAAAGCGCTGGTGTCAGAAGTGCTGGAAGAGTTCGACCACAAGCACCTGAATGAAGATACGCCCTACTTTCGCGATCAACTGCCGACAACCGAGAACATCGTGCGGGTGCTGTGGCGATTGATTGCTGCACGTCTGCCGAACACAGCGCGCCTGGCACGGTTGCGCCTGTACGAAACCGCCGATCTGTGGGCGGAATACGACGGTGCGGATGAAACGACCTTTGCGCGCGTGTACACATTCT
>JBEPYG010000169.1:0-9488 GCA_041641515.1 Roseiflexus sp.
CGACGACCGGCGGCTCACCTATGAACCTGATTTCTATGCGCTCCAGATCCAGGCATTCCTCGACAGCCAGCCCGGACCGTTGAAAGGGATCGTCATGCCGGTTGGCAACCGCCAGCATACCTTTGCCGAGGCGCTGACCGGCCAGGCTATCTACTACGGCGTCAACCCGAAGATCATCCTGGCGCTGATAGAACTACAGAGCCGTCTGATCAGCGATCCGCAGCCAACTGCCGATCAGTTCGCTTGGGCAGCTGGCTTTCGCGGTGAGAACGGAAGACGACGCGGCTTGCAGGCGCAGGTCCGCTGGTCTGTCAAAGAAATGTTCTATGCACGGCGGGATTATCCGCAACGCATCGCACTGACCTTTGCCGACGGCAGCACAGCGCTGCCGGAAGGCATGTCGCTTGCTGAATATGCCCTGGCGCGCGTGCTCGCCCCAACCACGGTGCCGACCCGCCTTCCGGCGCTGATGGAGCGGTTCCGTACAACATACACGCGCCTGTTCGACGATCCGCGCATCCCGCCGTCCGACTGGTCGCCACCCTCCCCGCCATTTCTGACCCGCCCCACCAGTACGATCGTTCCAGTGACATCGTTCTTCGACCACGGCGGTCCTTTCCTTACACGCAACAACCGGAATGGCATCACCACCTACTGGGGGCGTGTCGAAACCGACCCGATCTTCGCCTACAACGGACACGACGGCTGGGACTACGCTGCAGCGCCGCCGGAACGAGCGCTGGCGGCAGCCGATGGAGTCGTTGTGTTCGCAGGCAATGCCGACGACGGTTGCGCCACCGGCGCCGTCGCCATCGACCACGAAAACGGCTATCGCACCCTCTACTGGCATCTGCATCGCGTGAACGTCGCCATCGGCGAGCGAGTGGCGCGTGGCCAGCCGATTGGAATCATCGGCAACACTGGATGCTCGACGGGTCCCCATCTGCACTTCGGCGTTCAATACCTAGGGCGCACCACCGATCCGTATGGCTGGTGCGGCGAAGGGGATGATCCCTGGCACACCCATCCGGCCGGCGTCGTGAGTGTCTGGCTCTGGATGGATCGCCCCTCGCCGTGCGCTCCGCCACCACAGGGAGGGGTTGCAGCAGACGCCGATCTCCCCGGTTTCTTCACCGACGGTGAGGGGTGGAAGCGCGCACCTGTCGGTTATGGCGGCGAGTCGCTGTTTACCGCATCGGTGCGTGGCGCAGGCGGGCGTCCCTGGAAGGCGCGCCCACTCGACCCGCCATCACTGGCAGTCTGGCGAGCGGAACTGCCGGCAGCAGGACAGTACCGTGTCATCGCGTTCATCCCCTATGCCGTCAGTCGATTGGGTGACGCCACCAGAGTGCGCTACCTGGTGCAGCATGCGGACGGCACGGCAGAAGTGGTCGTTGATGCAGCGACCAGCGCGAACGACTGGGCAGAACTCGGCACGTATCGGTTCGATGAAACCGGCGCCGAAGTCGTGCTGACCAGCGCCGCGGAGGAAGGGATGCTGACCATCTGGGCGGATGTCGTTATGTGGCTTCCGGTCACAGCAGACACCTCCGATGTTCAGCGCTGACACTGCACCGCTCCCAATGCACACCCGGGCATGCCATTGACTCCAAGACCCTTATGCGCACGGCATACAACGTCACGCATCATACGCTCGGGTACGCAGGCCTCTATCCCACACGCAGGCGAGACGCCGGTGCACCGAGCAGCTATGGTCAAAATGTCCACACAGCTGCGCCGGACACTACCCGATAACACCGGTGGCAGCGCGTTCGCATCGTCTATGTTCGTGTCAGGACGAATGTCGCCCTGGCGCGCCGATTCTGTGACGCATCGATCACGCGAGTTGATCGGTAGTACCTGTGATCGGCAAGCCTGCACGAAGGTGTGCGTCCAGGCGGGCCCTCCTGCAGGCTCAGACACAGGAGCGCACGATGACCGGCTATCACATTCGCATTCGGGAACTCCCTGCGACCGACAAACCACGTGAACGGTTGCGCGCCAGTGGCGCCGCCGCTCTTGCCGATGCCGAACTGCTGGCAATTCTGCTGCGAGTAGGAGTGGAAGGAGTGAACGCCCTTCAACTCGCGCAACAGTTGCTCGTCGAATTCGGCGGCTGGAACGGGTTGCAGCGCGCCGGCTTTGAGGAACTGGCGCAACGTCGCGGGATGGGTGAGGCAAAGACCGCCCAGCTCAAGGCAGCGCTGGAAATTGGGCGGCGACTGTTGCTGGCAAGCGGCGAGGAACGATTTCAGATCCGCTCCCCCACCGACGCCGCGCAACTGATGCAGATCGAAATGAGCCATCTCGATCAGGAACAATTGCGCGCGATCTGCCTCGACACCAAAAATCGCGTCCAGAAAATCCAGACCGTGTACGTCGGCAGTCTGAACGCTTCAATGGTCCGCATCGGCGAGGTGTTCAAGGAAGCCATTCGGCTGAACTCCGCGTCGATCATCGTTGTGCACAATCACCCCAGTGGCGACCCAACCCCCTCGCCGGAGGATATCGTCGTCACCCGCCAGATGATCGAAGCCGGACGACTGCTCGATATCGATCTCCTTGATCACCTGGTGATCGGCAACGGGCGCTTCGTCAGCATGCGCGAACGTGGGCTGGCGTTCACCAAGCCTTGACAGTCGCATGCAGACGTGATACGCTTTACACGTCGCTGCGTTTGATCGTATTATGAAGGAAGAATCAGCATCTGTTGCGTCGCCTGAGTTCCCGCCATGTCGGAGAAGTACTACCAGGAGTATGGTCCCATCCGGCGGCGCAAAGGCGAAGGGCGTCTGCTGATCGATGAGCCCCCGCCCGAATTGCCGCCCGAACCGCCGACGCCGAAACCACCGCGTCGTGTTCCGCCGGTGCGCCCCCGCCGTGCACCGGTGATCGGTGTTTTGCTGGTGATTGTTTCGCTCGGTGTGGCGCTCTATTTTGCGCAACCCTTCATAACCGACGTGATTGCCGCCGACCGCGCGATGCCCGGCGTCAGCATCCGCGGCATTCCTGTCGGCGGCATGGCGCGCGAGGAGATCCAGGCGCTGCTCACCTCACAGCACGAGGCGTTTTTGAAAGCGCCGCTGACGCTGACGTTCGAGGGACGCGCCTGGCAACCATCGCTCGACGATCTCGGCGTTCAGTTCGAGATGGAACAGACAGCGGCGCTTGCGCTTGGCGTCGGGCGAACCGGCGGACCGTTGCACCGTATCGAGGAACTCTGGGCGGTACGGCAGAATGGCGGGGTCGATATTGCGCCACGCCTGCGGGTGGACGTCTCCCGTCTGCAGCGTTACCTGACCAGCCTCGCCAGCGAGATCGAACAACCGCCGCGCGATGCCGCGCTCAGTATCGCTGCAGGCAAAGTGCTCCCCACTGCTGCGCGCGCCGGACGGCAATTGCTGGTGGACGCAACGGCGCTCGACGTTCTGCGCGCCCTGCAATCGCTCGAGCCGGGTACGGTTCCGCTGCGCACCCGCATCCTCGAACCGACGCTGGCAGATGAAGACATCGCCGCTGCCGTTGTAGACGCCGAACTGCTGCTGAGCCAGCCCCTCGAATTGCGGCAGGGCGAACGACGCTGGACATGGGATCAGGAACGGATCGCCGAAATGCTGACCATCAGCATCATCGATGGTCGTATGTTCGTCGATATCGACCAGGCGCGCCTGAAACGCGCTGTCGCCAGGCTTGCCCAGGTCGTCGACTCGCCGAGCGCCGAGCCGCGTGTCGCCTTTCGCAACGGGCGTCTACAGATCGTCGAGCCAGGGCGCGACGGCTTGCGCCTCAAACAATCAGAAGCTATCGAGGCGATCCGCCTGGCGCTGCGCACTCGGGAGCATCTTGTTGAGCTGCCGGTCGAAACCGTTCGCCCGCAGATCACGGCGGAAACGTTGCCGTCGCTTGGCATCGTCGAACTCGTGGCCGAGGGCAAATCGAGTTTTGCCGGTTCAGCCGGGTACCGCGTCACCAATATCCAAGCCGGCGCCGACCGCATGAACGGGGTGCTCATTCCGCCTGGCGCCAGTTTTTCGTTCAATACGCAACTCGGCGCGGTCGATGCTGAACATGGCTTTGTCCAGGGATATGCGGTCATCGGCAATCGCACCCAGCTCGAATGGGGCGGCGGCGTCTGTCAGGTCTCAACCACGGTGTTCCGCGCCGCGTTCTGGGCAGGGTTGCCGATCACCGAACGACACGCGCATCCGTTCTACATCTCCTGGTACGATGCCTTCAGTTTCCCCGATCAAGCGGCGCCTGGCATGGACGCAACCATCTACACAGGGGTGCAAGACCTCAGGTTCGTCAATGATACCGGTCACTGGTTGCTGATGGAAGCAATTGCCGATACCAGTACGCAAACGCTCAGTGTGCGTCTCTACGGTACGCGACCAGATCGGAGCGTGGCGGTGATCGGCCCGGAAATCACCAACATCGTGTCGCCGCCGGCGCAGGCCGTCTATGTGAACGACCCGAGTCTGCCAGCCGGAACGGTACGCCAGACCGATCGGGCGCGGCGCGGGATGGACATTAAGGTGTATCGGGTGATCACCGAAGGGGGAGTGCAGCAAACGCCGGAATTGTTCTTCACCCGTTTCAAAGCTTGGCCCGATGTGTTTGTACGTGGAACGGGGGGACGGTAGAGGACGTATGACGTGATCGCAGTCTCTGACATATCCTTCGACGCTATCTTCGCCGATACACCGGTGCTGGTTGTCGAGCTCTGCGGATCGCATGCCAGCGGGCGTGCGATCCGCAGCGACATCGATATCGCGGTGCTGTTCACGCCGAAGACGACGAAGGAGGAGCGAGAGCGCTGGCGTCTTGAACTGATCGGGCGACTGAGTGACGCCTTTCACTCAGATGCCATCGACCTTGCGATTCTGAATGATGCGCCGCCGCTGCTGCGTTATGAGGCGCTGCGCCCTCGCTATGCGCTGTACAATCGTGACGATGAGGCACGGGTGACATTCGAGGTGCGCACCATGCAGGAGCGGTTCGATCGGGCGCCGTGTTATCGTCGCCTGCTACGCACCGGAATGAAGCAATTCGCGGAAGGGAACGTGAGGCTCGGACCATGACCGGCGCTCTGACCATTGCCCGTCATCTTGCGCAACTCCAGGTCTATCTGGGGCAGTTGCGCGAGTTGCACCAGCACTCACGCGCCGATCTCGATAACGATTGGCGCATTCGGGTGACGGTTGATCGCACTCTGCAGCTGGCAACCGAGGTTGTTATCAGTGTCTGCGATCATCTGATCGCCAGCTTCTCACTGCCATTGCCCGACTCCGGACGCGATGCGGCGCTGGCAGTTGCGCGCGCTGGCATCATTTCTAATGATCTTGGCGTCGAGCTTGCCCGGGCCGTCGGTTTTTGCAACGTTCTGGTCCATCAGTACGTGTCGATCAATTACGATCGCGTCTATGACGCGCTTCAGCATGAACTGCCTGCTTTTGAACAGTTTCTCACCCAGGTCGGCACATTTCTTGACGCACAGAATCAGCCATGACGACGAATGAGACCTTCTCATTGGGCGTGACCTACTGGCCGCGTCGGACGGGTCCGTTACTCTGGCAGCGCTACGACCGCGGCGCGGTACGTGAAGAACTGGCGCACATCGCAGCGATCGGGTTCGACACGGTGCGCTTCTGTCTGCTGTGGGAAGATTTCCAGCCCGGTCCTGAGCGGATCAACGGTCGTGCGATGCGGCGCCTGGAGCATGCGCTCGATACGGCGCACGCTGTCGGGTTGCGGGTTGTTCTTGCGCTCTTCCCGACGGCTGTGCTGGGACAGTTGCAGGTCCCGTCGTGGGCGAACGGTCCGGATATCGCCGGCGCGTTGCGCCGCGCTCGGCACGGTCGACCGCTGGTGATCGTGCGCCCGCCAGGATTGATCCACGTCTTGACCGGCGGTCGGTACCGCCCGGTGCAGTGCGGCGATCTCTTCAGCGATCCGGTGATTGTCGAGGCGCAGCGCTATCTGGTGCGCGAGACTGGCGGCTACTTCGGAGACCATCCGGCTGTCTGGGCATGGCAACTTGGCGAAGGATTCGAGCGTGTTCATCGACCCGAATCGGATCGAGCAGTTTCACAATGGTTTGCAGCAATCAGCGACGAACTCAAGCGTGTTGCACCGCGTGCTGTCTGTCTGGGAGTCGTCTCTCCCACCAGCTTGAAGCGCCGCTCCGGTCCGCGACCTGAGCATGTGGCAGAGCGCTGTGCGCTCGCAGGCGTCACGGTCGATCTCCCGGAGACGTCGGCGGATTACCAGAAGCGACACACGAATCCTGCCGCTTATCTGCATGTGCTGGCGGCTGGCCTGGCAGAGCGACGCACAATTGTGATTGGCATCGGAATGCCGACGATCGCGAATGGCGAGACCGCCGGATGGTTTGAAGACGATCTCTACGGTCGCACAGCATTGATGTATCGAAGTACAGCGGGTGAGCAGGCGGAGTTTATCCACACAGCACTTGAACGACTCTACACTGATGGGGCGGCTGGCGTGTGGCTGGCAGCCTATGCCGATTTTCCTGAAGAGGTATGGCAGATGCCACCGCTCGATCGTACCCGATGGTACCGGACTGTGGGGGTGATCGATGCGCTGGGACGCGAAAAATCGGCGGTCAGCGCCGTGCGTGATGTGGCTCGCCGCGTCCATAGCGCATCAACCCTGCCTGCACAACCGCCTGCGGTCGATTCCGAGCGCTACTGGAGCAACCCGGAGCGTACCTTTCGCGAGTGGTGGCGTGAGTTCAACAGCAGCGGATAAAACGGCCTACTCATAGATCCACTGATCAGTGCTGCGGCGCATATCGACCAGTTCCTCAGCGCGGAAGAACAGATTCACCTCCATCTCGGCATTCTCCGGCGAGTCTGAGGCATGGATGAGGTTCCGCCCGATCTCCAGCGCAAAATCGCCGCGAATCGTGCCCGGCGCCGCTTTGACCGGATTGGTTGCGCCGACCGTCGAGCGCACGATCTCGATCACGTTCGCACCAGCTACAACCATCACCACCACCGGACCGGAAGAAATATAGGAGATCAAACTGTTGAAGAACGGCTTGCCCTCATGAACAGCATAATGTCGGCGCGCCAGCGTCTCATCGATCTGGATTAACTTCATACCGACAATGCGCAAGCCGCGCTGTTCGATCCGCGTCAGGATCGGTCCAATCAGTCCCCGCTGTACCGCATCAGGCTTCAAAATGATCAGAGAACGCTCCATACCTCCATCTCTCTTTCGTCAGCAAGAGAACACAAACATCGCGCCCTGAGCATGGCGCTCATAGGCGCGAAACCAGCAGTCACACGACTCTACCCGGACGATGCGCCATATGATGGGAGATGCCCGCCTCGAGCGGCTGGCTCATCAGATCGGCACGGCTTCGCTGATCCGTTTGGATGCGCGGCGCATTTCCATCTTGACCAGGCCAAGATTGACCATGCGCTGCGTGATGACAACCAGAATCAATTCCCGCGCCTCAAGCATGAGGATCGACCCCTGCTCCGCATCGATGATCGAGTCGATCAGTGCTCCAACGCCGATTCGCCTGGTCGCTTTGTCAATTTCGCCAAACACGGCTGCCGACATTGCCCCCAGAATCTCGGCGTCTTCCTCATCCATCAACGTACTGGCAACAACCAGCCCATCCTTCCCGACGAGCAAACTTCCGATGACCCCCTCAACGCGGATGAGGTCTTCAACAATCCGGCGCATATTGACAGTCATTGCTCTTTACCATTCACAGAAGCGCAACATGCGTCACGCGGTCTTATGCCTGTCCTGGTACCCAGCCGTATTCGCGCATCGCGTCGCGGAAGCGCCCCTGACGCGAATAAGCATCGCCAAGGGTGCGATGCAGTTTTCGCAGCAGACTCACATCGCTCGTCTCTGCGATCATATCCGTCAGATCCTCGACGACCTCGTCAAGGAATGCATTCTGCTTGATGAGGCGGCGATAGTGCTGCATGGCAATCTCTGACATCCCCGCCTGACCGCCAAAACGCGCTATCGAGAGCCGTAGGATATGATTGTTCGGATCGGTTTCGAGCAAGTTCAGGTACTCTTGCAGTTCCGGATAGTCACTCAGATTGTAGATCGTCTCAGACGACGGCGCTGGCGGAGGGGCGGGCGTTTTTGCAGCAGTGACCGGCGGCGGCGCTGGCGGAACAGGCGCAGCAGGCGGCGCGACTGGAGGCGGCGCTGCCTCCAGATCCAGCGCTGGCGGTTCTGGCGGAGCTACAGATTCTGTGTCGGCGACAACCGGTTCGAGATCGAACCATGCTGTGGTTTCCACTTCGGCAGCGGATGGCGGTGGCGCGCTGACGTTTGCCGCTGTCTCGTTCAACAGGGCAATCTCGTCCTCTGACAACCCCAGTTCTTCCAGGGAGAAGGGGGTGAGTAGCGGCTCCTCTGCAGACGCGGGCGGCGCCTCTTGCACATCGCTGGCCGCGGCGGCAAGCATGGCGATTTCATCGTCGGCTGCACCAGGCTCTTCCGGTGAGAAGAGGGTAAGGGGCGACTCCTCCACCGGTGTTGACGGCGCCGTTTCCACACTGCTGGCAGCAGCGGCAAGCATGGCGATCTCGTCGTCCGACAACCCGAGTTCCTCCAGAGAGAAGGGGCGCATCAGGTCTTCTTCCTCCGCCTCGAATGCAGCAGGTTCAGCAGCGCTTTCCGGCATCGATGAGGACTCCTCTTCCGCATATTCCGCATCGAGGTCGATCACTTCGTCGCCGTCACGTATTTCGATCCGCGCTGCGTGGAGTATACGTCCGATCTCGTCGATTCGCGCCGCTTCCGCTTCGGGATCCTTCACCGCCGCGATAATGTCGGCGATATCCACATAGCCGCGCTCGCGCCCGATCTGGATCAAGCGGTCAACAACATCATCACCGCTGAGGGATTCGGGCGCAGGTTCGACCTGCTCGAATGCAACACCAGGAGGTTCACTCCCGGGTGCTGACGCCGGCATCCACTCGAGATCACCGCCTGTTCCCAGAGCGGCCAGTTCTTCCTCAGTAATGCCCAGGCGTCCCTCATCGTCCTCTGCGATCTCTTCCTCAAGACCGGACAGATCGAACTCTGCCAGTTCCTCTTCCGAAAGACCCAGATCGGCAAGCGAGAATGGCTGCAGCTCCTCAATACCAAGGGTTTCTTCAACGACAGGCTCTGCCGCAGCCTCGATCTCCGGCGCTTCTCCGGCATCTGTCAGAGGTTCGACAAACAGTTCAGGCGTCTGTGGCGCTTCAGACATCTCGATTGCAGGGGATGGTTCTTCGAGAGTCTCTGGTTCGGCAGAAACCGGCGGTTGAACCGACCCTGCCATATCGCCAAGCCCTAGCGCTGCGATTTCTTCTTCACTCAGCCCCAGATCGGCGAACGAGAATGGTTGAAGCTGACCGCTGGACAGAGCGGCTTCGATGCTCTCCACCTCCTCAGGAGGTTGGGGCGCCGGTTTCCGTTCAGCAGGGGGTATCGGCGTC
>JBEPYG010000170.1:0-9406 GCA_041641515.1 Roseiflexus sp.
CAGCCACGTTCCAAATGCCGGTGCGCGTACTACGGTCGTTTCGTGAGCAAGAACATGCGCGCGCGCAGCTGCTCCAATGGCGCGCCGGCGCGCCGGATCGGTTGCCAGCGCCATGATGCCTGCATACCATGCTTCCTCATCCGCTGCAAGCCAGCCGGTGTGTCCGTGATCGATGATGCGGTACGGCTCCAGATCACTGGCAACGGTTGGGACGCCAACCAGCGCTGCTTCGAGAAACTTCACCGCGCTCTTTGCTCGGCGATGAGGGTTGGAGACCAGCGGAGCGAGGTTGATATCAACCCGTGCGATTTCATCAAAGAGCCGATCGTATGGAACGAATGGCGCCACCTCGACCCTAGCGCGCAGATCATCTGGCAGAACCGCGTGATCGAAGTGCCCGACAATCCGCAGGCATGCTTCTGGGACGGCGTTCAGCACACGCCGAATCGCCGGCAGCGCAACCAGCAGATCAGACTCATGTGCCTTTGGCCAGCCGCTAAAGTACCCAATGACGACTCTTGAAGAAGACGGCGCAAGCGCACGTTGCCGGTAGATCGGTTCGGTCTGTGCAACGATCTTCTGCGGTAGCGCATTTGCATTGACATACACGGGAGCGCCGAAATGCGCCCTCAGCGCCGAACCCAGATACTCGGTCGAGGCAACGAAACAGTCCACCATCCGCATCAAATGTTCCGTATCGCAGAACACGCGCCGAAATCGCGCGACTTCAGGTGGCGAGTAATATCGTTCCAGTTCACAGTACTCGACTAGACGCTCATCCCAATTCAGATCATCGGTGTCATACACCACAGCAATGTTACGCGTGCGTGCTAACGTTATTGCTTCATCCACCATCGGGGTGTACCCTGCCTTATACAGGTAAAGAATATCGCATTGCTGCACATCTTGCACCAGACTGCTATCTGTGTCACGCACGAGCATCCACGAACCGCCGATAAGGGCAATCTGTTCAGCCTGATGGAGCACGCGATAGCGCAGCGGTGCGCCGTCCATGCCACTGACAAAGAGCACCCTGGGTTTGCCACCCGACGACCAGTCCTTGCCATAACCATCGGGATGTGGCAACAAGCGTCTCAGCGTGCGACGCAAGCGTTTCACGGCCGGTAATGATTCCATACATTGCGCAGTGCGCGGCGTACCTTGAGCGGTATCCAGAGCAGGCGCTCGAGGCGAGTGATACGTCGTTGCAGTGCGATAATTTGCCGGTGCTGCACAACATCGGGAGGGTCAGTCGCGGGATGATTCCAGCGCCATCCCGGCCCGTTCTCATTCTGCAATGCAAACAGTTCAGCGCCATAGCGCCGATAGGTCGTATGGTGACGCTCCACGATCAGCGCATACATCTCCAAGTGTTGCGCTTCGCTCAATGAACGGTACATCGAGTCGCCACGTAGGCGATAATGAACGAGGCAGTCAGGCAGACTGACACCGACACATCCGTGCTCTACCATCGAAATCCAGGCATCATAATCTTCGAGAGCATCTTTGAGTCCAGGGTCATTTTGCCCCCACGCCAGAAAGTCGCCGCGCCGCGCGACAACGAACGCCGCCAGCATATTGTGCGCCAGGAGGAAGGGAAATTCCGTATTCCACGTGGGCCAGCAGGCATCGGCCTCACCAAAGAAATGCACCCATGAATAGACAAAACTGACATTGGTGTAGCGTTGCAGCACGTCGATAGACCGACTGAAAAATGATGGTTCAACTAGATCATCCGCATCAACAAACGCCAGAAATTCACCTTGTGCAGCGCGCGCCCCACAATTACGAGCTCGCGCCAACCCACCTCGCTCCTGATGTATCACCCGCACCAGATCCGCCTGCTGTTGCGCGATCCGCTCGAGTATGTCGAGACTCGCCGCATCGTCGCTCCCATCGTCGACCACAACAATTTCGAGTGGACGATAGGTCGAAGCGACGATACTGTCGATCGTCTCGACAAGATAAGCTCCGAGGTTGTAGTACGGCACAACAACCGAGAGCAACCCCGAAACCCCGTTGCACGACTCAGTTCGCGCCGGCGAAGGAATGTCCGGCATAGGACTTGGAAAGGATCGCTGTTGTCCCTTACGAGCGATCACCCGCTCGCAGTGGACAAGCCGTTGTGGGAGAACCGCGTCAAACGCAGTCAATGCTCTTATGCGCTCACGCGCGCGTGTGCCGATCGTTTGCACTTGCTCGACCGACAGTGACAATGCCTGCTCGATAGCGGCAGCACACTGTTCTGGCTTCTCCCAGCTGAACAAGATGCCACAATCTCCATTGGAACCGATCATTTCTGCCTGACCACCGGATGTCGAGGCAATCACAAGTTTTCCCAGCTCCATCGCTTCGATACAGACATTCGGATAATTTTCCCAGGTCGAAGGGATAACCACAGCCCACGCTTGCGCCAGTCGCTGCCAGAGCGCTTCCGAGGAGAGCGACGCGCCCAAGACGACTAAACGTCCCTGTTCAATCCAGCGATGGTACTGCCTGCGGAGCCACGCGCCGACTGACGAGTCGCGCGGGCCGAAAGGCGTATCATCTCCTATGAGGGTCAGACGAAATTCCCGACCACGCGACCAGAGGTGATGGCAGACCTCAACCAGTTCCATTACTCCCTTGCGCGGCTCGAGGCGACCAACAAAGACAAGGTCACCGTATTCCGGCATAGTCGTCTGTACAGGCAAAGGAGCATATGGATAGGGAATAATATCGACAGCGCCATTCAGTTGCGGTATTTCTCTGACAACCTCATCGGCAAGGAAAAGACTCGGCGATAGAAGCGCATCCGCTGCCAGCATACAAAACCGCTCCATACGCCCGACCCAGTACCCCGGCAATCGGTAACGCGGCTGGCGGTTGGCGCGTGCGATACAGAAATGAGGACTGTGAAGGTGCAACACGAGCGGAACATCACTCAGCGCGTGACGTTCCACCAGGCGACGTTGAATCAGGTAGTAAGGAAGCGCTAGGTATTCCTGGCATTCAATCAGGTCGGGAAGCACGCCATCCTGCTGCACATACGATACGACGCGTTCTGCCAATTCATAGCTCAGCGCCATCGGATAGGCGAGGATGTTATAGGGAAACGCCGGATTGGTTGCGCTGGCATCCTTCGCTATAAACCGTTCAAACTTCTGACCTTTTGGTGCAAAGCGCAATACCCGCACGCCCGACGACAGAACCTCCTCACTATCCTCCTGATCGGCTGCCACAATCGTTACCCGATGTCCGGCGCGAGCAAACATATCGGCAGCATTGGCGACGTAGCGCGCAATGCCGCCGACGACCGACGGAGGAAACTGTGACGTGAGAATCCAGAGATTCATCGGGAACTACTGGACATCCTGCTCCTGTCTACGACCTATCTTACCACAAGTGGAAGTGACACTTCATATGGCCAGATGGTCAAACTCACCTCTTGCGATTGACCGACTCCATTGCCATCACTATCCAAACCAACAACCTTAATAGTGTAAGTCGCGCCGCGTGTCAGATTACTCAACGTCAGCGCTGTCGTCGACTCAGGCAGTGTGATCGGCGATGAACCCTGGGCAGCATTGTCTGCACCCGGACTCTTGGTGTATTCGATGCGATACTGCGTGATGTTCAGGATAGGCGGCTTTCGCCACGAGAGTCCCACACCACGCGGTATCCGCACAAATGTCAGCGGTATCTCGGTCGAGTACTCATCGGCGCCAACATCACTAGCTCCCCCCACCGGACGTGTCTGCCCATCGATGTCGCGCGGCGTCGTACTGTCGAGAGCTTGATTGATCGCAGCAGAACCAGGCTGGATGTGGTAATCGAAGTTCGGCGCGCCTGGCGAGACGAATTGCGGGTTGCCGCCGAACGAGTTTTGCTCACTGACCGACGCGCCGCTTTCGATTGTGACGTTGGGGATGCCATTGTTGAAGAACAGAACGCGACGGATGGTTATCGGTTTGACCTGGTTGTTAGCATAGATCGGCGAATCCGTATGCCCGGCGATGATACTGTTGCTGATTTCACCGCCACAGCCAGCAGACGATGATGTGCCCACCAGCCTCATTGCAGGTCCGATACCGGCGCCCGGTCCCTGCAGCACATTGTCGGCAATCGTCCCGTGGTGCAAGGTCAGCTGGGTATCAGCGCAGTCAAGACCGCCGCCGGTTGGAGTTGTGCCATTCCCTCCTTGAGCACTATTCCCGGCAATAACGATGTTGCTAGCAGTGAAGACGCTATCGGCGCCAGGAGTAGTGATAAGATAGATACCGCCGCCACCGCCGTTTCCTCCAACCGTGGCGCCGTTCGACCCCCGAACGCTGTTCTGCAGCACCTGTGAACTCTCAAATGTCACGGCTGAACCGGTTGCGAACAGGCCACCGCCGTGTCCGGCGCCACCGATGGCTCCGGCGCCACCAATGGCGGTATTACCACGAATGATACTGTTTGTGATACTTCCCGTGCTGAGCTCGATCTTGATACCTCCGCCAAGACCCAAGCCACCCTGATTACCGGCATCGCCCCCTTCTGCCCGATTATTGAGCACCTGAACATTATTCAGTTCGAAGAAAGGCACATACACAAGAAACATACCGCCGCCAAGTCCGTCTGCAAACTGGATGCCGCCAGTAACCCCGGGAGAGCCTGGCGCATCACCTGCACGCGCGATGTTATTCTCGACCCGTAGATTACTTGCACGCAATCGCGCATTGATGGCGAAAAGACCGCCGCCGGATGCAAGACCGCCGCGCGGTGCTGTAGCGCTATCGTTCCCACCGATAGCCTGGTTATTCTGAATGATGACATTTTCGAGCGTCGCAATCGCCGGATTGCTAGGAATACCCCTAACAGAAAGTCCACCTCCGGAGCCTGGCGACGTTGCAGGATTGGCGCTGGTGTCATCCTGTCCGCGCGCTACACTGTTGGTGATGGTCACATTCCGCATTGTCAGCGTACAACTATCGTTTAGAACACCACCGCCTGAGGGGTCATCACTCCTGGCGCGTCCTCGCGTGACGGTCACCCCCTCAATCGTCACCAGACACTGCCCCGAGTCAAAAGTGCTGTTGGTCATCCAGATGCCACGACGGCTATTCTCACCATCGATGATGGTGACATTCACTGTGGGATCGCTGGTGTTCCAATCGCTGGTCGAATATCCGCCGCGAATAGTAACGACGCCTCGGCGCCAGATGAATGCGACTGCTCGGTTTGATGGGTACGTATACGTTCCGGCAGCCAGACGAATCTCGCCTGCGTATCGGCCCGTCGCAGGATTGACGATCCGTTCGAGACCGGCTTCAATCGTGCCGCATGGCTGACTTGCGCTGCCGCACGTTGACGTATCCGAACCCGAAGGGGAGACATACACCACAGAACTTGATGCCAACGCCGAAGAAGGCGCCAACACGGTCACGCTCGCAATACCGACAAGAACCAGAAGCGAGAGAAACCATCGTTGGTACGAGCGGAAAGACGCCAGTTTCATTACAAACCTCATTGCAATGCGAAGGACGATAAATATGCCACTGCGATTCTGTATAGATGCTCTGCAGCGTGCACGCAAGCAGGACATTAGTCCTGACCAAGTAATACTACTGGTCAGGGCATGCAGTAGTCCTGTACCACACCGCATTGGCGGTGTAGCGTTATCGTTGTCACCGGATCATGCAGATGGAATGCGCGGCAACACGCCTAAACAGCGAAAGAAAAGAGAAGGCAAGTGAGTCAGACGCATGTTCACATTTCTCCTAGGAGCACAGACGCTGGAAATGCGGGCATCTGCCCACCGAGTGCGGGAACATCGGGTCTGCAATTGCCGGGACGCGAGTATTTGGCGCACCAAGCGCGCGATCACGCCGAGTCTCTCGGCATCCTACCTGCCAGGTGCACAGGTGCCAAGTACTCGGCGCCTCGCCCACCGTCGCCAACGCAGGTGAGGCGCCGGCATTCCCGAGGAATAGACAAAGCGTCCCTTCGTCCATCCATCCGGCGACTTCTACCTCTCACAACACATCCGCAAATCCTTTGCGCGTCTTCATAAACCAGGCATACCCCAACATCATCACCACGCCGGTTCCCAGAATCCACCAGAGTGTACCGGGAAAACTGGGTAATTGCCCCCACAGCAACACCCGGCGAAAGTTCTCGGTCACCGGCGCCATCGGATTAAGCAGCACCAGTGTCCGAAACGGTTCAGGGATGATCTCGATCGAGTAGAAGATCGGCGTCAGGAAGAACATGACCTGCAGAACGATCCCGACAGCTTGACCTATATCACGAATGTAGACGCCGAGACTGGCAACGAACCATGCCAGCCCCAAGCTCAGGAAGATCAGCGGCAGACTGACCAACGGCAGGAGAATGATCGTCCACGGCAAGCCGCCACCAACGAGCAGGTGCACAATAAGCAAGACACCAACGCTGATCAACATATGGAAGAGCGCCGCACCGAGAATACTGATCGGCAACACTTCGAGTGGGAAGATCACCTTCTTCACATAGTTCGGCACACTGACGATCACCCCGGAGGAGCGACCAACCGTTTCACTGAAGCAGGCGTATGCCGACAACCCGGCAAACAAGATCAGGGCAAAATCGACCAAGCTATCGGTACGCGCCTGGGGCCAGCGACTCCGAAAGATGACGCCGAACACCAGCGTGTAGACCGACAGCATCAGCAGCGGGTGAGCAAGCGACCAGAGCATACCCAGATATGCACCACGGTACCGTCCCTCGATCTCGCGCCGCGTCAGTTGGGCGATTAGGTCGCGATGACGCCACACATTGCGCGCCAACAGGATCGGGTTCAGGTAGTCAATGATCCGAGAAGATCGCGATAGAATCAATGTAGCCATGGAGATCCTCATTCAATAGATGATGAGATGATGGGATGACGTGATGATGAGACTACGTGATTAGAAGATTATTGGTTGACATTCGCACATTCGCACGTTCCGATGACGCGATGAGGCGATTGTCGTGCGGCCTCATTCGCGTATTTCGACGTTCCCGTGCCTGTGCCATCTCCACTGTCAACGCATGGCAAACGAATAAACGAATGTGGTCGCACTCTGTGCACCAGCGTCCCCACCCCACGCACCTGCTCCCGCGTTTCCATGCTTGCACGTCTTGATTACGCGATGATGGAGTGACACGATTGTCGTGTGACCGAGTTCACAGGCTTCCACGTTTCACGTTCACACGTTCACCGTTTCCCGTTCCCTCCCCCAAGACCCTTGAGATCGGGACGGGCGCGTACCAGGCGAAAGGAACCGTTTCGCCAACACGAGAGACACTGACAGCGTCCAGGCAACGGCGCAAGACCTCAAGGGTTGGGCGCGTTTCCACGTTCAATGTTCAAGGTAGAACGCCGGGTTCGCAAGATACTGTTGCAGGTTCATTCCCATCCGGTCACGCTGTGAGAGAATGGGTTCGTCGACGGGCCAGGAAACACCAATGTCGGGATCGTTCCACGCGACAACCCCCTCAGCCGTGGGAGTGTAATAGGTACTGCATTTGTACTGAATCTCCGCCACATCGGAGAGAGTGAGAAATGCATGCCCAAAACCGATGGGGACGAGCAACTGCAGCATGTTGTCGGCGGTCAATTCCACCGCATGCCAACGCCCAAATGTGGGTGAACCCACCCGCAAGTCAACGATGACATCGAGAACGCTCCCCAGGGTACAGCGCACCAGTTTGACCATTGGCGCAGTCATGTCCTGATAGTGGAAGCCGCGCAACACGTTCTTCACCGAACGCGAATGGTTGTCTTGCACGAAATCGATTTCGATGCCGCGCGCGGCGAAGTCGCGGTAGTTCCACGACTCCAAAAAAAAGCCGCGTTCATCGCGGAAACAGACTGGTTCGATAATCAATGCCCCGGACAGGGGAGTCTCATGAATGGTAAATTGCATGGCGATGTGTCGCTTTATTGCGAGATTACGAGATTGTGAGATTACGAGATTGTTCTGTGACTACGTTTCACGTTCGCACATTCTACGTTTCACGTCTGCACGTTCCCCGTTCACACCTTCCGCGTTCCACGCCGTATTATTCCAGCGTTTCCCATCCCTCAGCCAGCGCAACGAAGAGCGCAAAGTCACGCAGCGCCGGTGTAATACTGGCGTGCAGGATATCATAATCGATCGTTTCGTAGAGATGCACCAGAATATTGCGCATGCCGGCAGCCTGCTGTAGACGCTCCGCCAGATCGCCGGGCAACAGACCTTCTTGCGCCGCCAGACGAAAAGCGTCCCGATATGAGGTCGGCATCCGACCACGCTCAGCCAGGATGTGAAATAACAGATCCACTGCCGCGCCGACAAGCAACTCCAGAATGCGTTCGACTGTGTAATGCTGCCCTTCTATCTCGGCGCGACTCATCTGCCCAAATGGCGCCAGATCGCGTAACAATTGCCGCAGGTATGCCAGTTTGCGAAGCAACACATCACGCGCCACGAAGCACCTCATCAGCGTAGCGTCGCAGTGACTCGGCAAGCGCGCGGCGGAAGGGAAGCGCGTCGTTGTACAGATGCCATAACCGCGCGCGCTCACGCATCCACAACCCGCGGTCGCGCTCATACAGCAGGGTTCCGTCGCGTGCAATCTCCCATCCCAGCACAGGGTCGGTATCTGGCGTCAAAAGAACCAAGCTCACTGGTGTGCCGAGCAGATCTTCGAGTTCGACCTGCCAGGCAACACGTTCGAGCGGCGCCGACGAACGAGCCGGTTTGAGTGCAAGGTCGTGGTCGCTCTCAGGGCGCGCATTGCCACGCGCTCGTGAGCCGAATAACACACACAGCGCAATGTCATGCGCTGCACACCAGGCGCCAAGTTGTGCAGCTTGCGTCTCGGTCACCATATTACCCCTCGCCGCGCAAACGACGCATCTCGTCCTTCAGACGCAGCACATAGCGCTAGCCATAGCAGCACGGTCGTCAACAAACGTGTTGGCGTCGGGTGTCGATCGAGGAGTGAGCGTCGTCATATCCACAGTATAGCATAGGTCACGGACAGGGCATCGCCTTCCCCAAACCGTTCCGTTCCTGGTAGCTTGAACAACAGCCGAATTCACGTCCGTTCCCGGTGGCTCCTCACGCCACCATTACGTCCCATGCGCACGTTCATACGCGATGACCGAACGGATAATATCGTCAAGATCGAGGGTTGGACGGAAACCGGTCAGCGCCGTAATCCGCGAAATGTCCGGCACACGACGGCGCATATCCTCGAACCCGGCCTCGTAGGCATGCTCATAGGGCACCAGCACGATCGGCGAAGAACTGCCTGCCAGATGTACCACGCGCTGCGCCAGTTCGAGAATGCTTACCTCCTGCGGGTTGCCGACATTGAAGATGCGCCCGATAGCATCAGGATGGTCGAGCAGCGCAATCAAGGCGCGCACGGTAGC
>JBEPYG010000171.1:0-9392 GCA_041641515.1 Roseiflexus sp.
TGCCCGGCAGGTCGGGCGCACGCCGTACCGCCGCGTCGATGCGCAGATCGCCGTAGAACGCGGGATTGCCGCGCGCCCGGATCACCGCTGGCGGCTCGTTTCCAACGGCGGGATCGAGTTCTGGCTGACCCAGTGGCCCGGCGAGGCGCTCCTCATGGTGCGGCTGAGCGACGAACGTATGCGCCACCGCGAGTACAAGATCGAACATCTTCCGGCATCGCTCCGTCCGGCGGCGGCGGCGGCGCTGGCGTGGCTGACGGCGCCGCGCGACGATGATGTCTTCCTCGACCCCATGTGTGGCGCGGGCACCATTCTGATCGAGCGGGCGCATCTGGGTCGCTACCGTGAGTTGATCGGCGGCGACATCGATCCTGAAGCGGTTGCAACAGCGCGGGCGAACATAGGATCACGCTACAAGCCGATCACCATTCACGAGTGGGATGCGCGCCATTTACCGCTCGACGCGGGTTCGGTCACGGCGTTGGCGGTCAATCTGCCGTTTGGGGCGCAGATGGGGTCTGCCGAGGAAAATCGCACGCTCTACCCGGCATTGCTGCGCGAAGCGGCACGGGTGCTGCGGCATGGCGCACGGTTCGTGGCGCTCAGTGGCGATGCGCGCACCCTGAACGACGCGCTGCGGCGGAATGACCGGTTCGCCCGCCGTGAGACTTACCCGGTGCTCATCCTCGGTCGTCGCGCGACGGTGGTAGCGGCGGAGCGAAAGTAGTACGACAACGAGACATCGCTTGATGATCGCACCACAAAGGCACGCAGTCCACAAAGTCTACGCTTTATGGATCTCACTTTTTCGATCTCGTTGTACCTGCGCAGGTCACGGTTCACGATCGGGGTTCGGGGGGATCTCCCGCGATCAGGCATCGGCGGCGGGGTGGCGTTCGCACGCGCCACGAGAGCCGTCCCGCCGACGCAAAAACACGCTGGGTACGATACGCCTGAACACTCACCTTTGTAGTACACAAGAAACCTCGTTGTAGTGGCAGGTGTGGTTGCCCGTTTGTGTGCGCCGCTGCTGCTGCTCATTCGACGTCCAGACTGCTACGCGCCATCATATGTTGCCGCTCGGTATGGCGTCTGCTATACTACACGGAACGGAAGCGCATTCAACCAGATGATGTCTGCGTCGTGTGCGACGCCGGAGACCCTGCCTATGGCATTGATCACCCTTGACATCAACGGTGAACACAAAACGCACCCGGTCGAGGCGCGGGGGTTGCGCATCGGGCGGGCGCTCGAGAATGATATCGTGCTCAACCACGCGACGGTCTCGCGCCACCATGCCGAGATCTTCCTCAACGGGCGCGATGTCTGGGTGCGCGATACCAACAGCCGCAATGGCGTTTTCGTCAATCGTCTGCGCATCCGGGAAGAGCAGTTGCACGACGGCGACACGGTGCAGATCGGGCCGTTCGAGCTTCATTTCGAAGAGCGCGCTGCGCAGAATGTGGTACTGGATGATAGCCGTTACTTTCCAGTGGCTGCCGAGGCGCGCGGCGTCTCGACCGGCGATGTGCCTGAACTGGCGATCGATCTGCGTGAGTTCTTCAGTATTTCCCGGCGCCTGAGCCTGATTATCACGATGAACGAATTGCTCGACGCCGTGATCGAAGAGGTGTTGCGCCTGATACCGGCGCAACGTGCATTTCTCCTTCTGAAGCGCGATAATGAACTCGTGCCGCGTGTGATCTATCCGCCTGCACAGCAGGATGTGGTCATCAGTTCGACCATCGCTCGTAAAGCGCTCGATGCAGGCGAGGTGGTGCTGACGCGCGATGCGCGCATCGAAATCGGCGGCACCGAGAGTATTATCAGCGCGAATATTCGTTCGGCGTTATGTGCGCCGCTGCTTGTCGAGCATGGATCGATCGGGTTGATCTATCTCGACTCGCCGGGGCGCGACCGGTTTGGTCCGCGTGAACGCGACCTGCTGGCAGCAATTGCGAGCCAGGCGGCAATCACTATCGAGCGCGCACGCCTGACCGAGGAGTTGCGCAAGCAAGAGGCAAGCCGCCAGCTGTTTGAACGTTTCGTCTCCCCCAGTGTTGCGCGCGATGTGGCGAGTTACTTTTCCAAGCATGGCCGCCTGCGCGAGCCGCAGGAACTGATCGTCACCGTCCTGTTCGCCGATGTCAAAGGGTTCTCGTCGCTTTCCGAGCGCCTCTCGCCGCGCGATGTGCAGGACCTGCTCAACGAATATCTCCACGAAATGACGGAGGTGATCTTCCGGCACAACGGCACGCTCGACAAGTACATTGGCGATGGCATTATGGCGGTTTTCGGCGCGCCACAGGTGCACGACCATCAGGATTATCGCACAACCGCTATCGAAGCGGTTGACGCCGCGCTCGACATGATCGCGGCGCATCGTCGCCTGATCGAAAAACTCGATCCGTCCAAGGCGTTCGATTTTCGCATCGGGATCAATACCGGTCCTGTGTATGCCGGGTTTTTCGGGACGCGACAGCGCCTGGAGTACACCGTGATCGGTGATACGGTCAATACCGCGTCGCGCCTCGAGAACCGCGCCGATCTCAACTCGGTGCTGATTTCTGAAGCGACGCGCAATGCTATCGGCGATGCGTTCATTGTGCAGGAAATGGGCGATTATCAGCTGAAAGGCAAAGCGCAACTCGTCCATACCTACAAGGTAATCGGGCGCAGCGCCCAACGACGCGCCCGCGAGACCGGAGTGTTCCATACGCCGTGAGAAGCGGCAATGGAGATGACGAGACTGGTATGCCTGTTGTAGTTGGCATTCGATTCAAGGACTCAGGTAAAACGTACTACTTCGATCCGAACGGCATCGAGGCGCTGGCGCAGGGCGACCATGTGATCGTCGAAACCGTGCGTGGGCCGGAACTTGCGAAGGTCGCGCATCCGCCGCGTCTGGTCGATCCCGAAGAGATCGTCGGTGAATTGAAGCCGGTGCTGCGCCGCGCAGAACCGATCGATTTCGAGCGCCTGACCCAGCTGAATAGTCGCCAGGATGAACTGCTAGCTCGTTGCGCCGAAAAGATCCAGGAGCACGGACTGCCAATGCGCCTGGTGAAGGCAGAGTATTCATTCGACGGCTCACGGCTGACGTTCTATTTCACCGCCGAAAAACGGGTGGATTTCCGCGCCCTCGTGCGCGACCTGGCGCGCACCTTCCGCACCCGCATCGAGTTGCGCCAGATCGGACCGCGCGACGAGGCGAAACTTCTCGGCGGCATCGGTCCGTGCGGTCGCCTCCTGTGCTGCGCGACCTTCCTCCCCGACTACGCGCGAGTCTCGATCAAAATGGCAAAAGACCAGGACCTGCCGCTCAACCCGACCAAGATCAGCGGCGTGTGCGGTCGCCTGCTCTGCTGCCTTTCCTATGAGCATGAGCAGTATGTCACCGTCAAGAGCCGGATGCCGCGCAAGGGGACGTGGGTGCAGACTCCCGATGGGCCGGGTGAGGTGGTGGGGGTCAATGTTCTGCGCGAGACGGTCATTGTTGCGCTTGCCAGCACCGGTTTACAGGAGGAGTTTCTGCCGGCGCAGATCCAGGAAGCGACCCGGCACGTCGGTGAAGTTGCGCGTAGTCGTAATGCCGAAGGGATCACGCCGGCCGCCAGAATGCGCGCCGAACGCCAGGAACGCCGCACTGATCAGAGTCAGGGGCGACAGGGCGAAAAACGACTGCTGCGTGACTCGATCAACAACCCCGATGTGCTCGAGACGCTGGCGTGGCTCGAAGAAAGCGTCGAGGATCCGCCGCTCGATCTGCTCGATGAGGACGACTTCGATCTGTTGTCTGCTGAACTATCGGACTCGCACGCCGCGCCGGATCGATCGCTCTCTGCGCCTCAGGCAAAACGTCCGCCGGGTCGTGCTGGCGACCTCGCTGCATTCCCTGGCGAAAGCGCATCCCAATCATCCGCGTCGCCGTCGCCTGCTGCACCGCAGCGCCCGCGTCGCCGTCGCCGCCACCGCAATACCTGAACTCACAGGAGCGCTCCGTGTATCGAGTCGGCATCGCTGGCGCTGCTCAACCATGGCGTTCCGCCGGTGCGTTCAGGTTTGTGGTGCATATGCGCACTGAGGGGTGTTATGCATCGCCCGACACCCGCTGCTGTCGCAGATCTCGACTATGCCGGCGTATTTCAGCAGCGGAAAGGAGATGATCCATGTATGCGCATAAAGTTGCGCCTGGTGTTCATGTCCGGTTGCGCGACATTGCCCCGGACGCAGACGGGGGGCTGACGAAAGAAGAAGGTCGGGCACGTTTTGCCGAACTCAATGCCGAACTCGACGTGATGCAGGAGGAGTTGTACGCTGCCGGAACCCATGCGCTGCTCCTCATCCTTCAGGGGATGGACACGGCGGGCAAGGATGGCGCGATCCGCAATGTCATGCTCAACCTCAACCCGCAGGGTTGCCGCGTCGAGTCGTTCAAGGTTCCGACCGAAGAGGAACTCGCGCACGACTTTCTCTGGCGGGTGCACAAGGTCGTCCCCCGCCGCGGCATGGTCGGCGTCTTCAACCGTTCGCACTACGAAGACGTGCTGGTGGTGCGTGTCCATGCGCTCGTTCCCGAACCGGTCTGGCGCGCGCGGTATGAGCAGATCAATGCTTTCGAACGGTTGCTGGCAGAAACCGGTACAATTATTGTGAAGTGTTTCCTGCATATCAGCAAGGAAGAGCAGGAGCAACGATTACTGGCGCGCGAGCAGGATGTTACGAAGGCCTGGAAACTTTCGGCTGGCGATTGGCGCGAACGCGAACGCTGGAGCGACTACATGGCGGCGTATGAAGAAGCGTTGACACGCTGCAGCACGGATCACGCACCATGGTATATCATACCGGCGAACCGCAAATGGTACCGTGACCTGGCGATCAGCGAGGTGCTGGTCGAAACGCTGCGCCCTTACCGTGACGACTGGCGCCGCGCACTGGACGCTATGAGTCGCGCGCGGCGCGCGGAACTGGAAGCATTTCGCGCCGAACAACGCAGAGCGCAATGATGACTGATTCAGACAATGTTCCTTCCCCGCCGCTGGTGCTGGCATCTGCGTCACCGCGCCGGCGCGAATTGCTGGCGTACCTCGGCGTGTCGTTCCGAATCATTGCCACCGATGCCGAAGAGCACGACCATCCTCCGCCGCCGGAGATCGTTGCTGCGCTGCCGCCGCTGGCATTGCCATTGTTCGACCATCCGACGCTGCGCGCCTGGCGCAAAGCTAGCGCTGCTTGCGCATCCGCGCCCGATAGTGTTATCATCGGCGCCGATACGATTGTGACCCTGGAAGGCGAAGGATTGAACAAACCGGTCGATCCCGACGATGCGCGTCGGATGTTGCGGCGCCTTTCGGGAAAAACGCATACTGTGTATACTGGGCTGGCAGTCATTGATGCTCGACAGATACAAGCGCCGCCGCTCTTCGATCTCGTGTCCAGTCAGGTGACCATCGCTGTGCTGAGTGATGCCGACATCGATGCCTATGTTGCAACAGGCGAGCCGCTCGACAAAGCTGGCGCCTATGGCATTCAGGGATTGGGAGGCAAGCTGGTGCGTTCAGTCGTCGGCAGCTACACCTGCGTCGTCGGACTGCCACTGGTCGAGACCTGGCGTCTTCTTTGCGCCGCTGGAATCAGAGGATTGCGCGATCCGGCAGAGAGTTATCGGCGCTGGCTGCTCGATCTGGGAAAGGAGGCCCCGCCGTGTCCGCCAACCCTGCCGTGAAACTGCTGATCGTCGATGACCATCCGCTCTTTCGTCAGGGCGTGCGCGCGGCGCTCTCCATGTGCCGCGATATTGTCGTAGTCGGTGAGGCATCATCCGGCGAAGAGGCGCTGGAGTGGATGAACAACGCTCCGCCCAACCTGGAGCCCAATGCTGTCGTGGTCGATCTGAATCTGCCAGGGATCAGCGGGCTGGAATTGACCCGCCAGCTCCGCCTCAACTACCCTGGCGCCGGCGTTGTCGTCCTGAGCGTGTACGAGAGCGACGAGCAGGCGTTCAATGCGTTACGCGCCGGCGCTTCGGCGTATCGCTCGAAGGACGTGCATCCGGACGAGCTGGCCGACGTTCTCCGCCGTGTTGCGCGCGGCGAGTATGTCATCAACGATGTGGTGCTCGATGATCCAAAGGTCGCTGGCAGAGTCCTGTCGCAGTTTCGCAATCTCCCACAGGATATGACCAATCTGCAAGAGATAGAGTTCCCGCTCTTCACGCCCCTGAGCGACCGCGAGATTGAAGTGCTCGAACGCATTGCCGCGGGCGGCAGCAACCGCGAGATCGCCGAGGCGCTGCATATCAGCACGCAGACGGTGAAAAACCACATTTCGTCGATCCTGCGCAAACTTTCGCTGAACGACCGGACCCAGGCAGTGCTCTATGCACTGCGCCGCGGCTGGATCGAAGCGCCTGGCACGATCCGCAGCGAACCGCCATCATCCGATGTTGAGGATGATGATGAGGATGAGTGATCTGACTGCTGTCACACCGCATGCGCCGGCGCCAGATGATGAACGCGAGACGTTGCCGCAGAACGCGCGTGCGTTGATTGTGCTGAACCCGTTCGCAGGGCAAGCTGCAGCGTTGCGGCAGAATGTCGACGCTGCGCGCGATGTGTGGCTGGCGAATGGATGGACGGTCGATGTCGAAATGACCCGCCAGGCTGGCGATGGCGCGCGGCTGGCGCGCGAAGCGGCGCTGAGCGGGTATGATGTCGTTGCGGCGGCCGGCGGCGATGGCACGATCAACGAGGTCATCAATGGTCTGGCAGGAACGCGCGCCGCGCTCGCGGCGCTGCCGGTCGGCACGGTCAATGTCTGGGTGCGTGAACTGGGGCTGCCGCTCGAACCGCGCGCTGCCGCCGAAGTGTTGCTCCAGGCGCGCCGACGACGCATCGATCTTGGGCGTGCCGGTGATCGCTTCTTCCTGTTGATGGCTGGCGTCGGGTTCGATGCAGCTGTTGTTCGTGAAGTGCGCAGCGATGAAAAGCGACGCCTGGGAGCGCTGGCGTATGTGGTGCGTGCGTTCGACCTGGCGCTGCGCTATCGCGGACGGCGGGCGCGGATATCGCTCGATGGACGTGTTATTCGCGGACGGGTGCTGCTGGTGGTTATCGGCAACAGCCAGTTGTACGGCGGGGTCTTCAAGATAACAGCGCGCGCCTGCATCGATGACGGACTGCTCGATGTGTGCATCATCAAAGGCGATAGCCTGGCGGAAGCGCCATTGCGCCTGCTCTCCATTATGCGCCAGCGCTACAATCTCGATCCGCGCATCGAATATCATCGCGCACGCACGATCCATATCGATACCCGCGGCGTCCTGCCCGTGCAGGTCGATGGCGATCAATCCGGTTTCACACCCATGACGTTTGCCGTCGCTCCCGGGGCGCTCTACGCGCTGCTGCCGCACACCCCGCCCGCCGATGATCTGCTGCGCGCCGCGCCGCCTCGCACACGCCGGATGTGGCAGCGCCTGCTTGGCTGGATCGTTCGACGCGCTGCGTTGCCCGCTGCTCCCCATCAGGTATGACCATGCGCTGCGCTCTGATCTGCCTGTTGCTTGCCCTTCTGACCGCCTGTGCAACCCCTGCGCCTGATGCCGCGCCAACGTCGTCAGCGTTGCTGCCGGTCACGCCGCCGTCGGCGCAACCTGGCGCTCCACAACCAACGGTTATCGCAGCTGGCGCACGGCTGCCCGGTCGCCTCCTCTTCGTGCGCGACGGGAATGTCTGGATGTGGCAGGATCAGACTGGCCGCCCCCTGACCAGTGATGGCGCATCGCTGCATCCCGCCTGGTCGCCCGATGGAACCCGGATCGTCTTCGTGCAGCGTGACCAGAGTTTCAGCGACCTGATGGTGCTGTCGCTGGATGGCGGCGCGCCGCTGCGCCTGACCAATAATGGGTCCGACCGACCGCGCAACAGTTTTGAACGCATCCGTGAAAGTATCTGGGCATTCTATCCCTCGTTCGCTCCCGATGGAACGAGTATTGCGTTCGCATCGCAGTACGGTCCGCCCTCCGGTTCGCCGGCAGCCGAGTACCATCTGGCGCTCTTTACCATCCCGGCGCAGGCCGGTGGTGCGCGTCAGATGATCTATGCCGATGATACAGGACACGTTGGGCGGGTGGCGTATGCTCCCGACGGTTCGGCGATCGTGTTTGTGCTCGAACCGGCAACCACCGGCGGCGCCGCGCAGATCCTGCGCTACGACCGCCGAACCGGAGCCACGACGCCATTGCCTGGCATCCCGCCGCAGAGTTATGACCCGGCGTTCTCGCCCGATGGGCGCTGGCTGGCATTCGCCGGGCGCGATGGCGACCGCACCGACATTTTTGCCGTACCGGCATCTGGCGGGGCAGTCGTGCGACTGACGAGCATCGGCAGGGCGCGCGCCCCGGCATTCTCGCCCGACGGACGGATGGTCGCATTCCTGGCGGTTGCTCCCGGCGAGATCGGGTTCGATCTGTGGGTCGCTGACCTGCGTGTGATCGGTGATAGCTTGCAGGCATCTACGCCGCGCCAGGTCAGCATCGGGTTGCGCGCCGACGCCGCCTCTGGCTTGAGTTGGGGAAAGTAGTGCGCATCCTCCACAGCGTTCAACTCTACCATCCCGTGGCAAGCGGAGCGGGTCGCTATTTCCGCGAGATCGGCGAGCGACTTGCGGCGGAAGGGCATCGTGTGACCGTTCTCGCCACCGATGCCTGCGACCTTGAACATATCTGGATGTCAGGACGCCGCCGCATTGAAATACCGGTCGAAACGTTCAACGGTGTGCAGATCGTTCGTCTGCCCATTCGTCGTCGACCAGGCCCGCCAGTCCTCTATCCAGCGCTGCGTCGCCTGATGACCGAGATCTCACGTCTGCCAAACACGACGTCGCTGCTCCGCCGTCTGGCGCTGTGGACGCCGCAGTGGCCCGGCGTCGCGGCATTCTTCGAGCAGTACGGACCGTTCGACCTGGTGCATGCGACGAACATCACGCTCGATTTTGCCATTCTGCCGGTGTTTGCGTATGCGCAGCGGCGTAACGTTCCATTCATCTGTACGCCATTCATCCACCTCGGTGAGCCTGGTAATCGCGCAATCGTGCGCTACTACAGCATGCGCCACCAGATCGATCTGCTGCGCCGGAGTGATCGTGTGATCGTCATGACCAATGTGGAACGCGACTTCCTGGCGGTGCAGGGTGTCCCGCACGACCGATTGCGGGTTGTTGGCGTCGGGGTGACGCCGGAGGAGATTCAGGGGGGTGATGGTGCACGGTTCCGCATCGACCAGCGCATCGACGGACCGCTCGTACTCTTCATTGGCGCGCTGGCATACGACAAAGGCGCCATTCATCTGATCGAAGCGATGCAGCGTCTATGGCGCAACGGGCATACGGCAACG
>JBEPYG010000172.1:0-9386 GCA_041641515.1 Roseiflexus sp.
TGACACGAATGATATCGCCATGCGGCTGGAGAATGCGGCGCTGATGGATACAGCCGACATACTCACCGGCTGGCGTGTAAACATATTCGGTTACTAGCCACGAACCAATGAAGGCGGAAGACGCGCACATAGTTCTCTCACCAGACCTTTGCAAACTCCAGCACGCCAAACTGTACGCCAATGCGCCGGCCGCCGCGATACCAGTGCTGCACAATCGCTTTGCGGCTGCCGTCCAGAGTTGCAACCTGTCGCCACCAGCATCGTAAGCCAATCTGCCGATGATAGAACTGACCGCTCAAGGCACGACCGCCGCTCAAGGAATAACTGCCAACGACATCGGAGTCCCCCGTCGTCCACGCCTGCCATTGATTGGTGACACATGACAACGTGCGCAGCGGTGCATCAAAAGCGCCGCCTTGCAGGTTGAGCACAAACGTCGAAGGCGTAGCCGACTGGAAGGTTTCGGTGTACGAGAAACAACCGATTGACCGACCGTCTTCGTCGAGCGCCTGCACGCTGCCGCGCCAGACGCCAGTCCGGTGCAAGAAGACCTCGCCGTGACCGGCGGCAGGATCGTCCCGCAGGTCATAGTGAGCGCCACTGACGACCAGAGGCTGGAGATCTGGATTTTCCTGTGGAACTCGCTGATTCTGTCCAACCACAACATACATCAGGTGCTCACCGCGTGACATCTGAGCCAGCGAAAGCTGTACACTGTCATCCACGACCATCAAAAAGAAACGCTGACTCATTCCCAGCGCCGGCCAGTAGGCGTGCGCATCCACCAAGTTTTCGCTTAGCGTCTCAGCATAGCCGATGTTAGCCGGACCTTCATACCAGCGCGCATTTTCACGTTGTTGAATGAAGTAGTGCCCGCTGTGCTTGAATGGTCCAACAAATGAGACATCGATCCGCACCCGACCATGCTCTAGCTTCTGCACATGGCGATAATCTGAGCCATTACCCAGAAAATGCCCTTGTGCGTCGAACACTTCAGCGCTACCCGTCCAGCGCCCAATGCCCTGTGTAAATTCTTTCACCGGCGTTGTCATACGTTTACGAGGCGTGCTCAATTAACTGGCAACAACAGTCAGTTTGTCCGGATCAATTGCGAACCAGTCGGTACACCTGCCGCTCCTTAGGCATGCTGACAAACAATCGTCTGAAATCTGCCTCAGAAGGTTGTGGCATGATATAGCGACCCATAGCAACTATTTCGAGCGAATCTCCCGAAAACACCCAAGGAGTGAGCATATACGAACCATTTCGGCGCGGAAATATGACAATTGTGTGATCAGATCCTTTACCGTCTGGTACGTTGAGAAACCTGCTCTCTTGACGTTTATCAGCGTGATTCATGTGAAAATAGAGACCCAACGTATCAAAAAACTGTAACAATTTATAGTTACGCAACAAAGCTTCCTCATCAATCCACGCTTTCGTCGCCGAATCGGCGGACAAAATAGTTTTCAGGCGCTCCTGCCGGGTAAGTTCATCCGCGAGCATTGAATCAGCGATAGCCCGATGCTCGGCTGGAATGTTGTCGATGAAAACGAAATCAGAGAGACCATAGCGTCCGTTGAACAACCCATATGTGTGCATGGACGAGAGGAGACCGCAGTAAGGATGGTAGTTTTCGTTGAAATCAGGTGATCCTTTGCTGGTTTGAATGAGATATGGAATGGGCGTTTGGGTCAGATGATGAGGTAGCCCTGTAATCGGCGATAGTTCACAGAGCGCATCAATCGGGATCCAGCCTTCATCGTGATGATCAACAAGATAGATGATAAGGTCGCGCGGTTCAGGAGGAAGAAAATCGGCGTTTCCAAACGCACGCGCCAGCTGCCCGCAAGAGCGGGCGTGGTCGATCTGTTCAATAACAAAATGAGGTTGACCTTCAGGAGAAGACTGAACGATCATGGGATATCCTTTTCTTTTTATCGAACAGGTTGTTGTATTCTAACGAAGTCTTGAATCTGGAAAACATGCGTCTTACCATCGCGAAGTTTGTGGGTGATGATTCGACGGGTATTGAGATCAATGAAGTAATGGTTGTTATAAACGACAGTATTGGAAACTTTACTATCAATCACGAAAACGTAGTTGTAAGGAGTTAATTCGGTACCATGGAGGGTAATTTGATCGCTTATCGTCCAGCAATACTTTCCGTCCACGAAAATATCAGAATGAAACACGGTTCTGCCCACTTCATACAGATTATCAAAGTCTTCCATTAAGTGCCAGCTCTTACCTACTTCATTCCAATACACATCCATATGTACTGCAGCAGCCTCAAGAAACTCACCTTGGGGGCTAAAGGTCTTACATAACCCCTCCCAACGCCCCATGAAGCACTGGTAGGGAACAGTAGATGCTGGATCGCCATAGTTTTTGATAGTCATAGGTTCTCTCCTGAAGCGCTCACTTGAGCGTTCACAATTCTGTAGAGCACCGATAACCACTTCTGCTCTTGGGATACTCAATCGCTGATCTGGTACTTGAAGCGATCACCGCGATAACGAGCTTGCAAAAACTCAATTGGCTCATCAGTAGCACTGGTCACGATACGCTCGATTATTAAGATGGGAGCGCCAGGCTCAATGTGAAGCAGTTTCGCATCGATCTCAGAGGCAGGCGCCGCCTCGATGGAACGCCTGGCCCGACTGTTCTGCATCAGCGGCAGATGGTCAAGGTAATTGAGCGATCCGCCTTCGAGTAATCCTGCTTCATTGATCCGACGAGAAAGTGACTCTGGCAGATACGCAATATGATGTCCAATCGGTTCATCATCAGCTAGACGGAGGCGATGTATTCTATAGACGCGGGACTTGACCGGCAGGTTGAGGTATTCAGCCACTTCTTTACTGGCCTGGCAGAAGCCTTTTTCGATCACCTGCCAGCCAGGGCGGATGCCCTGCTTGATCATAAATTCGGTCAGGCTCATGCGTCCATACGGATTGTGTGTCATTTTGGGAGGAGCGACAAACGTGCCGCGTCCGCGCTCGCGGATTAACAACCCTTCGTACACAAGGTCACTCAACGCTTTGCGCACAGTAATGCGGCTCAAACCAAACATATCCTGCAACTCTTGCTCAGAGGGTATCAGGTCGTTCGGTTTCCATTCGCCAGATTCGATTTTTTCGAGCAAGTGTCGTTTGAGCTGGTAGTGTAAGGGCACAGGTGATTTTCGATCAATAATAGACATAAAATCTCACAATATGTTATAACGTTATAACAATAATACCTTTGAACCGGCATTAAGTCAAGAGCTTGTGCCAAGGGATTCGCGCGTGATGAAGTGTCATGAACAGTGCTTCGCTCTTCCACGGAACAGCACCACGTTCGCCCCCGTATCGATCACCCGCGCGCCACAGGGCATCCGCATCTCCTGCACTGCGAAACATGGACTATAATGCCGGGCATGGCGAATCTTCCTATTGAACCACACACAGCTGTGCCGGCGCGCTGGAGCAGAGTGCGCCTAGTGCGCGCTGCGCCTGGGGCGCTGGCGCTGGCGCTGTTTCTGTCGCTGGCGCTGGGGCGCGGCGTGCTCGGTGCAGCTGCGGCGCCGTTGCAGGGCGCGCTGGCGCTGGCATTGCTGGCATCGATTGCAGTACAACCCGGCGTACTGGCGCGTGTGCGTGTGACACGCCTCTCTGTAGCGCTGGCAAGCATTCTGGCAGTGGCAGCGTTGCTACGTTTCTGGGGGTTGCGCTTTGGGTTGCCGTACTTCGAGCATCCTGATGAATGGGCGGTTGCCGACGATGCGCTACGTATGCTGCGGACCGGTGATTATACGCCCTTTTCCTACACCTACCCAACGCTCTACACATATATGCAGACTGGTGTGGCAGCGGCGCACTTCATATGGGGCGCAGGCGCCGGTCTCTACCGCACCCCTGCCGATATCGACCCGGTACAGTTCTATGTCTGGGCGCGCGCGTTGACGGCAACGCTCGGTGTGGGCGCGATAGCGCTGACATTCCTGGCAGGGCGGATGCTCTACGGCAATGCCGCCGGACTGCTGGCAGCTGCACTGATCGCGGTCATGCCCGCGGTCACCGGCGACTCGCACTATGTGACGACCGATACGCCGGCAATGTTTTTTACGTTGGCGGCGTTTCTTGCAATTGCCCGCCTCGGCGGTGTTACGCCACAGCATACGACCTCGAAGGAGGCGCTCGCTGCTCACCGGAGCATTCTCGCCCCAGCATTCCTGGCCGGCTTCGGCGTTGGTCTGGCAACCGCCGCCAAATGGAACGCCGGATCGCTTATCATCGCGTTGCTGGTCGCCGCCGTCTTCGCTGTACAGCGTCCAACGTTCAACGTTCAACGCTTAATGTTCAACGTCCTCCCCACCGCCTTTCTTGGCGTTCTGCTCGGTTTCACCCTCGGCGTACCGTTCTGGTTGCGCGACCTTCCTCGCATTCTGACCGATCTGGCCGGCATCATCGCGCACTACCGCTTTGAGGGGCATCCCGGCGCCGAGTCGGATCAACCGGCGCTCTTCTACTGGTGGGCGCTGACCCGTGAAGGGACGCTGCTGGCATGGGTGTGTCTGGGTGGGGTGATCCTGGCGTTTCTACGCCATCGGCCGGCTGATGTGCTGACCCTCGCGGTCGTGGTTCCTGCACTATTGCAATTGACCAGCGTCAAGGTCGTGTTCTTCCGCAATGCGATGCCTTTGCTTCCATTCCTGTGCATTCTGGCGGCAGCGCTAGCGGTCGTTGCGGTCGAATGGCTGGTTGCACAGCTCGCCACTGTGGTTGTTCAACCGGCAGATACGCGGCGGTCGTCAATAGAGGTTTTTGTGCGACGCATGGCAGGGAGTCGCACAGCGCTCTTGCTGGCAGGAGCACTCCTGCTTGCGGCTGAACCGCTGGCACAGGCGGTTTACGACGAAATCCTGCGTTCTCGCCCAACGACGCGCATGCTGGCAGGGGAATGGCTGGAAGCGCGGTTGATGGACGGGGAGCGGGTCTGGATCGAGGACAACACGCTCATTTTGGCATCCCGGTTGCGGGCAGTCGGAGGTGAACCGGCAATTCGCCACGAACCGAGCTGGTATCGCGATCAGGGGATTCGCTTCGTTGTCGTGCATCTCGACCGCGAGACCGGAGCCGCGGCGCTGACAGCGTTCGGCGAACCGGCGGCGCGGTTTCTGCGCGATGGCGAACGGCATGGTCCGAACCTGGCAATTTTCGACACCGGGGCGCCGGATGTTACCGTCGAACCGCGCACGCCGTCGGGGGCGACGCTTGGGGTGGGCGCAATTGTACTGGAGGGGTATCGCCATCCGGGGCGGGCGCAGGCGGGTGGAGCGCTGCCGCTCGCGCTTTTCTGGCGCGCCACACGTCCATTGCCGCTGGATTATACCGTGTATGTGCACCTGGTCGATGAAGCGGGCAATAAAGTGGCGCAACGCGACGTGCCGCCACTCGAAGGACGACGCCCAACCAGCGGGTGGGCGCCGGGCGATCTCGTGCGTGACGATCAGGATCTATTCATACCCGAGACGGTTGCGCCGGGGGTGTATCGTTTGCTGGTGGGGATGTACGATGCCACGACCATGACACCGATCAATGATGCAGGACCGATTGACCTGGGAACGGTGGACGTCGAACGGTGAACGTGGAACGTGCGAACGTGCAATCTCGCAACGAGCGGGGCAGGCGCGCACGACATTCGTTTCTTCGTTGCCTATTCGTTGACAAAGGTGTTATGCCCGCGCCACGATCGCTGCACATCCCGACCTCGCGGGTCTGAAACGCAGGAACGTGCGAACGTTCACCGTCGCACCAGATCTGTCGCTACCGGAAGGGTAAAGTAGAAGGTGCTGCCCTTGTTGAGTTTGCTTTCAGCCCAGATGCGCCCACCGTGCAGTTCGACGAGCGCTTTGGCGATTGACAGGCCGAGTCCGGTGCCGCCGATGCGGCGGGTGTTGCCGTTATCGACACGGTAGAAGCGTTCCCAGATGCGCGGCAAATCCTCGGGTGCAATACCGATCCCCTGGTCGCTGACCGCAATGCGTACAAACTGCCCTTTCGGATGGTCGGGCGGCAGTTCGGCATCTTCTGTGACCGTAAGCCGGATCTCACCGCCGTTCGGTGAGTATTTCACCGCGTTTGTAATCAGATTGACCAGCACTTGCCGGACCTTATCGCGGTCGGCGTAGACGGGCGACAGGTGTGGCGCAATATCTATCAGCATGGTGTGTTTGCCACTGATCTGATTGCTGAGGTGAGTCACCAGATCACCGATGATCTGGCGCAACGATACAGCCCACCGGTCGAGACGCACATTTCCGGCTTCCAGGCGCGTGACCCCTAACAGGTCTTCGACAATCTGATAGAGGTGGTTAGCCTCATCGTACACGGTTTTGATGAATTCATGCTGTTCGCCGGGGGTAAAATTGCGCGCCAGCAGCAGTTCGGTGTACCCCATGATCGACGTGAGCGGCGTGCGCAGTTCGTGCGACACGATCGACAGAAATTCGCTCTTCAGGCGATCCGCCTCGCGTTCGCGCGTCACATCGCTAACGATCCAGAGCCTGCCGGTCAGCGATCCAAAACTGTCGCGCGTTGGCGCCGAGAGGAGCATCAACTCCTGATGCGGATTGTTCAGACGCACCAGCAGCGACTGCACCTCGGCGGGCGAACGCTGCCCTTCAGCGCACAGTTCCGTCAGCGCCAGCGGGTCGCGCAGGCGCGGCAGCAACAGCGGTACGAGATCGAGCGGAATATAGAACGGGTCGCGCATCGAATCAGGCGGCAACCCCCAGATCGCCAGCCACGCCGGATTGTGACGCAACACGCGCCCCTGCTGATCCATCAGCACCAGACCATTGGGCATGCTGGCGAAGACCTGACCGAGGTGCGCGCTGGTTTCGAGCACCTGCTGATAGTGGATCGCGCGGCGCAGCGGATTGACCGCCAGGTTGCACAGCGCATCGACAAACGCCACTTCGCCGTCGCCGAACGCCGCTGAGCGCGGGCTATCAAGGAGGAGCACGGCGAGCGGCGGGTCAGCGCCAATCGGCACAGCGAGTTCGGCGCGCACTTCCGGTGCGAATGCCCGGTAATCCGGGTCGCGCGACACATCGCGCAGCAGCGTCGCGCGACCGGTACGTGCAACCTTTCCGGCGACGCCAATATGCCAGCTCCAGCGCCGCTGTATTTCACCAAAGGCATCGCGGTTGAACGGATCACCGCCGTACCCTTCGTATGCCTGCAGCACCAGCTCACCCCGCTCACGATCGACCAGAGCGATAGCACCGGCCTCGGCGCCGGTGGCATCGAGCGCCCAACGCAGCAGGAACGTCAGCAGATTGCCAAGGTCAAGCGGCGCCTCGAGTTCGGCGCGCAATGTCTCGATCACGCGCTGTTGCCGTGCAGTTAACGCTTCACCCCCGCCGCGATCTGAAGCAATGGCGGCCGCCAGCAGTGGGGACAGCGCATCAATCAGCGCCTGTTCCTCATTGCCGACATGCAGTTCACTACCGCGCAATTCGAGCACGCCCCACAACTGACCATTCCAGATGATCGGCGCGCCATAATGGACAATAGCATTGTGAGTGGCGTTCTGACAGGGCTTGCCTTGCTCGATGACCTCGCGCAGGACATCATCGCTCCAGGGGATGCTCCAGCCATTCGGCGCATACCATTGTTCGCCTGTGGCGGCGGTAACCGGCTCACGCTGCCACCAGGTCATGCGACCATCGTGGAACGTTATTGCCTGCCGCAACACATCGAACACCCCAATCAGGCGCACGGTCAGCGCCTGATCGCCAGCCAGCAGGCGTGAAGCGTTCAGCACGAGGGGCAGAGCAGCAGTTGTGCGTGTAAGCGTGTACATTGGCATGCCTTTACACTGTATTGTAGCGCTTTGATGCGCATTGTCAATCGTTTTGCACGGTGGCGCGCTTGAGTCGTTGCGGGGGGGTACGGTTTTTGGCTTGACATCAACGTGGCAGCGTGTTACCATTTCACGCAATCATTAACGTTCATGAGCACATGAATCAAAAAGGCTTTCTGGCGCGTCCAGGCAGGCGGGGCGATGGCTCGCAGTTGGCGGTTCTCCATCTCCAGCAACTCGTAGCCATTTCTGCGGGCGCTTCTGCAGCAGGCATTCCCACAGCCCTGCGCCCCCTGTCTCGATGCTATACCATCTGTGCCGATGATCCGGCATGATCTTTGGAAACGATCTGTCACCAGTAAAGGAGGCGCCTATCGAGTCGAACCATGCATGAGGAACTGCTCGCAGATTCCCGACTGAAGATTCCGCTGTTCTCTGTTTGGAAGACCGCAGAAAGGAGCGTTCTTTCCATGAAGATTCTCGATAAGAAAATTGCGCTTGCGATGCTGCTCGCATTTGTCGTGCCAATCCTGGCGGCGTGTGGCGGTGGCGGCGCTGCGCAACCGGTCCGCGAGACGGTCGTTGTAACCGCCGAGCCGGTCCGCGAAACAGTGGTCGTGCGTGAGACGGTCGTGGCGGAAGCGCCAACAGCAGCGCCTGGAGCGTTCACCACACCGCACCCGATTCTTGGCGATGTGCGTGTGCGCCAGGCGATCGCTTACTGCACGAATCGGCCTGAGCTGATCCAGTCAGTCTACAGCTACCTGACTCCTGAGCAGCAGGAAGGGTTGCTGATGGACACGAACCTGCCGAAGACGCACTGGGCGGCTGCCAGCGAAGCGGATGGCATTGTGACCTATCCGTTCAACCCCGAGAAGGGCAAAGCACTGCTGGACGAGGCAGGCTGGACGTTGCCAGAGGGCGCCACCGTACGCTCAAAGGATGGTGTACCGCTGTCACTCGAATTCACAACGACGAATGCGCAGTTCCGCATCACTTGGGCTACTGTACTCGAGAAGCAGCTGCTAACGAACTGTGGCATCCAAATCATCCGCAAGCATGCCCCGGCATCTTGGTGGTTCGGTGGCGCGTCAGGTCTGCGTCGACGTGACTTTGAAATCGGCGCGTTCGCCTGGGTCGGCGAGGCGGATCCGGGTGGTCGAACCCTGTACGCCTGCGACCAGATCCCGCTGCCCGAAAACAACTGGAATGGGCAGAACTACATGGGCTGGTGCAACGAGACTGCGAGCCGGGCCATTACGGCAGCTAACAATACGCTGAACCGCGACGAGCGCATCAAGAACTATAAGGCGTTCCAGATCGAGTTCACGAAGGATATGGTCAGCCTGCCGTTGTTCCAGCGCCTCGAAGCGTATGGCTGGAGCAAGAATCTGAGCGGGCTCAAGCCTGATCCGACCGAGTACATCACTGCCAATGCCTATGAGTGGGAGCGCACCGATAACGGCGATACCATTATCCTGGGCTTCACGCAGGAGCCGGCTTCGATGTTCACGCTCGTTGAAAGCGCAGCT
>JBEPYG010000173.1:0-1323 GCA_041641515.1 Roseiflexus sp.
GCATGGCGATCACACGCTCTCGGCCGGACCGATGGCGCGACGGTACAGCATTCCAGTGGTCGCGAACCGTCCGACGCTGGCTGCACTGGCGCAAAACCTGGAGGGCGCACCTGTTCAGGAACTGGCGACCGGCGCCGCCGTGACGATTGCCGGTTTCGGCGTGTGCAGTTTCCCGGTGCCGCACGACGCCGCCGAACCGGTGGGATACACCATCAGCGCAGGCCGATGGTGCGTCGGAGTCGCGACTGACCTGGGGCACTGGAATGACACGATTGTGGAGGGATTGACCCCGGCTGATCTGGTCATCATCGAAGCGAACCACGATCAGGAGAAATTGTGGCGTGCGCCATATGTGGAAGTCGTCAAGCATCGCATCTCCAGCTCAACCGGGCATCTGGACAATATCGCCGCCGGACGTCTGCTTGCCCGATTGGGGAGTGATGGACGACGGCGCAGCGCCTGGCTGGCGCATTTGTCTCAGGAAGCCAATTCACCGCAAATCGCTGAACAGGTGGTGCGTGGGGTGCTGGCGCTTGCCGGTGTGCGGTACCTCGGCGTAGCGGCATTGCCGCGGCGCGCGCTGTTGCACTGGTCGAGCGACATGCATGGCAAGCAATTATCGCTCTTCGACTGAAAACGCATACCTTTTGTTCAGATTGTGTCCATGATGGCGCTGCATCACAACGCAATCCCGCTGTTTTGTTGTCGTATACTCTCCCTTGGTTGTGATTCGTTAACCGGCGCTTTCTTCAGCGGCTCACTATAATAGCCTCAAGGAATCTCCGTGTTCTGCAATGTGATGTCTGCCGCACCGATCCGCGCCAGAGTATGAAAGCAGCCGGCGTCAGCGTTGACGGGTGTGCGCCTGACTGGATTCGTGCGCCTTGCAACCGGCGTCAGCGTATGCATGAACTATCGATTGCTCACAGTCTGGTCGAGATCGCCGAAGAAGCGGCGGCAAAGGCAGGCGTCACGCGGGTTACCGTGGTTCACCTTCGGCTGGGGGTGCTGTCGGGAGTGGTCCGTGATGCGCTCTTGTTTGGGTTTGATGTCGCCACTGTCGGAACACGTCTGGAGGGGGCGCGCCTGGAGATTGAAGATGTGCCATTGCAGGCGTACTGCGCCGACTGTGATGCAGTGGTGACGTTGCCCAATCCGCAGCGGTTTCGTTGTCCGCGTTGCGACGCGCCATGCGGACGCATCGTGACGGGGCAGGAGATCGAACTGACGGCGCTGGAATATGAAGAGAACGCGCCGGAAGCCACAGCGTCGTGACCGTCTGGCGCTAGCATTATCGCGAAAGACAATGGCGCCTGTAGCGAT
>JBEPYG010000173.1:1333-2419 GCA_041641515.1 Roseiflexus sp.
AGCCGACTGACACGGGAGGACTCCTGAAGGAGGCGTTATGGTGCATCTATCGCTTCGCCCACAACCGCTCGGTATCTTTCCTGCACCGACGGGGTATCTGGTGATTCCGCCCGTTGCCGGCGCCGAAGAGGTCTGTGCTGCCCTGCTCGCCGGGCAACCTCCGGAACGAACGCCTGATGCGCTGCGCTTCTACGTTCTGGCGCTGGCAAATGATCGCGAGAGCGCCTTGCGCGCGCTGGCGCATGATCCCTCACCGGAAGCGCACTACAATCGTTTTGTGCTGCAGAGCGACCCGGATGTCTATCCGCGTCTGCGCCAGCGGTTGCACGGCGATCTGGCCACTCTGCTCGATCTCGTGGCATACATGGGCGGACTGACCGATGCTCCGCCTGATGCGGATGCAGTGCACGGCGAAATTGCGGCGTGCGTCCTCCCGGCGCATGCTGCAGCGGCGCTTGCCCGTCAGCAGTACGATGTAGCTATTGCAGCGCTGCAACGGGCGGTCGAAGAAGTTCGCCGGATTTCGCCATTGTGCGCCGCGCAGATTCTCGATCAGCTGGCGACAGTCTATGCCGGCGTCCACCAGCCGGCAGCGGCGATTCAGGCGCTGCGCGATGCCGTGACACTGACCGACGGGGGGCGTCGCCTCGAACTGCGCGCGTATCTGGCGGTGCGGTTGGGGATGTTGTGCCACGACCTTGCCAGCGAGCAACGCGCATTACTGAGCGAAGCGTATGAGTGGTTCCACGAAGCGTTGCGCTGCTGTTCGATCGAGCGCACTCCCGACCTCTATGCGCTGGCGCATTACCGGCTGGCGCTGACGATCCTGGCGCTTGCACCCGCAGGCAACGGCGATCAGGTATTGCGCGAACGGGCGATCCAGTCGTTGCGCGAGTCGCTCCGGGTCTACACGTGTGATACACATTACGAGCAGTGGCTCAATGCACAGGTCACGCTTGCCAACGCACTGCGTATTTCGTCTCTTGCTTCTCCTGCCGATCATCTGGCTGAAGCGGTGCGTTTGTACGACGAGGCGCTGGCGAGCCGCGATCAGGAGTACGAACCGCTCTGGTACGGGCGCCTGCT
>JBEPYG010000173.1:2429-9383 GCA_041641515.1 Roseiflexus sp.
CAGGGGAACGCGCTCTTCCACCTCGGCGACATTGATCGCGCCCGCGATCGTCTGATCCGCGCCCGCGCGCTCTTCCTCGCCAACCGCGACTATGGCGCTGCAGCGTTGCTCGATGAGGCGCTGGTTGAGATTGACCAGCAGGACATGAAGCAGGCAGGTTTCAGGAATTAGCGATTGTGCGCTGCGATGGAGGCGGGACACGCTGCAGAGCTGAACAGCCTGCAGCGTTTTTGTGTTCTGCAGTGCAGGCATTGTTAGCGAATTGGTTGCCATTTTGTGCACACTTCGACTCTTGCCGTCGAGTCAATGGCATGATACATCAATATCAGCACGTGCGCTTCTGCGCGCCACGTTCCGTGTCTTTCACACACTCGATAGATGCCGCGTCTGTGCCGTTCGAGCAAGGTTGCCTCGCCTGCATACCGAATTCAATACAATCATCAGATATCGCTTCACCTATCGGATGAGACGGTCATGCGCATGGCGCACACCGCCGCAATGAAAACAGACCTGGGGATGCGGGCGAGAGGCCCGCACGCCCGGCGGCTATGTTCACCTCAGAGCAAGGAGGCTGGCTGTGCAGAGTACGCTTTCCCTGACCCGATCCCTGAGCGTGCGACTGGCGCTCTTCACCATTGCAATCACGCTGACGGCAATGCTGACGCTCACAATGCTCACGAATTCGGTCGCAACTCAGAATGCTATCGCGACTGCGCGTCACCAGGTCGATACCCAGACCCTCAATGGCATCGAGCGTGTCGAAATGTATCTGCAGGACCGGCGCTCTGGCGTTATGTTGATTGCGCAGCTGCCGCTCGTGCGCGCGATGCTTGCTGCGCAGGATGATCCTGAAGCGCGAGAACGCGGGCAGACGGTCATTAATGCAGCGCAGAGCACGTTTAATTACGATGCAGTGTCACTGCTGAATACGGCAGGGATGACAGTGCTCAGCACAAACCCGGCGCTGCTCAGTCAAGACCGCAGCCGGCAGCCTGAAGTCGCCAGCGCTCAGCGCGGCACGCCGGCAATCTCGGACGTCACCGCCGATCCAGAGGAGGAGCAGGTCTACCTCCATTTTACAGCTCCGGTTTATGGAGCGAACAACCAGCTCATCGGCATTGTCGACGGGCGAACACCCCTCGACGATATTCATCGCCTGGTCAAGATGGACGCTAATCGCAGCGGCGCCGGGAGTTATAGCACGATTATTGACCGCCACGGTGTTCGTCTTTCTATTCCCGACTTCCCGAACCTGCTCTTTCATCCGACTGCGCCGCTCGACCCGATCGTTGCAGGTGACATGATCAGTAACCGCCGATTCGGCAGCAATACTGCCAGCCTGATCCAGAGCGCCTCATCGATGCCTGAGGTCAGGCAGGGGGTCGATCTGCTTGATCGACGCATTGAAGAGCGCTATTTCTTCCAGGGCGAACTTAACTCCGGAGAAACAGGGGAGTCGGTAATGCGCAAAATGCGCTCGGTTGACTGGTACTACATCCATCGCGTGCCGATCGAGCAGTTCTACCGCGTCGTTCGTGAACAGACCAACTATTCGCTGCTGGTCACTGCAATAACAGCAGCGGTTGCAATTGCAGTCACGCTCTGGTTTGTCCAGCGATCAGTGCGCCGACCGTTGTTCCAACTGGTGGAGATAGCAAGCGCAATTGCGAAGGGCGATCTGAGGCAACGATTGCGGATGCAGCAGAATGATGAGGTTGGCATTCTTGCGAACAACTTCGATGTTATGGCGGATGCGCTGGAAGCGCGCATCAACGAAGCGCAGGCGGCGCAGGCGGAAGCGCAGCGTCTCCAGCGCATCGAAGCTGAGCGCCGCACAGCGCTCGAACGCAGCGTGTCCGAGTACCTGGCGTTTGTACAGCGTGTCGCAAACGGCGATCTCTCACGCACGCTCCACATTGATCGCAGTGATGCACTGGGTCAATTGGGTGAAGGTCTCAACCAGATGATTGAAAGTCTGCGCACCATGCATCGCCAGTCGCAAGAAGCTGCAAATGCTATCGCAACGGCGGCTGCCCAGATTCTGGCGACTACTACCCAGCAGGCAGCAGCGGCCAATGAACAATCCACAGCTGTGACGCAGACCATGGCCGCGCTCGACGAGGTGCGCGCCATTGCACGCCAGACAGCCGATCAGGCCAATCATCTTGCGCACGATGCGCAGTCGGCGCTGACCGTCGCCCAACAGGGGATCGCCATCGTGGAAGAGACCGTGCACAGCATGACCGATATTCGACAGCGCGTCGAAGGGATTGCGCAGACGATCCTCTCGCTTGCCAGTCAGGCGCAGACCATTAACACCATCACCGGTACGGTCTCCGAACTTGCCGATCAGTCCAATCTGCTGGCGCTCAATGCTGCGATCGAAGCAGCGCGCGCCGGTGAACAGGGACGGAGTTTCTCGGTTGTTGCGCAACAGGTGCGCGATCTGGCAGAACGTAGCAAACAGGCGACGGTGCAGGTACGCTCGATCCTGGGCGACATCCAGAAGTCGACCAATGCGGCGGTGATGGTCACCGAGGAAGGCTCAAAGCGTGTGGAAACCGGCAGCCGTCTGGTCAGCCAGGCTGGCGACATCATCCACCGGATTGCCGGTGAGGTCGAGAACGGTGCGCAGGTCAATGTGCAGATGGCTGCCAGCGCCCGACAGGCAACCTCCGGACTGGATCAGATTGGACAGGCGTTAGTGTCCATTCAGAAAGCCGCTAGCGAGACGCTGTCCAGCACGCGCCAGGCGGAACGCGCCGCACAGGATCTGAACACGCTTGCACAGTCGCTTCAGCACGTGGTGACCAGGTACCGACTGTCATAGTCAGGTCTGGCGAGCACGAAGCTGCATACGACGGCGTGCTTTCTGTACATTCCTGTGTGTTGCCCTGACGACATACGCACCGGTGTTATGGTTCCGCTTCGATGGTATGCCGGCATGATGCAGCATCGAATGCCCGTTTGCATTGTAGATTGTCACGAACTGCGTCCTGGCGCGCTTTGACGCCGCGCTGCGCGCAATGTGTTTACGAGGAAACCACTATCTGCTGCGGCGAATCAGGGGCGTAACGCTTCCACTTGGCGTTGAATGAATGCCTGGAGTTCAGCGACGGTTGTGTTGCCGAGCGAAGGCGCCGGGGCATCGGGTGGTAATGCTGCGAGGGCGCGACTCAACCGCTCATAGGAGCGTCGGGCATCGCTGGTGCGACCGGTTCGTTGAAGAATGACGGCGATTGCCAGGGAGGCGAGGTGAAGGGTGTGATCAAGGTAGATGGCGCGCCGATAGGCGGCGATTGCGTCATCGAATCGCTCCTGGTGCTCAAGAATCTGTCCGGTCAGCAGGTGCGCTTCGGCGCATAGTGGTTGTCGTTCTATCATCGTGGTACACAGGTGCAGAGCGGTCTGCAGATCGCCGCGATCGGCTGCCTGGCGAGCTGCCGCGAGGACATCCGCTTCGCCGGACGTGTGTCGTGGTGATGTTTCGTGATGTGAGGGGGGGTGTCGCTCGCGTGCAAGCAGTGCGGCATTGGCGTCAGCTGCCGACGTTGAAGGGATAGATGCTGCAGAACGAGCGCTCTCTGCGCCGGATGGCGCATGTTCCGCTGTCGGTAATGGCGGGCGCAATGGCGACGGCGTGATCAAAGGCGCAGGATGCTCGAACAGTGGTGCATGCAGCGGCTTGCGATAGATTACAGTTCCAGGGCAGTTGATGGTCTCGAACGCAGCGAAGAAATCAGAACGCGCTTCGGCGTGCCCGACGATCAGCCATCCGCCAGGTGTCAGGGCGTGGTACAGACGGCGCACGACCGTTCGGATGGTCTCATCGTCGAAATAGATCAACACATTGCGACACAGAATCACATCCTGCATGCTTGTGCCGTTCATCACGGCGGGATATTCATCTTCGACCAGATTCAGCCGGGCAAACAGCACCTGTTGACGAATACCGGAAGCAATCCGCCAGCGTGCAGCGCCGGTCTGTTCAAAATACTGCTCGCGCACAGCGGCGGGCGTCTCGCGAAATGACCAGGCGCCGTACACCCCGGCGCGCGCCCGTTCCAGGAACGTTGTATTAATGTCGGTCGCCAGGATTGCAACCTGCCAGGACGAAGGATCAGGCAGCGTCTCACGGAGGAGGATCGCCAGCGAGTAGGGTTCTTCACCCGTCGCGCAACCGGCGCTCCAGAAGCGCAGTGATCGGATCGCGCCGCGTCGCTCGATAAGGTCGGGAATGATCCGGGTGCGCAATGCGTCGAATTGGGCGGTATTCCGAAAGAAATAGGTTTCGCCGACGGTCACGCCCTCGATGAGAGTACGGAACACATGCTCATCAACGCTCGCAGCGGCATACAACGCTTCGAGCGACTGATGTCCGGTGGTCGTCAGCACCGTGGTCAGATAGTGGTGCAGATCGTTGCGGCGATGGTCTGGAAAGAACAAGCCGCTGCGGGTCAGCAGCAGGTCGCGAAACTGCTGATACAGTTCATCGCTCAACAGAGTGTGCATCAGGTCACCAGAGCCAGAATATGCGATGCAATATCATCGAGCGGCGTCACCTTCACCACTGCCCCGATTTCAACGGCGCTGCGCGGCATGCCATAGACCACACACGTTGCCTCGTCCTGGGCAATGGTCATCGCACCTCGATCGTACAACTCGCGCAGACCGCGCGCGCCGTCGTCTCCCATGCCTGTCAATACGACTCCGATTGCTTGCGCTCCGTAGACCCGGGCAACCGATTGAAACAACAGATCGGCAGAGGGACAGTAGCGCTCCTCAGCGTATGCCGGGCGTAACCCGACCACATCCCGTCTGGTCGTCAGCAGATGATGCCCATCCGGCGGCAGGTAGACGCATCCGGGCATCAGACGCTCGCCGGCGGTTGCGATGCGCACGATCAGGGGAGTGGTGCGCTGAAGCCAGTCCTGTAATGCCGGGACAAAATCGCGCGCGATATGTTGCACCAGCAGGATCGGTAGCGGGAACTGTGCACCCAAACCGACCAGAATGTTCTGTACTGCCGCCGGTCCCCCCGTCGATGCAGCGATCGCCAGAATGTGCGCACGGTCACGCACCTCGCGAGAGGATGCCGGATCTGCCTGGGTCGGCGCCGGCGCCGGACGTACACGTGGCACAAAGCGCGTGACCACGCGCACTCCCGCCATAATCCGCAGGGTATCGAGAAAGGTCTTGCTGTCGGTAGGATCGACGTGGCGTCCCCCTGGTTTGCGAATAACCGTCAATGCACCCGCCGACAACGCCTCGATCGATTTCTGTTCGCCGGCGCTCGAGCTGATCAGCACAATCGGCGTCGGGCAGCGCTGCATGATCTCGCGCGTCGCCTCGAAGCCATCCATCACCGGCAGGTGAATGTCCATCGCGATCACATCGGGGCGCAGACGCAGGGTCTCCTTTACAGCTTGTCGTCCATTTTCGGCCACACCAACCACAAGGAACGACCCGCTTGCCATGAGCAGCTGAACGAGCAGCGCACGCTGACTGAGCGAGTCTTCCACCACCAGCACCCGAATCGGCGCTGCTGCAGCGTTCACGTCACGATCCTTCTCAGTTCAGCAACGTCGAATACCGGGCAGGAACGCTGATCGAGATGGACAACCCCTAGGAAGAGCTTACCAGCGTAGTCGGTCTGGAGAAGATGCGTCGTCACAGGTTGGTGCGCCAGACCATACACTTCATCGACGAGCAACCCCAGCGCAGGAGTCTCAGCAGATTCGGGAACGGCGCCGATGATCACGATCTGACTGTTCAGATCATAGTGCACCGATTCACCGACCAGACGTCGCCCGTCGAGAACCGGAAGATAGCATCCGCTCAGATTGAGCAGCCCGCATACTTCCGGTCGATGGTCAGGAAGGATGGTGAGCGTCGGTAGGCGCACAATCCGCAGCGTTGCATCGAGTGGCAGCGCATAGTCTTGTGCGCCAATCCGGCAGACGACCAGTGTCTGAAGGGCATTGGGAAGATGATTACTCATTGCTTGTATCAGGATTGATCGCAAAAGCGCAGTGTTAGTTGCCCTGTATAGTGCTGGATGGTCGTTTCCGTGTTGCCAACCAGACCCTCGACTTCATGCCTGAGATGCGCCACATACTCGCCATCGCGCTGCATGTCGCGAGAATGACAAGTCACCTCGAGCGTACTTTTCCCTCGATGGGAGAAAAGGCGAAGGGTAAAATCGGCGTTCCAGCGACGTTCGAGCGCTGCGCGCGCAATCTCGCTTACGACTGCTGTCATACGCGCCTGTGACGTCAGACAGAAGCCGGCTTTCCGAGCCATCTGTCGCACATTTTGTCGAACGAGCACGACGTCGTATCCTGATGCGATATGCACATTTTGGATATCAGAAAGTGTCGGATGCGCCATAGACAGCCTCACGTCTGTTGCAGCACGCCTAGGGCGCGCAAGGATTCGATCAGATTGTGTTCAGCGAACGCATCCTTGGGAATGTAATCATCGGCGCCGACATCAAGACCGGTCTGCGCGCTCCGGGCATCATCACGGTGCGTAAGCATGATGACCGGCGTCGATGCGGTTGCAAAGTCCTGCTTGATCTGCTGGCACAGGGCATATCCGTCCATCCCAGGCAGGTCAACGTCCAGAATGATGGCATCTGGAACACGAGCGCGGGCATATTCCAGTCCTTCGCATCCATCGCGCGCCACCTCGACGCGCACACCGCAGCGCTGCAGATGGAGTTGAAACCGCAGCGCCTGAGTCCGGCTATCTTCGACGAGTAAAACATATGGCGCCATGCCCCGCCTCCTCAAATCAGACGTGCAACGGTGTCGAGCAAGGTCTGTTGGTCGAATGCGCGCTTGATAATATAGGCGTCTGCCCCCACAGCTACGCCGCGTTCACGATGTTCCGGCGCATCGAGCGATGTCACCAGGACGACAGGCAGGTGTTTGAAGCGTTCGCTGGCGCGCA
>JBEPYG010000174.1:0-9359 GCA_041641515.1 Roseiflexus sp.
CCGAGCCAAAGATCGACAGTTCTTTGACTCGCCAGCGCCGGCAAAAGGCGGCGATCTCATCGTGGGGGATGTCGATCTGAAGCGGCATGGAGCTGACCTCACGAACGATTAGTGTGTGCTTCTGTGCATCACAACGCTCTGGCGCCGGAGTACGGGTTATTGGACGAAGATTGACGCCTTTTGGCTCGCATTGTTGCTGTTTTCTCATTGTAGAGCAAATGTACGACGATCGCAACTGCGCTGTGTGGGAACATGCGAACGTGGGAAAGTGCGAACGTGGGGATATGCAAACGTGGAACGTGCGAACGTGAAACGTGGAATGCAGGCAAACGACTTCCCAATCACGCAATCTCCCAATCACGCAATCACCATTCGACAGATCAAGACGCCGTTCGGCTATACCGAATAGTAGTCTGGAAGTCTGACCAGATCGGTAGTATCCTTAACGCAACGTAACAATTTCGCTACCAATCGTCTCCGCCCCCATTCGCAGCAGCCGAAAAAAGTAAGGAGGTGACACAGAGCCGCAGAACGCGCGGTTAATGGTACGCTGTTCCTTCTCGCTACAGAGTATCGATGGTGATAAGACGACGGAAAAGGAGGTCAACGAATGACCGTTGAGACAATGCCAAAAACGACAGTACCCCTCACCGGCGAGGAGTATCTGGAAAGTCTGCGTGATGGACGGGAAATCTGGATTTACGGCGAACGAGTCAAGGATATCACGACACACCCGGCATTTCGCAATGCCACCCGCATGGTTGCCCGCCTCTACGATGCGCTGCACGACCCTGAGAAGCAAGCAGTGCTGACGTGCCCGACCGACACCGGCAATGGCGGTTTCACCCACAAGTTTTTCCGCGCCTCGCGCAGTGCAGAAGACCTCGTCGGCGCACGCGACGCGATCGCCGAGTGGGCGCGGCTGACATATGGCTGGATGGGACGCAGTCCCGACTACAAAGCTGCATTCCTAGCGACGCTTGGCGCAAATGCAGAGTTCTACGCGCCGTATCAGGAGAACGCCAAGCACTGGTATCGTGAGGCGCAGGAACGGGTGCTCTACTTCAACCACGCCATCGTCAACCCGCCAATTGATCGCAACCGTCCTCCCGATGAAATCCGCGACGTGTACATGCACGTCGAGCGCGAGACCGATGCCGGTCTGATCGTGAGCGGTGCAAAAGTCGTGGCAACCGGTTCGGCATTGACGCACTACAACTTCATCGCACACTACGGACCGTTGCCGATCAAGAGCAAAGAGTTCGCGCTGATCTTCATCGTACCGATGGATGCACCGGGTGTCAAACTGATTGCCCGTCCGTCATATGAAATGGCGGCGGAGGTAATGGGTAGCCCGTTCGATTATCCGCTTTCGAGCCGCCTTGACGAGAATGACTCGGTGATGATCTTCGACCAGGTGCTGATCCCCTGGGAGAATGTGTTTGTCTACGGCGATGTCGAGAAGGTCAATGCCTTCTTCCCGCTTTCCGGGTTTATCCCACGCTTCACTTTCCACGGCTGCACCCGCATGGCGGTCAAACTCGACTTCATCGCCGGGCTGTTCCTGAAGGCGGTTGAAGCGACCGGCGCCAAGGAGTTCCGTGGCGTCCAGGCGCGCGTCGGCGAGGTGCTTGCCTGGCGGAACCTGTTCTGGGCAATCAGCGATGCAATGGCGCGCACGCCGATCCCTTGGAATGACGGCGCCGTGCTGCCGAACCTCGATTACGGTCTGGCGTACCGTGTCTTCGCGACGGTTGCCTATCCGCGGGTGAAGGAACTGATCGAAAGTGATGTCGCCAGCGCTCTGATCTACCTCAATTCGCACGCCGTTGATTTCAAGACCCCTGAAATTCGCGGCTACCTCGACAAGTATCTGCGCGGTTCAAACGGCTACTCATCACTTGATCGCGTCAAACTGATGAAACTTCTCTGGGATGCGATCGGTTCTGAGTTTGGCGGACGGCATGAACTGTATGAGCGCAACTATGCCGGCAATCACGAGAACATCCGCCTAGAGGTGCTATTGACGGCGATGGCAACCGGCGCTGCTGACCAGTACAAAGGGTTCGCCGATCAGTGCCTTAGCGAATATGACCTCGATGGGTGGACGGTTCCGGATTTGATCAATCCCAACGACGTGAATATCGTCATGCAACGGTTCGGTAACGGTAAGTGAACAATCCTGCAATGAAGGAGGATGAGCCATGACGGATTACAAAGAGCCGATCTTCGATGTGGCGCAACTGGCGCATGTCGAAATCCTGACGCCAAAACTCAACGACACCCTCTGGTTCTTCAAAGAATTGCTCGGTCTCGAAGAAACTGAGCGGTCGGGAAAATCGGTCTATCTGCGCGCGTATGAGGACTACTATCATCACAGCCTGAAGGTCACCGAGTCCGATCAGCCCGGTCTAGGGCATGTTGCCTGGCGGACCACCTCACCACAGGCGCTCGAGCGTCGCGTCCAGGCGATCGAGGCAGTCGGTCTGGGACGCGGGTGGATCGACGGCGATCATGGGCATGGGCGCGCCTATCAGTTCACCACGCCTGATGGGCACATGATGGAATTGTTCTGGGATGTGGAGTACTTCCAGGCGCCCGAAACAATGCGCACCGAGCTGCTCAACCGTCCGCAGAAGCGTCCGCTGCGCGGCGTGCCGGTGCGTCGCATCGACCACGTCAACCTCCTGTGCCAGAACGTCACGCCGAACAAGCAGTTTCTGATGGATCAACTCGGCTTCCGCCTGCGCGAGCATATCATTCTGAACGATGGCTCCGAAGCCGGCGCGTGGCTCAGCGTCAGTCCACTCGTCCACGAAATCGCAACCATGCGTGATGCGACCGGCGCAAAGGGGCGATTGCATCATATCTGCTACTGGTACGGCATTCCGCAACATCTGTCGGATATTGCGGACATCTTCTCCGATTATGGTATTACAATTGAAGCTGGACCGGGCAAGCACGGCATCAGCCAGGCGCTGTTCATGTACGTCTTCGAGCCGGGGGGCAACCGTGTCGAACTGTTCGGTGACGCCGGCTACCTGATCTTCGACCCGGACTGGAAGCCGATTACCTGGCATGAGTCGAATCTGGCAAAGGGGATTATCTGGTTTGGTTCGCCACTGCCCGCCGAGTACTTCATGTACGGCACGCCGCCGGTGCGGAAAGAGGCGCAGGAGCATGCCGAAGAAGAACTGGTTGGAGCGAAGTGATTTGGGAGCGTCGGTGTGCCCTTACCTTCTCCCCCTGGTATGGTGTGGGTCTAGCCTGCCGCACTGACGCCAAAAACAATCGCCCTCTCCCGCGTTGCGGGAGAGGGTTGGGGTGAGGGCACAAAGAACGCATACCGATACCCGACATCCATAACGATACGAACATTCTGTCCGCCGGGAATGTAGGCAGCGTACCCGTGACCGTGACCGGACGACGAGGGCAGGACGTCCGCACTCTCTGTCCAGGGTCTCGCGCCTGCTGGGAGCGAGGGCAGCGTGCCCATGACGCTGGGTACACTGACCCATGAGGTGCACTTGCTATGCTGCAAACACTTCAAAAAGCGGTCGAGGTTCTGAGCCTCTTTTCACCCACGCATCCTGAGTGGACGGTCGGTGACATCGCTCGCGCACTGGAACAACCCAAATCAAGCACGTCAGAGTTGTTGAGCAGCATGGCGGGGCAAGGACTGTTACGCCGCACCGGTCCGGGGCGCTACCGATTGGGATGGCGCTTGCTCGAATTCGGGCAGACATTACTCAAGACCACCGAGTTTCGCACCGAAGCGCGCCAGGTGATGGAAGAAGTCGTGGCGCGCTGGGGTGAAACCATGCACCTGGCTGTGCTCGAAAACGGTCAGGTCATCTACATCGAGAAACTCGAAGGAACGCACGCCGTGCACATTTCACTCTCAGGGGTCGGCGCTCGATTGCCGGCGCACTGCAGCGGCGTTGGCAAGGTGTTACTTGCGTATGCTCCCTGGAGCGAGGTCGCGCAGATTCTCGAGCAACAAGGGATGCATGCTTTTACTCCCAATACCATTACCACTCCAGAAGACCTGGCGCGCGAACTGGAGTTCGTGCGGCAACGCGGGTATGCATGCGATCAGGAAGAGGTCTCAATCGGGTTGTGTTGTGTTGCAGCGCCGATCTACAACTTCGAAGGTCGTGTTGTTGCCGCGATGAGTATTTCGTTGCCAACGCACCGTTTCCAGGCGCGGCGCGCCAGTTATGTTGCTCTCATTATAGAGGCAGCTCAGCGTGTCTCCGAAAACCTGGGCTACCACAGAGGAATGCCTCGATGGGCGATGAAACGATAAAAGTTGCCATCCTCGGCTCCGGAAATATCGGAACCGACCTCATGTACAAACTGCTCGATCGCCCTGGTTCGATGGAATTGGCACTCCTGGCAGGGATCGACCCTCACTCCGAAGGTCTGGCGCGCGCGCGCGATCTGGGAGTGGAGGCGAGCGCACAGGGTATTGATGCAGTGCTGGAACGACCGGACATCCAGATCGTCTTCGATGCAACCAGCGCAAAAGCTCATGTGCGCCACGCCAGACTCCTCCGCGAAACCGGCAGAATTGCGATTGACCTGACCCCGGCTGCACGTGGACCGTATGTCGTGCCGCCGGTCAATCTCGAACAGCACCTCGATGCGCTGAACGTCAACCTTATCACCTGCGGCGGTCAGGCGACTATTCCGTTGGTCTACGCCGTCAGTCGTGTGACGCCGGTACATTACGCCGAAATCGTCAGCACGGTCGCCAGCCGTTCCGCCGGACCGGGGACCCGCCAAAATATCGATGAGTTTACATTCACGACTGCGCACGGGCTGGAGGTCATCGGCGGTGCGCACCAGGGGAAAGCGATCATCATCCTCAATCCGGCAGAGCCGCCGATTTTGATGCGCAATACGGTCTACGCCATTCCCGCAGGCGATTTCGATGAGACGCAGGTACACGACTCGATCGAGGCGATGGTGGCTGAGGTGCAGCAGTACGTGCCCGGATACCGGCTCAAGAATCCGCCGGTGTTCGACATACGCGAGACGCCATGGGGTCGGAAACCGGTCGTGACGGTGCTGCTGGAAGTTGAAGGCGCCGGGCATTTTCTCCCGACCTATGCCGGGAACCTGGACATCATGACTGCTTCAGCGCGGCGGGTTGGTGAGGTGTTTGCGCGACGCCTGCTGAGCCGTCAGGAGGTGTACGTATGAAGGCGCCTCGTCTGACCGATACGACCTTGCGCGATGGTTCGCACGCTATGGCGCACACCTTCACCCGCCAACACGTGCGCGAGATTGTGACCGCGTTAGATCGCGCCGGTGTGCCGGTGATCGAAGTGACACACGGTGATGGGCTGGCAGGCTCGTCGTTGCAGTACGGCTTCTCGCGTGTGCCGGATCTCGACCTCATTGCAGAAGCGCGTGAGGTAGCAGAACGGGCGCGTATTGCCGCATTGCTCCTTCCCGGCATCGGAACGCGCCGTGAATTGAAGGCGGCAGTCGAGCGCGGGGTCCAGGTGTTGCGGATTGCCACTCAATGCACCGAGGCAGACATCAGTGAAGAACATTTCAAGATGGCAAAAGACATGGGGCTGGAGACGGTCGGTTTTCTGATGATGTCGCACATGAGGTCTCCAGAGTTTCTCGCGGAACAGGCATCCCTGATGGAGTCGTATGGCGCCGATTGTGTTTATGTAGTCGACTCGGCAGGCGCGATGCTGCCCCATGATGCAGCGGCGCGAGTTCAGGCGCTCAAGGCGACGCTTCGCGTGCAGGTCGGCTTCCACGCGCACAACAACCTGGGACTGGGGATCGGGAATACGCTGGCGGCGCTAGAAGCAGGCGCCGACCAGATCGATGGATGTTTGCGGGGGTTGGGCGCCGGTGCGGGCAACGCCGCCACCGAGGTGCTGGCGGCGGTGCTCGACCGGCTGGGCATTAATCCAGGGTTGGACGTCTTGGCGCTCATGGACGCTGCCGAGTATGTAGTGGCGCCGATTATGCCGTTCCAGCCGTTCCCCGACCGTGATGCGATCACGATCGGGTACGCAGGCGTGTACTCGACCTTTCTGCTCCATGCCAAACGGATTGGAGAGCAAACCGGAGTCGACCCACGCGCCATCCTGATCGAACTCGGTCGTCGCCAGGCAGTTGCCGGACAGGAAGACTGGATACTGGACGTGGCGCTCGATCTCGCGCGCAAACAGAAGCACGCGCCAGCATGAATCTTTGGAGATAATCATGACCGCACCGACCGACACAGTATCTGTTGCTCCCCTGCCCTTCGACTCGCGTCAGTTCCGTGCGACGATGGGCAAGTTTGCTACGGGGGTCACCGTCGTAACGACCTACCACGAAGGGCAGTCGCACGGGATGACGGCGAATTCGTTCCTGTCGGTATCGCTTGATCCGCCGCTGGTGCTGGTGTCGGTCGCAACACGCGCTCGCCTGCACACGCTCCTCGCGCCTGGGAGTCGCTATGGGGTGAGTGTGCTGACAGATGACCAGGAAGTGCTCAGTCGTCACTTCGCAGGGCGTCCAATCGAGGGACTGCACATTCCCTTCGTCTGGCAGCATGGCGTCCCACTGATCGACGGAGCGCTGGCGCACGTTGTTGCGCGAGTGGTTGATGCACACCCGGCAGGCGACCACACGCTGTACATCGGGCAGGTCGAATACCTTGCCAGTCGCGACGGACTGCCGCTCCTCTTCTTTGCCGGCAAGTATGGGCGAATGGAGACGGTCAGCGATGCCGGCGCGGAGGGTCCATTCTGGTATCTCTGGTAGAAAGAGCGTGCCATGCTGATATTGCGGGTCACAATGGTCGAAGGGCGCACGGACGAGCAGCGCGCAACGCTGATGCGCCGCCTTTCGGAATGCGCCGCGCGCCATTTCGACATACCGCCGGAAGAGGTTCGTCTGGTGATCTACGAAATCCCCAAAACCCACTGGGGTGTTGGCGGTCGGTCACTGGCAGAGCGCGAGGGGATGAGTCATGGAACTGAGCGCTGATGCACTGGCGCTGCTGGAAGAGATTCGCCAGGCGCGCGCAGACCGTCGCGCCATTGCCAGTCGTGGCGGCATGCGTCAGGTTACCCTGGCGGAGGCGTATGCCATCCAGTCTACCCTGGGTGAAGGGTTGCCGGTCAAGGGATACAAACTAGGATTGCTCAGTCCGGCAAAACAGGCGCAGATGGGTATCACTGCACCGATCTACGGGCGCATCTATTCCGCCATGATACAGGAAAGTCCGGTACGTCTCGATCGGTTGATCCAGCCTCGCGTCGAACCGGAACTGGCGGCGGTCCTGTGCGCACCGCTGGCGCCGGAGTGTACGCCTGGAGCAGCAGCAGCGGCGATCGGCGGATGGTTTCTCGGCGTCGATATCCTCGACAGTGTGTGGGACGGATATCGCTTCAGCGCCGCCGAAGTCATCGCCGATAACAGTTCCGGCGGCGGTTTCCTGATCGGCTCGCGCATCATCGATCGACAACCCGATGGAATATTGCGTCTCTATCTCAACGGGACCCTCCGCGCCGAGGGCGATCTTCAGACGCTTGGTGATCTGTATGCGCGATTGTGCTGGCTAGCATCAATGACCGGTGGGTTACGCGCCGGTCAGATTATCTTCTTCGGCTCACCGGCAGCAGCGACACCGGCTGAACCGGGTGTGCTCGAAGTGGTCGGATCGGGCGACGATCACCTGATTGCACGATTGGAGGTCGAGTAATGCAGCAACCTTCATTTCATATTCAACACTATATCGGCGGCGCATTCGTCGAGGGAACACGCCGTTTCGAGATTTTCTATCCGGCGACGAACGAGGTCATCGGGAGCGCACCGGAGGGTCAGGCGGAAGAGGTCGATGCAGCAGTGCAAGCAGCATCACGCGCATTTGAGGTTTGGGGACGCACCGGCGCCACTGAACGCCGGCGCGTATTGCGCGCCTTCGCCGATGCCATTCGTACTCACGCCGAAGAACTTGAACAGATCGAAACCTGGGACGTTGGCAGACCGATCCGCGAGAATCGCGCCGGCTACGTGCAGCGTCTCGCTGCCAACATCGAGTTCTTCGCCGATTTTGCCGTTACCCACGGCAGCGAAGCTTACCCGATGGACAGCGGCTACATCAATTACGTTCTGCGCCAGCCGGTCGGCGTCGCAGCGTTGATCACTCCCTGGAACGTACCGATGCTACTGGCAACGTGGAAGATCGGTCCGGCGCTTGCTTTTGGCAACACCGTGGTGCTCAAACCGGCCGAACTCACCCCGATTGGCGCCTGGAAACTGGCGCAGATTGCCCATAGCGCCGGTGTACCGCCAGGAGTGTTCAACGTCGTCCACGGGTTTGGTCCCGAGTCGGCAGGTGCGCTATTGACGCAGCACCCCGGAGTGCAGTTGATCTCGTTCACCGGCGAAAGCACAACCGGCAAAATCATCATGGGCGCGGCGGCGCGCACCCTCAAGCGCCTGTCATTCGAGCTCGGCGGCAAGGGCGCCAATATCATTTTTGCCGATGCCGACCTTGAACGTGCTGTCGCGATCAGTCTACGCTCGTCATTCTTCAACCAAGGAGAGTTCTGCCTTGCCGGACCGCGTCTGCTGGTCGAGCGTCCGATCTACGATGCGTTTCTGGAACGGTTCGTTGCGGCAACGCAGCAGTTGCGCGTCGGCGACCCGATGAACCCCGAGACGAATGTGGGGGCATTGATCGCGCCGGAGCATCTACAGCGTGTTCGCAGTTACATCGACATCGCGCGCGGCACACAGGCAGAAATCGTCCTGGGTGGCGATCAACCCGACCTGCCGGCGCCGTTTGATCGCGGCAACTTCCTCAACCCAACGATCATTGTTGGTGTGCAGCCGCAGGACCGTGTATGCCAGGAGGAAATCTTCGGACCGGTTGTGACAGTTGCGCCGTTCGATAGCGAGGAAGAAGCGATTGCAATTGCCAACGGCGTCGCTTACGGTCTCTCGGCGGTTGTCCAAACGCGCGACATAGGGCGCGCCGTGCGGGTTGCCGGCGCCATCAATGCAGGCACCGTTTGGGTAAACGATTTCTTCGTGCGCGACCTGCGTGTACCGTTTGGCGGAATGAAGCAGAGCGGCATCGGGCGCGAAGGCGGGCATTACAGCCTGGAGTTTTTCACGGAGGCAAAGACCGTATGCCTGAGCAACCAGTAGGCGGAGTGGACATCGCTACTGTCGCGCAACAGCTCGATGCAGCTTGGGAGCAACGTGTGCCGATCACACCGCTGAGTGAGCGCATGGCACTAACGCCTGAACAGGCGTACATCATCCAATCCCACTGGACGGAGCTACGCCTGGCGCGCGGCGAGCGGGTGATGGGCATCGGCCACCGG
>JBEPYG010000175.1:0-9336 GCA_041641515.1 Roseiflexus sp.
CGACTCAATGCCCAGTTCGCGTTCACGCAGGATGGTCTTGATCCGCGCAATATCGCGCCGGACTATCCGCGGGCGACCGGTAGCCGTCAATTTCCCCATTACCTGCTGGAATCGCAGGTTGAACAATTCCTCGTAGCATTCTTTCAACTTCGCGCGCAGTTGTTCATCATCAAGTTTGCGCAACTCATCGGCTTTCATGCTGCGCCCTCCTGATCTTCGCGCGAAACAATCTTGCACTTGATCGGCAGTTTCTGTGCGGCGCGTTCGAGCGCTTCGTGTGCGATTTCAGGGCGCACCCCGGCCAGCTCGAACAGGATACGGCCCGGCTTGATCACCGCCACGTAGTGATCAACGGCGCCTTTCCCCGAACCCATGCGGGTCTCAGCCGGTTTAGCTGTGACGGGCTTATCCGGAAAGATACGGATCCAGATTTTACCGCCACGCTTCACGTGATGGCTGATAGCGCGTCGTGCCGCCTCGATCTGCCGACTCGTCATCCAGGTCGCCTCGACCGCCATCAAGCCGTACTCGCCAAAAGCGACCGTATTGCCACGATGCGCCATACCGCGATTGTGGCCGCGCTGCTGTTTCCGATATTTGACACGCTTGGGCATCAACATAACGACGACTCCTTTCAGCCTCGCGACCGCCCGGCGCGTTCAGATCCGCCGCGCCCACCGCGTCCGCCACGCCCGCCCTTGCGTTGTGGACGATCAATCTCTTCCTCGACCGCACTGGGTCGTGCTGCGACCGTCGGCTGTGCAGGTTGCGTCTGACCTTTCTGGTCAGGGAAGATATCACCTTTATAGATCCACACCTTGACGCCGATTCGACCGTATGTCGTATGCGCATGCACCTGTGCATAGTCGATATCCGCGCGCAAGGTATGGAGCGGCACCCGCCCATCGCGTTCCCAGGCGATACGCGCCATTTCTGCGCCTGCCAGACGCCCCGAGCACTTGATCTTGACCCCTTGCGCTCCCAGGCGCATCGCGCGCTGCACGGCCTGTTTCATCGCGCGCTTATACGACACGCGTTTGTTAATCTGCTCGGCAATGCTTTCAGCTACCAGTTGCGCCTCGAGTTCCGGTTGATGGATCTCCTGGATATTGAGTTTGACTTTCTTACCGGTCCGTTTTGCCAGCTCTTCCCGCAGTTCATCGACTTTCGCACCACGTTTGCCGATGACAATGCCTGGCTTGGCGGTGTAGACCGTCACCTCAACCTTATTCGCCGAGCGCTCGATCTCGATCCGCGCCACACCTGCATTCTCGAGTTCTTTTGCAATCATCTTGCGCAGCATGACGTCTTCGTGGAGCAGCTCGGTATAGTTGCGCTCTGCGAACCACTTCGACTGCCAGTCCTTGATATACCCAAGGCGGAAGCCGATCGGGTGCACTTTTCGTCCCATAGTTCCTCGCTCTCTTCAGCGGAGCAACGCGGTTACGCCGCCTGCCTACAGTTCCTCGCCGTCATCGACAATGACCGTGATATGGGTTGTCCGTTTGCGAATACGATCGGCGCGACCGCGAGCGCGCGGCATGATGCGCTTGAATGCCGGACCCTCATCAGCAAAGATATACTTCACAACCAGCGCATCGGGCGCCATATCGTAGTTGTTGGTTGCATTCGCTCGCGCCGACTCGATCGTGCGGGCGATTTCGCGTGCCGCTTTATGCGGCAGATAGCGCAGGATCGCCAGCGCCCGATCAACCGGCTTGCCGCGCACCAGGTCCATCACCGGGCGCACCTTGGTCGGCGAAATGCGGACATACTTGGTTACTGCTTTTGCCTGCATATCAAACCTCTGCTGCGTCGATTGCGCGCTCATTATTTCATTTTGCCGCGCTTATCGACCTTCTTGCCGCCATGGCCGCGAAACAGTCGGGTTGGGGCGAACTCGCCCAGTTTGTGCCCGACCATGTTTTCGGTGATATACACCGGCACGTGGCGCCGCCCATCGTGAACGGCGATCGTATGCCCGACCATCTGAGGGAAGATGGTCGAGTCACGCGACCATGTGCGCAGCACGCGCTTTTCGTTTGCCCGGTTCAATTCTTCAATACGGCCAAGCAGCCGCACATCGACATATGGACCTTTTTTGGAAGAACGCGACATACGCTTTACCCTTTACACTCATGGTTACCGCGTTCGACGACGGACAATGAAGGGGTCGGTCCGCGGGTTGTGGCGGGTCTTCACGCCACGCGCCGGTTTCCCCCACTTAGTTTTCGGGGTCGGCATGCCGCGCGGTGCGCGTCCTTCGCCGCCACCGTGGGGATGATCGCGCGGGTTCATAGCTGCACCACGCACTTCGGGACGTCGTCCAAGCCAGCGTTTACGTCCGGCTTTCCCCAGGCGAACATTCTGGTGGTCCAGGTTGCCGACCTGCCCAATCGTCGCCATACACTCGATGAACACGCGGCGCACCTCGCCCGATGGCATGCGCAGCGTGGCATAATTGCCCTCTTTTGCCATCAACTGAGCAGCTGCACCGGCGCTCCGCACCATAACGCCGCCCCGTCCTTTTTCGAGTTCAATGTTGTGCACCTGCGTACCGAGCGGTATCTGGCGCAGCGGCAGTGCATTTCCAACTCGAATATCGGCGTCGGAACCGCTCATCACCGTATCGCCGACGTTCAAACCGACCGGCGCCAGGATGTAGCGTTTTTCGCCATCGACATAGTGAAGCAGCGCGATGCGCGCTGATCGATTCGGGTCGTACTCGATCGCTGCCACTTTGGCGGGAATGCCGATTTTATCGCGTTTGAAATCGATCTTGCGATAGTGACGCTTATGCCCGCCGCCGCGATGGCGTACTGTAATCCGCCCATAGACGTTTCGTCCGGCCTTTTTACGCAGCGGCTCGAGCAACGATCGTTCCGGCTTCGTCTTGGTAATCTCCTCGAAGGTCGAAACCGACATATTGCGGCGACCTGCCGAGGTTGGCTTGTATTTTCTGACAGGCATCGGTTATGCTCCCTCAAACAGGTCGATGCGGTCGCCTTCCGCCAGCGTCACGATCGCTTTTTTCCAATCGGGCGTATAGCCGTACTGGCGTCCCCGGCGGCGTAATTTCCCGCGCACATTCATCGTATGGACAGCAGTCACCCGCACGTTGAAAATCTCTTCGATTGCGCGTTTGATCTGCAGTTTGGTGGCGTTGCGATCAACCTCGAACGAATACTTATTGAACTGCATCAGGTTAGTATTCTTCTCGGAGATCAGCGGCCGGATGATAATCTGATGCGCATTCATCAGGCCCCCTCCTCAGGTGCGTCTGCCGCTGCGACGGCGCGCTGCGGTTGGTCGAGATACCCCTGAGTGACATCAACAGCTGCTTTCAGCATCACCACATGGTCGTAGCTGAGCAGGTCGATGACATTCAGGTAGTGCGCCAGCAGGGTTTTGACGTTCGGCAGATTATTTGCCGAGCGACGGACATACTCATCCTTCTGGTCGAGGACGATCAGCGTCTTCCCGGCGAGGTTCAGCGCATTGAGCACCGCGATCATGTCTTTTGTGCGCGGCTGCGCGAACGTCAACCGATCCAGGAACGTAATCGCACCGTCGCGATACCGGGCCGAAAGCGCCGAGCGCACGGCCAGGCGTCGCATCTTGCGCGGCATATCCTTAGTATAGGAGCGCGGATGGGGACCGTGAGCAACGCCGCCACCCTTGCGATGCGGCGCGCGAATCGATCCCTGTCGCGCGCGACCGGTGCCTTTCTGGCGGTAGAGTTTGCGTGTACTTCCCTCCACCTCGCCGCGACCAAGCGTATTGTGTGTGCCAAGGCGCGCATTGGCGCGCTGGCGCTCCATCGCCTGGTGCATAACCGGCACATTCGGCTCAATCCCGAAGACGTAATCCGATATCTGGATGACGCCGACTTCTTCGCCGGACTGGTTGTACAACTTGGCTTCCATTGCACTTCCTCAAAGTATCTGCGCTTCGCGGACGCGATCAGAGCCGGCGCGCCTACGAGCCCTTAATTGCCCGGCGAACCATCACCAGTCCATTGTTGGCGCCCGGAATCGAGCCGCGCACGAGCAGCAAATTGCGCTCTGGAACGACATCGACGACGGTCAGGTTCTGCACCGTCACCCGTTGATTGCCCATCCGCCCGGCCATGCGCGTGTTTTTCCATAGGTGACCCGGATCGGTGCCAGCGCCGATCGAACCGGGGGCGCGAAGACGGTCGCTCTGCCCGTGTGTTCGTGGACCCCCGCCGAACCCGTGGCGCTTGACGACGCCCTGAAAACCGCGCCCTTTCGATGTGCCGATGACATCGACACGCTGACCTGGCTTGAACATTGCAACGGTCACAATGTCGCCAACCTTATGCTCGGCGACGTTGTCAGCGCGGAACTCGCGCAGGTGGCGCAGCAGTTTCCCTGCCCCGCGCAGATGCCCCTGCTCAGGCTTGGTCAGACGTTTCGCCCGGACCTCCTGATACCCGATCTGCACGGCTTCGTACCCGTCCCGCTCTTTGGTGCGGATTTGCGTCACGACGCAGGGACCCGCTTCGATAATTGTCACCGGGATGACCTGACCGGTCGGGTCGAAGACCTGGGTCATACCGATTTTGCGTCCAAGCAACCCTTCAATCACAATTGCACCTCCGCAGCATGCGTATTCATCTTCACCGCAGCGGCTGCTTTTCCTCGGAATTACAGTTTGATCTCGATATCGACACCCGCCGGCAGATTGAGTTTCATCAGTGCATTGATCGTTTGCTGGCTCGGGTCGAGCACATCGATCAGGCGTTTGTGGGTGCGAATCTCAAACTGTTCCTGCGAGTCTTTATCAATAAACGGCGAACGAATGACGCTGTATTTTTCGATCTTGGTTGGCAGCGGCACCGGACCGGCGACCAGTGCGCCGGTGCGTTCTGCCGCCTCGACGATCTGTCGCGCCGACTGGTCGAGAATCTTATGGTCGTATGCCTTGAGCCGGATGCGAACTTTTTGTTTCGCCATATGCGCCTCATATAAGGGTTGAGGGACAGGTTCGGGGGTTGGGGGGTAGAGTTCAGGGGCGACCGTCCAAAAGGTCACTCCGATGATCCATTCCCTGCAACCTCCAACCCCTGATCCCTTACCTGTCACCCATGACCCATCACCGTAACTAATCGATAATCGCCGAGACGACGCCTGCGCCGACGGTGCGCCCGCCTTCGCGAATGGCGAAGCGCAACCCTTCCTCAATCGCCACCGGCACGATCAACTCCACCGTCATCTCGATGTTATCGCCCGGCATCACCATCTCGACCCCCGCCGGCAGCCCGATCGCTCCCGTCACGTCCGTCGTTCGAATGTAGAACTGCGGGCGATATCCCGGGAAGAACGGCGTATGGCGCCCGCCTTCCTCCTTCTTCAGCACGTACACATTCGCTTTGAACTTCGCGTGCGGCTTGATCGACCCGGGCGCCGCCAGCACCTGCCCGCGCTCCACCTCCGTCCGCTCGATGCCGCGCAGCAGCACCCCCACGTTGTCGCCGGCGATCCCTTCGTCGAGCGTCTTCTGGAACATCTCGACCCCGGTCACCACCGTCTTCTTCGGCGCCTCGGTCGTCATCCCGATGATTTCGACCGTATCGCCCATCTTCACCTTGCCGCGCTCGATCCGCCCCGTCACCACCGTCCCGCGGCCTTTGATGCCGAACACATCTTCGATCGGCATCAGGAACGGCTTGTCGATTTCACGCACCGGCGTCGGGATGTACTCATCGACCGCGTTCATCAGGTCGAGAATGCACTTGTACTCCGGTGCATTGATATCATTCGACGTGCTCGAGAGCGCCGCAAGCGCGCTGCCGCGAATAATCGGAATGTCGTCGCCGGGGAAGCCGTGATTGCTGAGCAACTCGCGCAGTTCGAGTTCGACGAGTTCAAGCAGTTCCTCATCGTCCATCATATCGACCTTGTTGAGGAACACGACCATCGCGGGCACCTGCACCTGCCGCGCCAGCAGGACGTGCTCGCGGGTCTGCGGCATAGGACCGTCGGGCGCGGAGACGACCAGGATGGCGCCGTCCATCTGCGCCGCGCCGGTAATCATATTCTTGATGTAGTCGGCGTGGCCCGGGCAGTCGACGTGGGCGTAGTGCCGCTTGGCGGTCTGATACTCAACGTGGCGAATGGCGATGGTGATGCCGCGCGCGCGCTCTTCGGGCGCATTGTCGATCTGGTCGTAGGAGACGAACTGCGCCGCGCCCTGGAGGGCGAGCACCTTGGTAATCGCGGCGGTCAGCGTCGTCTTGCCGTGGTCGACGTGACCGATCGTGCCGACGTTGACGTGCGGCTTGGTGCGTTCAAACTTTTGCTTTGCCATTGTGTGTGCTGCTCCTTGCAGAGTGCTTACAATCCTGTACCCTGAACGTAAGACGAACTAGCCGCGCCGTTTTTCAATGATCTCCTTTGCCAGAGCTTCCGGCAGCGGTTGGTAATAGGCAAACTCCATCGATGACGTAGCGCGCCCTTGGGTTGCCGAGCGCAGATCGGTCGTATAGCCGAACATGGATGCCAGCGGAACGTATGCCCGGATAACCTGCGCATTGCCGCGCGCTTCCATACCCTCGACGTGACCACGGCGCGAGTTGATATCGCCCAGAACGGCGCCGAGAAAATCTTCCGGCGTCACAATCTCGACTTTCATCACCGGCTCGAGCAAAATCGGGCGCCCCTTGCGCACCGCCTCCTTCAGACCCATCGACGCGGCAATCTTGAACGCCATCTCCGATGAGTCGACCTCGTGGTACGAGCCGTCGTAGAGCGTCACCTTCAGATCGACCACCGGATACCCGGCGATGACGCCGCTTGCCATCGCTTCCTTGACGCCAGCTTCGACCGCCGGGATGTACTCGCGCGGAATGACGCCGCCGACGATGGCATTGACAAACTCGAACCCTTTGCCCCGCTCGATCGGTTCGACCTGCAGTTTGACGTGACCATACTGGCCTTTGCCGCCGCTCTGCCGCACGAATTTGCTGTCCACATCCGCCGGGACGGTGATCGACTCGCGATACGCCACCTGCGGCTTGCCCTGGTTGGCTTCGACCTTGTACTCACGGCGCATGCGATCGACGAGCACCTCGAGGTGCAGCTCACCCATGCCGGCGATGATCGTCTGCCCGGTTTCCGGGTCAGTAGAGACGCGGAATGTAGGGTCTTCCTCCGCCAGTTTCCCAAGCGCAATCGCCAGTTTATCCTGATCGGCTTTCGTCTTTGGCTCGATCGCCAGCTGGATGACCGGTTCCGGGAAGCGAATGCTCTCCAGCACGATCGGATCGTTCGGGTCGCAAATCGTATCGCCGGTATAGCTCTGCTTGGGACCGACCATCGCGGCGATGTCGCCGGCATAGACCTCCTTAATCTCCTCGCGATGGTTGGCGTGCATCTGCAACAGGCGACCGATGCGTTCGCGCTGATTGCGCGTCGAGTTGAGCACGTAGGAGCCGGTCTCCAGTTTGCCGGCATAGACTCGAAAATACGCCAGTTTCCCGACGAACGGGTCTGAGACGATCTTGAACACCAGCCCGGTAAACGGCGCATCTTCGGATGTCGGTCGCGTGATCATTTCGACCCCGTCGTCACCGGCGACCTGACCGGGGCGCGTCCCGCGCACCGGCGGAATATCGACCGGCGACGGCAGGTAATACACCACGGCGTCGAGCAGGCGCTGCACTCCTTTATTGCGCAGGGCGGCGCCGCACAGCACCGGCACCAGCCGACCCTGAATCGTCGCCTTGCGCAATGCCCGGCGCAATTCTTCGACGCTGAGCTCTTCTCCTTCGAGATAGAGCAGCATCAACTCATCGTCGGTCTCGGCGATCGCCTCGATCATCTCATTGCGCAGGCGTTCCACTTCGTCGGCGACCTCCGCCGGTATCTCCTCCAATTCCTCGCGCTTCCCCTGGTCATCGACGTAGATCACCGCCTTGTTGGTGATCAGGTCCACAATGCCGCGGAAGCGATCTTCGGAGCCGATCGGGAACTGAATGGGCACCGGTTTGGCGCCAAGTCGACTTTTGATCATATCGACGGTGCGCATAAAGTTCGCGCCGATCCGGTCCATTTTGTTCACGAAGCAGATCCGCGGCACGTGGTACTTATCCGCCTGCCGCCATACCGTCTCCGACTGCGGCTCGACGCCAGCGACGGCATCGAAGACCACCACGCCGCCATCGAGCACGCGCAGCGAGCGTTCGACCTCCGCCGTAAAGTCGACGTGACCAGGAGTATCGATAATATTGATGCGATACGGCGTTCCTTCGACCGTCCACTCAGCAGTGGTGGCGGCAGCTGTGATCGTAATGCCGCGCTCGCGCTCCTGTTCCATCCAATCCATCACCGCGGTGCCTTCGTGCACCTCGCCGAGTTTATACGTTCGACCCGTGTAGAACAGGATGCGCTCGGTCGTCGTCGTTTTTCCCGCATCGATATGCGCAATGATTCCAATATTGCGTATGCGCTCTAACGGCACTTCACGAGGCATGAGATACGCTCCCCTCTTCTGCGCTACATATACCACTCAATTCGCATCTGGTCGCCAGAGACCGTATGGCGCTCGCTGCCATCGTGATGCATTCCCGCTCGTCGTTTCAGAACCGTCCATAGTGCGAGAAGGCGCGATTGGCTTCCGCCATGCGCTGCACATCATCTTTTCGCTTGATAGTTGCGCCCGTATTGTTGTAGGCATCGATCAACTCGGCCGCCAGGCGCTCATACATCGGCTTCCCGGAGCGGGCGCGCGCCGACATGAGCAGCCAGCGCATCGCCAGTGACTGGCGGCGGTCGCTCTTGACCTCGACCGGCACCTGATACGTCGCACCGCCAACGCGCCGCGGCTTCACCTCGATCACGGGACCTGCATTGCGGATGGCGGTCTCGAAGACCTCAAGCGCAGGCTTTTTCAGACGCTCAGCCGCCAAGTCGAACGCCTGATAGACAATCTTCTCGGCAACGCTCTTTTTGCCGCGCTGCATCACCTTATTAATGAACTGCTGCACCAGCACGCTGTTGTAGCGTGGGTCTGGCGGTGGAATACGCCGCTCAATCGTGCCTCGACGGGGCATAGGCTACCTCATCACACACATTGGGTGCGGTGATGATTGTCACCGCACCGCTTCAGGACCTTATTTCTTCTTTGCCGGAACCGCACTGGCTTTCTTCGTGCCGTACTTCGAACGACCCTGCTTGCGATTAGCGACCCCCTGCGCGTCGAGTGTGCCACGCACGATGTGATAGCGCACGCCTGGCAGATCCTTCACGCGCCCGCCGCGGATCAACACGACCGAGTGCTCCTGCAGGTTGTGCCCCTCACCTGGAATGTACG
>JBEPYG010000176.1:0-9230 GCA_041641515.1 Roseiflexus sp.
CCCCTTCGGCGCAGGCACGGAAGAGAGAAACGCGATAATCGGTTGTGCAACCGCTTCCCAGGTATACTGCGGCGCAAGGGCGCGCGCTCGCGCTGCAAGTTCGTTCCGTTTTGCATCACTGGTCAGTAGCGTGATGATCGCCTGTGCGACCGCTTCCTGGTCTTCTGGCGGGGTCACAAGTGCAAACCCATGCTCCCGCGCCAGTGCAGCAGCGGGATCGCCATCGCTCAACACGGCAGGCAGGCCAGCCCACAAATAGTCAAGCACTCGGGAGCGGATGGCAGCGTATGCCATTTCGAGATGCTGGCGGTGGAGCGACACCGCCATGGTCGCATCAAGGAGCACATTGGCGCGGTCGGCGTATGGAACCCATGCCTCATAAAAAAACACATGGCGATTGAGTACATCCAGTTCAGCTGCCAGTGCACGCGCCATGGCAGGCATACGCATTGGCGCCGCGCCGCCAGGATGTTTCCCCGCCATAAAAACCAGGCGTGTATTGGGAACACGGGCAATGACCTGCGGCATTGCCCGAATAAGCGTCAATGGATCGAGCCAGTCCCACAACCCGCTGTTCCAGAGAATGACAGGATCATCATGATCAATGCCGGTCAAGACGCCGCGGATGCCGGGCCCGGTGCGCGTCGGTGGAATGGCAGGCAACCCAAAGGGCACAACTGCGATCATCGAGTGCAACAGTGGATCGCCATCGGACTCCTCAGGAGTGATGCGTCCGGCAGCCATGAGCGCACCGAGGTACAGGTCACGTTGACGTTCCGTAGCGCACAAAAACAGATCGCCGGCAGCGAGTTGGCGGTTGAGCAACTCGACGTCGCGGCGGGTGCGCTCCTGGCGTTCTGGCAGAGGCGCATTGCGAAAAAGTTCGATATTCTCCAGTAGCGTCGGATCGTACAGATCCAGGATCAATGGTTGGGGCGTAGCTGCCAGTTCCGGATGCGACTCGAGCAGAAACCCATTCGCCAGAATGACATCCGCCTGACGCAAAAAGGTGGTCAGTGACGCATAGTTGCCGATCACAAAGTGACCGGTGCGGACGCCAGGCGCGACCAAATCGATCGGCTGGGGCGCCAGCAGGGTCACCTCGGCGTGGAACGACAAGACACGCGACAGTTCCCAGGCGCGGATGCCCGGACCCGCCATGCGCTGGCCTACCACATCATGGCTGATAATGAGCAGATGCATACGTTGTTCGCAATCTTCACCGCCAGCGTCTGCCGGTCAGCAGGCGCGCAAGACGCATCACGCGCCCGTTCTCAAGGCGGTGGATCAGATGTTCGAGGTACAGGATGTGTTCGTTTTTTCGGGCAATCTCTGATTCGAGGCGTAGAGCGTAGGCGTGGCGTTCTTCAGCAGAGCGCCTAGTTTCCTCACACCCAGCAATCGCCTGCGCCAGCTGGTTGCGCTGATCGATCGTCAGTTCCCGGAGTTGCTGGTTTGCGTCCCAGAGTTCCCAGAAACGCCGCTCGTAATCGCGCACGATGCGGTGGATCGGTTCACTGCAACGCCGAAAACGCACTGCCCACGGTGTAATGAACGACGCATCGAAATCGACATCGCGGAAGAATCCGTGGAGGGCGAAACGCTCAGCCCAGTATTCCGGCGGATGGACATTGATATGAGTCGTTTCTTTGCGGTCATACGGCGACGACGAAAAGAGGATATCATCGCTCCAGGCGCACATATTGGCAATTGCGGCCTCTGCATCGGCGCGCGGCATATGCTCCAGCACCTCGATGCACACGATTAGATCGTAGCGACGACCAAACGGCTCGGTGATCGAACCCAGTCGCACATACGGACGCACCTGCTCATGCGCATGGGCAATTGCATACTCGGAAATATCGATACCCTCGGCATCGACCCCACGGGCACGCAGTTGCTCAACGAGCAAACCGAGCGCACACCCGGCATCCATAACCGAACGTGGTCCGATTTCGGTCATAATCCGATCGGCGAGTGCGTCAAAGATGCTGAGCCAGTGCTCGTTACGCTGGTATGGTGAACCACAACTCGTCTGATAATAATAGGCATCGAACAAGCTGCTGAACGTCTCTGCCATCGTACCATTTGCCCCGGGCGCAACAGTGCGCTCACCTTCCGACTGAGGCGCACATCGTTCCGTATTGTACCAGAAGTTCTTGCGTTCCCGCAGAACAAACCAACGGCACGCCATATGTTCGCGATGGTTAGGAATCGGTTACAGATCAAAAGTATACTGAGCAGCGTGTTGCGTTGTGTGTCGCGCGGTCGATAGCGACAGACGCTGCGATACTGGATAGTACGAAGTGTGAGGGAAGCCTATGCGCTATCTTCTTGACCAGCGTTCCTACGATGAGATGCTCAAACAACCGTCCCATCCGCGCGATTGTTACGTGCGCAATCACGAGTATTGCCATCATCTCTACATCGACGGCGTCAAATACACGGTTGCACGCGCCGTCTATGCCTGTATGAAAGAAGCGCAGGCGAAGAATGATACCGACGCCATGCTGCATCTGCAAATGCACATTACTGACCTGGAACGACTGATCAGTGCAGCACGGGCGCGCGGTGAAAATGTCCAGGCGATCAGGTTGCTTGGCGATCCGCCGCCGACCGATGAAGAAGCGCGACCGCAACTCGATAATTCATTTCTGCCCAAAGTTCCGCATACTATCGAGGAGACCGGGCTCAATCGCACCTTTCTGACCGAACATTTTCTGCGGATTCTGTATAACAAAGGGCGTGCAACCGGTCGAGAAATAGCGGCGACCATGGGGGTGCTCTACCAGATCATCGAGCCGATTATTACCGATCTGCGCAACGTCGAGCAGATCGATATCATCGGTCAACGCGGGTATGGCGACATCAACTACGAGTATGTGCTGACGATCCGCGGGCACGAAGCGGCACAGGCGGCGATGGACAAGACGCAGTATGTCGGTCCGTGTCCGGTCGTCCTGGACGACTGGATTGCATCGGTCAAGGCGCAGACGGTGCGCAACGTAAAAGTCACCCGGCGTAATATTCGTGATGCGTTCGAAGGACTGGTCATCGACGAGTCCATTCTGAACATGGTCGGTCCGGCAGTCAACTCCGCTTCCTCCGTGATGCTCTTCGGCTATCCTGGCAACGGTAAAACGACGATCGCCGAACGGATCACCCACCTGATGGGAGACGATATCTTCATTCCATATACCGTGTATGCCGATGGCGCGGTTATCAAGTTCTACGACGCCGTCATTCACGAACCGCCGCGCCGTCCGTGGAAAGATGAGATCGAATACGACCAGCGCTGGGTGCGCATCAGTCGTCCAGTCGTCATTGTCGGCGGTGAGTTGACCCTCGAACAGTTGAACCTGATCTATAACGAAACGTCGAAAATCTACGAAGCCCCATTTCAGATGAAAGCGAACTGCGGCATTTTCCTGATCGACGACTTTGGGCGGCAGCAGGTGCGCGTGTTCGATCTGCTCAACCGCTGGATCGTACCACTCGAGAAACGCTATGACTTCCTGAATACGGTCACGGGGCAAAAGATTCAGATCCCCTTTGATCAGTTGATCATGTTCAGTACGAACCTCGATCCGAAAGACCTCGGTGATGATGCCTTGCTGCGGCGTATCAAGTTCAAGATCGAAATCATCGACCCCACCGAAGAGCAGTGGCGCGAAATCTGGAAGATTATGTGCAAGGTGCGCAAGGTTCCCTATGATGACCGAAGCATCGATTATCTGGTTGCAAAATGGTTTCGTGCAGATGGGCGTCCATTCCGTATGTGTCAGCCGCGCGATATTCTCGACCAGCTCATCTCGATTGCACGGTACAATATGGAGACGCCGCTGCTGACGGCCGATTTGCTTGATGCGGCATGTCTGTCATATTTCCCCAGCAAAGAGAAGAAGAACTTTGGCGCGAAAGTGCGCCTTGATCTCTAGGACGCGCATCGGTTCGTTACGTTGTATCATGTGGCGACGTATCCAGAGATGGATACGTCGCCGCTTGTATGTATGAACTATTGTCGTGGGTGCAACGTATTCGTTCATGCGATGCGGGAAAATCTTGGAGAGAGGAGCACAGGCAATGACGACCACCCCATTCGCCCCGCTTGCTGGTCATCAGTATATGAACCTGACGACATTTCGTAAAAATGGTCAACCGGTGCCGACCCCAGTCTGGTTCGCGCAGGAGGGTGACCGGCTCTATGTAGTGACATTCGCTGCATCGGGCAAAGTAAAGCGCATCCGTGCAAATCCACGGGTGCAACTGACGCCGAGCGACGCACGCGGAAAGCCGCTGGGTGAAACGATTGAAGCGCACGCACGAATCCTCGATCCGTCGGCGCAGGACGTTGGGCATCGGGCGCTGGCAACGAAGTACGGCATCATGTACTGGATGTTTGCAGCGTTCTGGAAACTGCGGCGCACAACACCAGTCTTTCTCGAAATAACACCGGTACAGTGAGGCGGTCCGTTTCCTCGCTCTTCGTGCAGTGTGATGGGGGGGTGCAGCGATGCTGCGCCCCCGTCACGTTGCATGGTATAATGCGCGCTCGATGCATGTGAAGAAGAGAGAGCAAGCGTGTCATACGCTCTAACGTTGGGTCCTTTCCACCCCGCGTGGCTTGGCCCGCAGCGTTTCGTGCTGCGCATCGTCAGCGATCGCGTTGTCGATGTCGAATATCAAAGCGGGTTCAACGAGCGTGAGTGCGCCGGGCGTCTGGCGCGACTGGCGCTGCCCGATGCGCTGCACCTGGTCGCACGAATCTGTGGTGAGTGTTCCTTTGCCCATTCCCTGGCATTCTGTCAGGCGTTGGAACGTTTGTACGAGCGTGATGTCGGCGCGCGCGCCGCGCTGATCCGGGTGACAGCTGCGGAACTGGAACGAGCTGCATCACACCTGCGTGCAGCTGGCGCCGTGCTCCTCGCTATCGGCATGGATCAGCGCGGTGCGTACCTCGAGGCCCTTTCCCGGCAGTGTCGTGAGATGCTGGCACAGGTGACAGGAGGGCGCATTCCGCCGCCGTTCTGTGCACCAGGAGGGCTGCTGCGCGATCTGCCGGCGAGCGAATGGAACGATCTGCTGGCCATGCTGCCCGGAGTGAGTGTTGATCTCTATCGTTTCATCGATCGCCTGATCGATCAACGCCTCTTGCTGTCGCGCACGATTGAGGTTGGTATGCTGCCACGCACGGCGGCGGAGCAGTTTGGTGTGCGAGGTCCGATGGCACGCGCGTCCGGTATCCGTCGTGATGTTCGTGTGGATCAGCCGTATGCGGCATACCCGATGCTCGACCTTAAGCCGATCGTGCAGGAAGGCGGCGATGTGTACACCCGGTTGGTGGTGTTCCTGCTGGAAGCCTACGAAAGTATGAAACTCGTCGAGACCGCGCTGCAACGCCTTCCAGAGGAGGACCCGACTGTGGAACTACCGGAGGAACTGCCCCATGGTCGGGCATCTGCAGTGGTCGAGGGTCCCAGGGGGGCGATTCGCTACGTGATCGAAAGTGACGGGTTGCGGTTGAGCCGCGTCCAGATCGATACGCCACGCCAGTGTGATCGGCTGCTGGCGCGCACACTCTTGAGCCGGGCGCAACTGGACGACGTGATGGCGATCCTTGCGTCGATCGCTATCTGTGTTGCCTGCGCCGAACAATAAGGTATGATACTGCTGGCATTCATTCTGCCGTTGATGGGCGTGGTCGTCTGTCTGGCATTGAGTCGTTTTGTCGCTTCGCGACTGATTGGTCTGGTCGCCGCCGCCACGCTACTCCTCAGTGCGATCCTGATGATTGCCGGGCGTTTTGCCCGCGATTTGCCTCTGATAGTTGCGGATGCCGCCTGGCTGGTATGGAACGATGCATCGTGGCGGATCGCGCTGGTCGTCGATCCGCTGGGGTGGTCGATGGCGATGCTTGTCTATGCCGGCGGCGCACTCGGCCTTCTGGGTTCGGCATTGGCGTTGCCATCGGACCTGCGCGGTTTCGGCGGATTATTCGCCGCATTGCTTCTTGCGCTGGGGATGGCAGCGATCGGTGCGTGCAGTCCGGTACTGCCAGCGCTGGCATTCGCGCCGATCATTGCCGGTATCGCGTGGTTCTTTGCGTTGCGAGTGAGCGGCGCTTTGCCGGGATCGGACGCTCCGCTGGTTCTGGTGCTCGCCGGTGGTTTTGCGGCGCTGATTCTGCTGGCGATCATCCTGATCGAGCGCGCTGATCCGGCAGGAGCGCCATCAACCCTGATCGTGGCGGGCATCTTGGCATCCGCCTGGATACTATGCGGTCTTGCACCGGCGCATACATCGCTTGTCGCAGCTCACCTGGCGCCTGCCGCGCTGGCAACTATGGCGCCACTTGGATTGCCGCTCATCGGCATTGCAGTACTCCTGCGGTTGCTGCCCGACCATCTGGCGTTGCTGAGTCCGGCTGCCCTTTCCGGGGTGACGATAGCCGGTGTTCTGGCATTCGTTCTTGCTGCCGCACGCGCGGTATGGGCGACCTCGCTGCGTCAGATTGTGGCGGCGCAGTTAAGTGCACAAATTGCGCTGATCGTTGTGTGCGCCGGGTGTGGCGCTGCCACTTTTGTGTCAGTCGCTCCTGCCCTGGCGGTCCAGGGGTTGATGTCCACGCTGGCGCTGGCGTTGGGGGTTGCGGCTCTTGAGCGGCGGAGCGGCAATGATGATGTGACTGTGCTGAGCGTCCATCCAGAAAGCGCGCTGTACGTCACCACTGTCGGCGTCGTTCTGGCAGCTTCTTCAGCTGCTGGTCTCCCTGGAACCTGGGGATTCTGGTCACGGTTCTGGTTATTCGATGGCGTACAGACGTTCGTTCCCTGGGCGATAGCGCCATTGCTTGCAGGCAGCAGTCTGCTGGCGCTGGCGCTGGTAGCGCCGCTGGTGCGTTTCTGGCGTGCAGCTGCGCCTTCGGCCTCGCTGCGCAGAGCGCATCCGGGTGAGATGTTTTCCCCTGGCATCGGGGTGCTGCTGGCGCTTATGGGCGTCTTCCCGGACGTTGTCTGGCGTCTTGTGCAGTTGACGCCGGTCAGCAATGCGCCACGCCTTCCGGGACTCGCAGGGTCAATCGTGTCGTTCAGTGCAGCGTTGCTGTGGATCGCTGCACCGGTCGTTCTGCGGCGCGCCCGTGAACGTCGCACACCGCCGCCGGATGAACGCCTGTCCTCTGTGCTGACTCCTGATACAATCGGTGCGTCACTCGCCGGTCTGGCGTGGCTTGCGGCGCCCGTGCTTCCGGAGTCATCTCACACTCGACTGGCGCAAGCTGCACTGCGAATCCGGCAAGGGCTGTCCGTGTTAGGACGACGCTATTACCTGGCGGCTGTTCTTGTTGCGCTGATCGTGGTCATTCTTGTGTTTGCTGCGGGGAATTGATGCCGGTGTTCCCGATCAATTGGGCGATTGTCATTCTGTCCGTCTCGAGCGGAATCATTCTTCTGCTGCGCGACTGGCGCATAACAACGCCTGCACTGTTTGTCAACTATCTGAGTATTGCGTGGTTTCTGGCGCAGCAACAGTTTATCACGCCCGATCTCGTTATTGGCGAGATTGCGCTCAGCACGACGATTGTGGTCAAAGTGATCACCGGCCTTGCCGCCAGTCTGATCCTGGGGATCACTGCAGTTACCTTCTCACGCGAATACAATCTGGAAGATCTCGATGAATTTTCGCTGGCGGAGTTGCGTCGCGCCGCGCGCCGCGCCCAACGACAGCGTGCCAGTGAACCATTTCGCGTGTCGGAGTATGTGGTGCCATTCTGGGCGCTGGTGCTGGCGGCAATTGCCAGCCTCGCGTTGCCGCGTCTCTATCCAATCGGAAGTCAGACGGTCGATATGGCATGGTACTGGCTTGGATTGACCGGTCTGTTTACTATCGTGATTGCCGGTGATACGCTGAAGATTGGTCTGGGATTGCTGCTGGTCGTCAGCAGCATCGATCTGGTCTATACTGCGATTGCCAGCACTGTCCAGGTCTTTCCGCTGGCGTTGTTGAGCTTGACGACTATCGTGCTGTCGCTTTCGGTTGCGTATCTGAGCGGCCTGATGTATGGTCGGCTCAAAACGCTCGATCTTGGCGCATTGTACAAACGATAAGATTGCGCGATATTCGTGCCGTCGCAGGCGCGTCTCGACAGAATATATGTCCTACGTGCTACTCATAACTTTCCCGCTGGCGCTTGGCGCGAGTTGTTTTCTGCTCCGAAAGGAAACGCAACTGGTTATCGGACTGGCGGTCGCTGCGTTGATCGTCCAGCTCGCGCTGGTACTGGCGATGCCGACCGATCAGCCGGTACGGTTGCTTGGTCTTACCCTCAATCTCGATCCGCTTGGCCGACTGTTTCTGGCTGGCTTTCCGGCAGTAACGGCGCTGATGGCGCTGGCAAGCCGACGCCTGCCGCATGGTGAGCATTTCATGGCGATTGCGCTCATTATCATCGGTGTTGCATCGGCGATTGTCGTACTGCTCCAGGAGCCATTCGTTGTGGCATTGCTGCTGGTGAGCGCCGGGTTGCTCTCCGTTCTCGCTATCGTCGATCTTCCAACGGGTACGCCGACTCTGATCGAGCCAAAGGTCATTGCATCGGCACTCAAGTATCTGGTACTGATGGCATGTGCCGGAGTGCTGGCGTACATGGGATTTGTTCTCATCAATGTTTATCGTCCTGGCATTTCACCGGATCAGACGATGCCGAAACTGGTGCTGGCGCTCATTGTGGTCGCGTTTGGGACACGCATCGCGCTCGTCCCGTTCCATTCCTGGCTGCCCGATCTTGTGGAAGACTCCTCGCCGATGGTGTCGGCGCTGATCATTGTCGTGCTGAATACGACCGGTCTTCTATTTCTGATCAGCGTCTTCCAGTTCTTTCCAGCGCTGGTGGCAGAAAATGAACGCGGATTGCAGTTGCTGACGTGGTCAGGCGGGCTGGCAGCGCTGATCGGAGCGTTCCTGGCGCTTGTGCAGGACTGCCCGCGACGCACGGTCGGGTATCTGGTGGTTTATAATGCCGGTATGATCCTGTTTGGACTGGCGACGACAACGTCGGCCGGGCTGGCAGGCGCCGTCTTCGAGGCGTTCAATCAAACGCTGGCAGTTCCGCTGTTGATGGTCTCGCTGGCGCTGCTCGAACAACCGGATGGGCGTACACCAAAGGCGACCCGACGCGATATGCTCTGGCGATGGCCTGTTGCAGGCAGTGGTCTGCTGGGAAGCGGCGCGGC
>JBEPYG010000177.1:0-3209 GCA_041641515.1 Roseiflexus sp.
TGTATCGGCGCGTGCTGCAGCGTCTAACCGCACGGACCCTCGCCGCGCGACTTGTAATGGTGGCGCCGAGTATCGGCAGCGAGTATGAACGTCAATGGGGCATTCCTGCATCGCGGATCGTCGTGATCAACAATGCCGTGCCGATGGAACCGTATCTGGCAATTGCCGAAGGGGTCGCCGATGATATTCCGCCGACGGTGACAACCATCGGGCGATTGAGTGCGCAAAAGGCGTACCATCTGCTGCTGGACGCGGCGCGCCTGGTGCTTGACAAACGTCCTGAGGTTCGTTTCCGGATCGTCGGCGAGGGACGTCTGGGGGCAGTACTTCGCCGGCAAGCAGAGGATCTTGGGATTGCCCACGCGATTTCGTTCGACGGCGTGCGGCACGATATTCCTGCTGTTCTGGCGACAACGCACGTCTTCACACTCTCATCGCTCTGGGAAGGTCTGCCGGTGACGGCGGTCGAAGCGATGGCAGCTGCACGACCGGTTGTGCTCACCGATGTCGGTGGTTGCCGCGACCTGGTGACGCCAGGGGTTGAGGGGTGGCTAGCGCCGCCGGGGGACGTTGCAGCGCTGGCAGCGGCGTTGCTCGATGCGCTCGACGATCCTGAGCGTCAGCGCCTGTTTGGACGACGTGGGCGCGAAAAAGTACGCCGTGCCTTCGGGTTGGAGCAGTACGTTCGAGGGCACGAGCAGTTGTATGTATCACTGGTTGCAGCGCGTGGACGACCAGGCGTCGCTTACCTGCATCAACGATGAGGAGTATCGCTATGGCTGTCGGCGTTGCCATGATCATGCACGATTTCTACCCATCGATCGGAGGAGCGCAAACGCATACCCTGATGCTCAGCCGGGCGCTGCGGAAACACGGCGTCGATGTCATGGTCGTGACCCGTCCCCACCCTGGAACACCTGCTTATGAAGAGGTACAGGGCATCCCGACCTATCGAGTCGGAATGAAAGGCAGTCGTACTATCGCCGGGTTGAGTTACCTGGCTGCCGGCATCGCCGTTCTCATACGTGAACGACACCGATACCAGATTCTGCACTGCCACCAGATGATTTCACCAATGACGCTGGCACTGATCGCGCGTGTATTACCAGGAAAGCGGCTGGTCATCAACCCGCACGGTCGTGGTCCACGCGGCGATGTGGCGAAACTGACCAAACTGCGTCCCTTGACAGGGAAGATACGGGTTGCCGCTGCATTGCGCTGGGGCGATGCGTTCGTTGCAATTGCCCGTGAAATCCACCATGAACTGCATGCGATGGGTGTTCCAGAAACGCGCATATGGGATATTGCAAACGGGGTAGATGTTGATCACTTCACGCCAGCTTCACCCGATGAGCGGATGGCGCTGCGGCGCACGCTTGGTCTGCCGGATGGACGATTGGTTGTTTTTACAGGGCGGCTGACGGTTGCCAAAGCGCTGGATGTGTTGTTGAATGCTTGGGCCCAACGTGATGCGACTCTGGCAGATGCGCGGCTGGTGATCGTGGGGGACGGCGAGTTGCGTGACGATCTGGTACGGCAGACGCATACTCTGGGTATCGAGGGGTCGGTTATCTTCACCGGCGGGACGAATGATACGGCATCGTATCTGCGAGCTGGCGATGTATTTGTGCTACCCTCGCGCACCGAGGGCATGCCGATAGCACTGCTCGAAGCGATGGCGTGCAGTTTGCCATGTGTCGCCACGCACGTTGGTGGTGCGACAGAAGTGATTGAAGATGGAAAAAGTGGGCGCCTCATTGCTCCGGAGGACGCCGGTGCGTTAGCGAAGGCGTTGGTGGAAGCATTCGCGACACCGATGTGGGGCATGTATGCGCGCCAGCGCGTTCGGGATCAGTATGCTATTGATGCCGTTGCACAGCGCTACGCGACGTTGTATGAGCGCCTTTTGAACGACCGGAATGCCAGTCCGGTCCGCACTCCTGTGTAGGTCTAGAAGAAAAATGACGCATATGGATGAACGAAGTGAGGCATACGCACGCTGGGCGATAGAAGAGATCGAAGCCAGTATTGATCTCAAGCGGCGCACACTCGAGTCGCAGTTACCGATTATTGTGGCGATTGCTGAGCGAATTGTCGATACCTTTCAGCGTGGCGGCAAGGTGCTGCTATGCGGCAATGGCGGTAGCGCCGCCGATGCGCAGCATATCGCTGCAGAATTCGTCAGCCGCTTTCGTCGTGAACGGCGTGGACTGCCCGCGATTGCACTAACGACTGACACCTCGATCCTGACAGCAATCGGCAACGACTATGGGTATGAGCGCGTTTTTGCTCGTCAGGTCGAAGCGCTCGGGCAGCCTGGCGATGTTGTTGTGGGCATCAGCACCAGCGGCACGTCTGCCAGCGTGCTGGCGGCTATGCGTGCAGCGCGTGAGCGTGGCATGACCACGATCGGACTAACCGGCGCTACCGGAGGGTTGTTGGTCGGTCACGTCGATGTGTGCCTGTGTGTGCCGTCGCAGAATACGGCGCGCATCCAGGAAGTACACATCACCGTTGCCCACGTTGTATGCGAGATTGTCGAGAGGACGCTTGTTTCATGAAGATAACAATTCTTGTATCACAACAAGGGACGAATAGCCTATAGATAACAAAGTTGTAATTGAAAAACCATGTTCGATATATTATAGTATAAAAGTAATTTATAGTGAATCATTATCGATCTATATCGTATGATTACTAACAATAAACCTCTTCCTTCTGTTAGTATCGGGCTTCCAGTTTATAATGGGGCGCAATATCTGGCAAAGGCGCTTGATTCGTTGCTAAGTCAGACATATGATGACTTTGAGGTTATTATCTCTGATAATGCTTCTAGTGATGCCACACCGGAAATCTGCCGCGAATATGCAGCGCGCGATCCGCGCATTCGGTATGTGCGCCAGGAACGGAATGTTGGCGCTGCACCAAACTACAATCGCGTGTTTGAGTTGTCGTGTGGCAAGTATTTCAAATGGATGGCGCATGACGACATGCTAGAACCAACCTATTTGGAACGCTGTGTTGCTGTGCTTGATGAACATCCTCGGGTTGTCTTGTGTCATTCGAAGACGGTGTTCATCGATGAGCGAGATTGCGTCATCGGTTACGATCCGGATAGCCTGCACTTCCGACAGCCGTCAGTGTTTGCTCGCTACTCTGCCTATCTCCGTGTGGCTCGTAATTGGATCAATGCCATTTTCGGCGTTTTG
>JBEPYG010000177.1:3219-9142 GCA_041641515.1 Roseiflexus sp.
GCGCGCGGATATACTACGCCAGACAGTACTGATCGGCAGTTATTCGTCGTCGGACATGATCCTGCTGGCGGACTTGATCCTTCGCGGTGAATTTTATGAGGTGCCAGAGTACCTCTTTCTGCGTCGTGATCATGAGGCAGCGTCGGTTCAGTCGAATCTTGACTATCAGATGCGTCAGGTCTGGTTTAACCCGCAAAATCGCGGCAAAATCGAACTGACCCACTGGCGCTGGGCATTCGAATTGTTGCGTGTCATCAGTCGGGCGCCATTGAGCTGGTATGACCGGTTGCTCTGTTATGCGCACATGCAGTGGTGGTTGCGTCGAACGCGGCGGGAGATGCTGCACGATCTTTCAGTGGCTGCCAGATTGATACTGTACCCGTCGATGTCGATGGTCTGACGTTTGGTGGGATTGTGGGGCAATGGTCGAGGTGACAATGCTATGGATGTCGAACCGCGCGTCAGTATTGGCCTTCCGGTCTATAACGGTCAGCAGTATCTGCGACAGGCGCTAGACTCGCTGCAGGCGCAGACCTATGGTGATTTCGAGGTGATCATCTCTGACAATGCCTCCAGCGACGCCACACCGGAAATCTGCCGCGAATATGCAGCGCGTGATCCGCGCATTCGGTATGTGCGCCACGACATCAATCGTGGCGCTGCGTGGAATTTCAATTATGTGTTCGGTCTGGCGCGCGGTATCTACTTCAAGTGGCATGCGCACGACGATATGCTCGAACCAACCTTTCTTGAGCAGACCGTTGCAGCGCTCAATCGCAACCCGCAGTTCGTCGTGGCCCATGCGCGTACACGGGTTGTTGATGAGGCAGGCGCTACGCTGTACACCTACGACGAGTACCTCCGCACCGAGTCGCCACTCCCAAGTGTGCGTTTTCGAGACCTGATCTGTATTGGCCATCCATGCTTTCAGGTCTTCGGTCTGATGCGCGCAGATGTCCTCCGGCGCACGCCGCTGATCGGCAATTATGTGCCGTCGGACAGGATTTTGCTGGCGCGTCTGGGATTATTGGGGATGTTCTACGAAGCGCCTGAATATCTGTTCATTTCACGCCGACATCCAACCCAGTCGGTGCGCGCTGCAAAATTGCGCGCGCGCGCTGCCTGGTTTGATCCCGCCAATGACGGCAAAGTCGTTATGCCGTACTTTCGCACGCTCTATGAGTATGTGAAAGCTATCCGCGAGACGCCGCTCCCGCCCGATGAGATACGCCGTTGCTATGGCGCCCTTGTGCATTGGATCGCCTCCGATCGCAACTGGGCGCGGCTGGGCAACGATGTTGTACAGGCAGGGCGTCAGATCACGGTGCGCGCTCTGCGGCGCGTCCGTAGAAGCCCGCTCAATCAGGTAACACGGAGGAATCTGCTATGAAAGTTGCTATTCTGGCTGGAGGGGTCGGTTCCCGTCTTTCTGAGGAGACCGAAGTCAAACCCAAACCAATGGTCGAGATCGGCGGTCGTCCTATTCTCTGGCACATTATGATGCACTATGCATACTATGGCTTTAGAGATTTCGTCATTGCGCTCGGCTACAAGGGCGAGGTCATCAAGAAGTACATGGTCGATTACTGCTCGCTCAACAGCAACCTGAAGGTGAACCTGCGCTCCGGCGCTGTTGAGATGAACGGCGGCTATCGCCCCGACTGGAATGTCGAGTTGATCGATACCGGTGTTCCGACCAATACCGGCGGGAGAATCAAGCGTCTGGCGCCGTACATCGGCAATGAGACCTTCATGCTGACCTGGGGCGATGGGGTATCGGACGTCAATCTGCACGCGCTGCTCGAATTTCATCGCTCGCACGGCAAACTGGCGACCCTGACCGCCGTTCGTCCGCCGGCGCGATTCGGTCATCTGGAACTCGACGGTGACCGGATTACTGAGTTCAACGAAAAGCCACAAACCGGCGAGGGCTGGATCAACGGCGCGTTTTTCGTCCTCGAACCTGCGGTCTTCGATTACATCGATGGCGACGATACTGCGTGGGAGCGCGAACCGCTGCAACGTCTGGCACGTGAGGGCCAGTTGATGGCGTATAAGCATACCTCCTTCTGGCAGTGTATGGATACGCTGCGCGATAAGAAATTGCTCGAAAGCCTCTGGCAGAGTGGTAACGCTCCCTGGAAAATCTGGGACTAGCCCAGAATATGACAATGCTGTATCGCGAAAGGACCTGACAATGCGTGTGCTGGTGACGGGACACAAAGGGTACATTGGAACCGTACTAACTCCGATGCTGCTTGAGCGCGGCTATGAGGTGCTAGGGCTGGATAGCGATCTGTTCGAGGAATGCACATTTGGCAGCCCTCCGGTGGAAGTCCCCGAGATCTGCAAAGATATTCGTGATGTTGAAATCACCGATCTGGATGGCGTCGATGCGATCATGCATCTAGCCGGTCTGTCGAACGATCCGCTCGGTGATCTCGATCCACAATTGACCCACGAGATCAACTACCTTGCGTCAGTGCGGCTGGCGATGCTGGCAAAGCAGGCAGGTATTCAACGTTTCATCTTCTCATCGTCATGCAGCACCTATGGCGCCGCCGGCGATGAGATGCTCGATGAGACGTCGCCGTTTAATCCGGTGACGCCGTATGGGCTCTCAAAAGTGCTAGTTGAACAAGACCTGGCGAAACTGGCTGACGCCAACTTCAGCCCAACCTATCTGCGAAATGCAACTGCTTATGGGGTATCACCGCGTCTGCGCTTCGATCTGGTTTTGAATAACCTTGTCGCCTGGGCATATACAACCGGTCTCGTTTACCTGAAGAGCGACGGCACTCCCTGGCGTCCCATCGTCCATATTGCCGATATCGCGCGCGCTTTCATCGCGGTGCTGGAAGCGCCGCGTGAATTGATCCACAATGAAGCGTTCAATGTCGGGCGCAACGAGGATAATTATCGCATTCGCGATCTGGCGCAGATCGTCTACGAAACGGTGCCGGGTTGCCGCATTCAGTTTGCCGAGGGTGCACAACCCGACAAGCGCAACTATCGCGTTGATTGCTCGAAGATTCAGCGGGTGCTGCCGAATTTTCAACCGGCCTGGGATGCGCGCAAAGGCGCTCAAGAATTGTACGATGCCTATCGCACAATCGGGCTACGACTCGACGAGTTCGAGGGACCGCGCTACAAGCGGATCGATCATATTCGCCAGCAGATAGCATCTGGACGTCTCGATACCTCACTGCGCCGCACTGAAAAGGCGCTAGTCTTCGGCGCAGCTTAGCAGCTACGCTGTTATTATCCACATATAAGGGAAGTGCTATGCTCTATCGTGTTGAAGAACGCTGCCGCGCCAGCGGTTCGCCCAACCTGCAACCAATTCTGTCGTTCGGCGTGACGCCACTGGCGGATCGTCTGCTGACGGCGGATCAACTCGGCGGTGAAGAACCGTTTGCACCCCTGACCCTCGTCTTTTGTCCCGACTCGGCGCTTGTGCAGATTCAGGAGACGGTCGATCCTGAGGTGTTGTTTTACGCAGAGTATCCATACTTCTCATCGGTCTCGAAGTCGTTGCTGAAACATTTTGGTGAGAGTGCACGCGCAATTATGGATTCGCACCCTTTGGGACCGGATAGCCTGGTTGTCGAGGCTGCCAGCAACGACGGGTATATGCTGCGCAATTTTGTCGAACGTGGTATTCCGGTGCTCGGTATCGATCCGGCGCGTGCTCCTGCAGAGGCGGCTCGGAGTATTGGTATTCCAACGCTCAATACGTTCTTCACCAGAGAACTGGCTCAGCGACTGCGGAATGAGGGGAAAGCTGCCGATGTCTTCCTGGCAAATAATGTTCTCGCGCATGTTCCAGACCTCAATGGCTTCGTTAGCGGTATCCGCATTATGCTCAAGGATGATGGCATTGGGGTGATTGAGTGTCCATACGTGGTTGATCTCGTCGATCACTGTGAATTCGATACCATCTACCACCAGCATTTGTGCTACTTTTCGGTGACGGCGCTCGACCGTTTATTCCGGGCAAATGGCTTGTTTCTCAATGATGTCGTGCGCATCCCCGTTCACGGTGGGTCACTGCGTTTGTTCGTTGCACGCTATGAGGCGGTTAGCGAGCGGGTGCGTGCACTGCTGGAAATGGAGCGTGAACGTCGTGTGGATCACATTGATTTCTATCTCTCGTTTGCCGAGCATGTACGCGCCATTCGCGACGAACTAATGACGTTGCTCAATGACCTGAAACGCCAGGGTAAGCGTATCGCCGCCTATGGTGCTGCTGCAAAGGCGACGACCTTGCTGGCGTATTGTCAGATCGATACGCGCCTGGTCGATTTTGTTGCCGATCTGAACCCTTACAAACATGGCAAATTCATGAGCGGCAGTCACCTTCCGATTGTGCCGCCATCAGCATTGCTGGAACAGCAGCCGGATTACGTTTTGCTCCTGGCATGGAACTTCGCCGACGAGATTCTGCGTCAGCAGGCAGAGTATCGTCAGCGTGGGGGGAAGTTCATCATTCCGATCCCAAGTCCGGTGATTGTGTGAGATGTGTTCGTTCTTAGGTACGAGATTACCGGTATGAATGGTCATCAGGGCGGCGGTGGATGTCGATATCGACCGGCAATGTGTCTCGGAGTGATGGACTGCCTTTGGTCTGTTTTTCATTTCGAGGTCTAGCCGATGCGCTGCGCTGCAATGCTTGTGCTCGTGCTGACGGTTGTCCTCGTAGGTGGGACGTCTGCCGCCACTGCGTCGACGCCGGTTCCGCCCCCCTTGACTATCGGCAATGTGCGTCTGACCGTCGGCGCGCACAGCGCTACGCTGCATTGGACGACCAGCTTGCCCGCCGGCGGCGCAGTCTTCTACGGTCCTGCCGACGGCGCCTGGAGCGATAGCGTCCCTTCCAGCGGTGACGGCCTCTTCCACACGGCGACGCTGCCCAACCTCGCCCCCGCCACCACTTATCGCTTCTGGATCACCGCTTCCTTCATCTATCTGGTTGCCGCTTGTAACAAGACCATAGGAGAGTAGAACGATGCAATCAACAACGTGCCCCAGTTGCGGGATGGCGGGAATGGATGTGTTCTATGAACTGGAGCGAGTGCCGGCTCACAGTGTGCTTCTCCTCCCGACGCGCGAAGAGGCGGTTCGCTATCCGCGCGGCGACATTCGTCTCGGTTTTTGCCGAACGTGTGGTTTTATCAGCAATACCGCATTCGATCCGTCGCTCCACGAGTACTCCGACCGCTATGAAGAAACACAAGGGTATTCGCCGACATTCAACGCCTTCGCCAGACGACTGGCGGAACACCTGATCGCGCGGTACGACCTGCACGGCAAAGATATCCTCGAAATCGGGTGTGGCAAGGGTGAGTTCATTACATTGCTTTGCGAACTAGGCGAGAATCGCGGCATCGGCATCGACCCTGCATACGTCGCTGAACGCAGTCTGGCGCGCCCCAGTGAGCGGGTCACGTTCATTACCGATTTCTATTCTGAGCGTTATGCTCATCTGCATGCAGATTTTGTCGTATGCAAGATGACACTGGAGCACATCCACGATACTGCCGAGTTTGTGGGCATGGTGCGGCGCGCGCTCGATGGTCGTCCGAACACCACGGTGTTCTTTCAGATACCCGATGCAACCCGTGTACTGCACGAGATCGGGTTCTGGGACATCTACTACGAACATTGCTCGTATTTCACTCCCGGCTCACTGGCGCGTCTCTTCCGGCGCTGCGGCTTTGATGTGATCGATCTGTGGCGCGATTATGGCGATCAGTATCTGATGATCGAAGCGCAACCCGGCAGCGGCAGGGATCGTGTATTTCCGGCGCTGGAGGATGATCTGGAGCGCACAGCTGCCGACGTCGAGATGTTTCGCCGCGAAGCGCCGCAGGTGTTGCGCCGCTGGAGAGAATACCTTGCACAACAGCATGCCGAAGGGCGA
>JBEPYG010000178.1:0-9079 GCA_041641515.1 Roseiflexus sp.
GCCATGAGACGTCGCTCCGCCGGCGCAAAAACGCCATTTTTACGATGTGTCTGAACAGTTCCCCCGAATACTCGCTCCGCACTATCCCAGAGATTCAGGTATAATGATTCCATCCCCGGAGCGACACGCACACAGTACACACCAAACGTGCAAAGGAGCAGAAAGGAGTTTTCCAATGGCGGCGAAGAACATCTTGATGCTCGTGGGCGACTACGTCGAGGATTATGAGGTCATGGTGCCGTTTCAGGCGCTGCTGGCGGTCGGTCACAATGTTCACGCTGTCTGCCCCGACAAGAAGGCGGGCGACAAGGTGCGCACAGCGGTTCACGACTTCGAAGGCGATCAGACATACAGCGAGAAGCCAGGGCACAACTTCGCACTGAACGCGACATTCGCCGAGGTTCGCGCCGAAGATTACGATGCGCTGGTTATCCCCGGCGGACGCGCGCCAGAGTACATCCGCCTGAACGAAAAGGTGCTGGATATCGTTCGCCACTTTGCGGCTGCTAACAAGCCGATTGCTGCGATTTGCCACGGTGCGCAGGTGCTGGCGGCGGCAGGCGTCCTGGAGGGCAAGTCATGCTCCGCATATCCGGCGGTGGGTCCGGATGTCAACCGCGCCGGCGGTCGCTACGTTGATCTTCCTGCCGACAAAGCGCACGTCGATGGCAACCTGGTGACGGCGCCCGCCTGGCCCGCACACCCTGAATGGATTGCGAAGTTCCTCCAGGTGTTGGGCACAAAGATCGAACTGTAGAGCTACCGGTTCCGTATTGTAGTGTAGAGACGTTGCAATGCAACGTCTCTACTCCACTCCACACCATTTCCGAGAGACGTTCATTGCAACGTCTCCGCATCATATCTATCCCACAACCGCCATTATCACGCCTCACGCGCCAGGTAGCGGCGCGCAGTTTCGGCAAGAATGGCCGCACCAATCGGCAGCGCGCGCTCGTCGATATCGAAGATCGGCGTGTGGTGCCCACGACTCACGCCATCGTCGATAGCTGCGCCGAGCATGAACATTGCCCCCGGCGCTTTCTGCGTCATGTAGGCAAAGTCTTCCGCCCCCATACCGGTGCGTGTGCGATCAATGGCGTCGGCGCCGATCAGATCGGTGATGGTCGCGGCAATCCAGTCGCTGACGGCAGGATCATTCTGACCAGCCGGGTAGCCGCGTTCGATCTCTAGCCGGTAGTCGCCGCCAACGGCGCGCGCAACCGCAAAGGCGCGCTCGACCTCGGCGATCAGTTGCTCGCGCACCCCGGGATCGAAACTGCGCAGTGTTCCTTCCAGATAGACCTCTGCCGGAATAACGTTCGACGCCGTTCCGCCGCGCACGACGCCGAGACTGACGACCGCCGGCTGGATCGGGTCGATCCGGCGCGCAACAATGCCGTGCAATGCCTGCATGACCGGCAGCAGCATCCAGAGCGGGTCTGTTCCCAGGTGCGGATACGCGCCATGCCCGCCGCTCGCCGTAATCCATCCCCGAAAACTATCGACCGCCGCTGAACTTGTGCCGCCGCGAATGGTAATCTTCCCAACCGGCAATGCCGAGTCGACGTGCAGTGCAATGACGTGATCAACATCGTCGAGTGCGCCATCGTTGATCATCCGTGGCGCGCCGCTCAGCCCTTCGTCATCCTGCGCTTCTTCGGCAGGCTGGAAGAGAAACCGTACATTGCCGCGCAGGTTCCCGGCGGCGAATTCCTGCTTGAGCAGATGCGCAACACCGAGCAGGATGGCAGTGTGTGCATCGTGACCACATGCGTGCATAACCCCCGCATGCTGCGAAGCAAAGGGCAAACCGGTCGCTTCATCGATCGGTAGCGCATCCATATCGGCGCGAATGCCGATCGTCGGTCCGTCGCCAGTTCCCAGCTGCCCGACGACACCGGTTTTGCCGACGCCGGTACGGATGTCGATGCCGCCGATCTCGCGCAGCGTCTCTGCAACCAGTTGAGCGGTCCGCACTTCCTGGAATGCAAGTTCGGGGTGCGCGTGAATTTCCCGGCGCAGACGAATGATTTCAGGAGCAATCGCATGGGCTTTGTCGAGCATAAGACGGTTCCTTTCTAACCAGCCAGGGCATGAACAGCATAGACATTGACGATGGTTTCTGCCAGATCGCCCTCCAGCGTCAACTCCAGGCGATATGTTCCGGGTTCCGACGGAATCAGGCGTAACCGTTCGACCTCCATCGCCATGCAATCGGCAGGCAACGTAAAAGATCGCTCGACAGACGCCAGGACAGCAGCGTCAGGACCGAACAGACGCGCGATCGCCGTCACTGCCAGGTCGCGGTGCGCGTCGTTGACCACGTAGACCGGCAGATCGAGCGCTTCGTTGAGGGCGATGGTTTCTTTTTCCAGCACGGTGAAGACATACTGAGGGCTGAACGCCAGGCGCATCGCAGCGTATGACCGTTTCGGAACGCGCCAGTAATCGATGATCGACCACGAGACCGATGGGTTGGCATCGTGGAACATGAACGGCATGATGCCGCCGGTGGGACGATACTTGCGCAACCGCAACCGGTCGATATAGTGGCGATTGACCTTCACCTGATACTCCTGCGACATCTGCACCAGCTCCTCGAGTGAATGTGCAGCGCGCCAGTCGTACCAGTGCGCCATAATGTCCGCCTGAAACTGATGACGCTCGATGAGGCGTCGCCAGTCGATGCGCCCGATATCGGCGTCCATAAATCTGACGCAACTCTCGACGTTCGGGAAACTCTGCGCACCAAATTCGGTGACGAAGCGCACTAACTGCGGGAAGCGACGGATCAGCGGCTCCCACTCTTCGAGGCGCCCATAGATTTTGTACCAGCCGTAGTAGAAATGTGTGCTGGTGCCGGCACGAACGCCGGGAATGGGAAACTCGTTCGACGAACGCACCACCGGTCGCCTGCCATCTTCCCGTTCGACCACCCGCTTCAACTCGCTGTCCATCACATCGCGGTTCCAGCTGAAGACGAACATCGACGCATACGTGCGCATGCGCGTCGTGACACGTTCGTCGCGGGTATCGACGACATACACCGGTTCGTTGTGCATACACCAGATTGCAACCGATGGATGGTTGCCGAGCAGGCGCACCATCGCGCGCGCCTGACGGCGCGCTTCGGGCAGCACCTCGCGGCGGTAGAGCCAGTGCAGCGGGAAATCCTGCCAGAGCAGGACGCCCATTTCATCGGCGGCATCGTAGAGCGCCGGATGCCCGACGTGCCCGTGCACCCGCAGCATGTTCATGTGGCACGCTCGTGCCAGATGCAGGTCCTCCATGCACCGTTCGCGCGTTGTGGTCGCGATGCGCACATCGGTCGGCGGATAATTGTTTCCCTTGACGAAGAAGCGCGTTCCGTTGAGATATGGTATCCAGTCGTGCAATTCAAAGGTGCGGATGCCAAAGCGAACGGTGCGTGCATCAGAAACGACGCCATCACACACGACCTCGAGCGTTACCGCGTACAGGTCTGGTGAACCCATATCGTGGGGCCACCAGAGATGCGGATCATTCACCAGCAGCACCCCGGCAATCTCGTGCGCCCCTGCTGCCAGTGCGCGGCGCTGTTCAATCGTCTGAACTGCTCCGGCAAAGTTGACCGGCGCAAACGTCCAGCGCAGCGTGACATCACGCGCCGCATCCGAGTCGACGACTGCGCGGAAGCGCAGTTCCGCCAGCGAATCGCCAGCCGCTTCGGTATGCAGGAACACCTCCCGCAATCGAACCGGACCGGTCGCCACCAGTTCAACCGGTAGCCAGATTCCACCGGGGTTGGCAAGCGGATCCATGCAATCCCAGTGTGAGAAAATGCCGGTGATCAGGCGTTTGCCCGATTTATTCGCCTCATCAGGACACTCGACCTCGACCAGAATCTCGTTCTCTGGTGCAATCCAGTCGGTCACCTCACGCTCATACGGCTCAAAATACCCCTCGTGACGCCCAAGATCAACGCCGTTGAAGTATGGTTGCGCCCAGTAGAACACGCCATTGAAGCGAAGAAAGTATCGGATCGGCAGCGATTGATCAGAAGCGTCTGCCATCGCCTCCGGCAGGGTAAATCGCCGACGATAGACCATGCAACCCGCGTAGCGTTCCAGCAGCGGATGCTGTTGCCAGTGCGCCGGTATCTCCTGCGTCAGCCAGGTGTCATCGTCAGCCGGATAGAATCCCTGACGAAACGTATCGACCGGCAGCAATGCCCAGACGCCATCGAGTGACCAAACAGCAGGAAGATTACTCATGCACGTGCATCAATCAGAGTTCAGAGCGCTGGTTTCAGGGCTTTGCCATTCTAGGGGATAGAACGTAGCGTGTCAATCAATGCGTGGTACAATACCGCTGTGTTCCCTGGCGCAGGTGACCGCCATCGGTGCGGCTGGCGCAGTCATCGGGCGGCTACACCACCCGACTGGCGCCCATCTGCGTCGGTGCACAGTGATGACGATCACCTCAGCAGATTCTCTGGAGTCCACAGAGGGAGGAAACATGTCTGGCGGACTGAAGTCAGGGCTCATCTTTGCAGTGATCAGTATCGTCGTGGTTGTCGGATTTTCCTTCATCCCGGCGGTTGGTCCGTTTTGCTGCGGTCCGATCGGAACGATGGTTTTGGCGGCAGTCGCCGGCTACCTCGGAGTGCGCTGGAGCAGTCCAACAGCGGGAATTGGCAGTGGATTGACGGCAGGCGGCATCGCCGGAGTTGGCGCTTTGATCGGATCGGTCATCTTCTGGATTGTGGCATTCATGATCGTGCAAAGTGACCCGGCTCTGTTCGAAGAAGTTCTGCGACAGGTTGAAGAGCAACAACCGTCCTCCGGACTGACCAGCGACGACATTCGCAACCTGGTTACCGTTGTAGGACCGCTTATCGGGTTCTGCGCCGGATTGATCCATCTGTTGTTCGCCGTGGCGCTCGGTGCGCTGGGCGGATGGCTGGCGGTGCGTCAGCGACCGGGACCGCCGACGACACCACCGGCATATACCATCGGCTGATCACAACAAGCTGCTGCGCAGCGCCTCCTCGAAGATCGCCAGCCCCTCATCGACCTGCGCCTCGGTGAGCACCAGCGGAGGGCAGAGGCGAATCGTTGAAGCGCCGCAGGTCAGGATCAGCAGACCGCGACGGACTGCTTCCTCCATCACACGCTGCGCCAGCGCCGGCGCCGGTTCGCGCGTTTTTCGATCGTGGACGAATTCGACGCCGATCATCAGTCCTCGCCCACGAACATCGCCGATCACCTCGCAGCGCTGCTGAAGGTCGCGCAAGCTACGCATCAGATGCGCGCCGACGCGTGCTGCATTGGCGGACAGTTCGTTGCGCACCAGATCGATCACTTCGTTTGCTGCGGCGCACGCCAGCGCGTTTCCGCCAAACGTATTGCCATGCGATCCAGGCGCCCACAGCGAAGTAAACGCCTTGCGCGCCACGATGGCGCCAATTGGCACACCCCCGCCGAGTCCTTTAGCAGTCACCAGAATATCGGGAACGCAACCGACGGGTTGTGCACGGTCACACGCCGCACACGCCCCAGACGCATGAGAAGGACACTCCTGCTCGAACGCCCACATTGTGCCGGTGCGACCCACACCACTCTGCACTTCATCGAGGATCAGCAGGATGCCGTACTGATCGCACAAGCGGCGCAACCCGCAGAGAAACCCCGGTGCAGGAACCACATAACCGCCTTCACCCTGGATCGGTTCGACGACTATCGCTGCAATATCGTGCGGCGGCGCCACCGTGCGAAACAGCGTGTCCTCGATATACGACAGACACACTTCCGTAACGCGCGACGGATCGACACCGAATGGCGGACGATACGGGTTGGCGTAGAAGGCGTGGAACGTTCCGGGAACCAGAGGAAAGTAGCTGCGCCGCTGCACCGGTTTCGAGGCGGTCAGCGACAGAGCGCCGTAGGATCGCCCGTGAAAGCCGCCAAAGAAGGCAATAATGCCCTGGCGACCGGTCGCATAACGCGCCAGCTTAATCGCAGCTTCGATCGCTTCCGTGCCGGAGTTCGCCAGGAACACCTGCCAGTCATACGCACGCGGCATGGTCGCAACCAGTTTCTCACCCAGCGTCACCATCGGCTCATTATAGAAATCGGTCGCCGCCATGTGGATGAAGCGGGTCGCCTGTTCCTGAACGGCGCGTACAATCTGCGGATGCGAATGACCTGCGGAGACGACGGCGATACCGGCGTTGAAATCCAGGTAACGATTGCCATCGACATCCCATACCTCACATCCCACACCGCGTTCCATCACAAAGGGATACACCCGACCCATACACGGGGCAAAGACCTTCTGATCGCGATCGACCAGATCTGCCGCGCGTGGACCGGGGATACCGGCATTGATCGATCGGGACGTGTTCAACGACGAAAGAGCCATGCAGTGCATCTCCTGCTTGATAGATCACTCATCCTTTGACGACATTTTCCATGCGCAATTGTGCAAAAACAATCCGACCAGTCTGCGTCTGATAGACGCGCGTGACGATCGTATCCACTTCGCGCCCAATCAGGCGACGCGCATCCTCGACAACCACCATCGTACCATCTTCCAGAAACGAAATTCCCTGCTCGCGCTCACGCCCAATATCGCGGATCGTCACCCGTAGATCCTGCCCAGGGATGACCGGCGGGCGAACCGCGTCGGCAAGATGGTTCAGGCTCAACACCTTGACCCCCTGAAGTTCCGCAACGCGTCCAAGGTTATGGTCGTTCGTGATGACCGGGCAGCGATACTGGCGCGCCAGAATGACAAGTTTCTCGTCCACATCCATCGTTCCCGGAACTTCAACGTTCAGCACTTCGACCGCGCTATCCATCTGCTTCTGCATCATATTCAGAATCTCGAGCCCGCGACGCCCTTTCACGCGCCGCAGTTCATCGGCCGAGTCCGCCAGCGCCTGCAGTTCGTGCAAGACAAAGTCGGGCACCAGCAATGTTCCATCGATAAAGCCCGTCTGCGCCACGGCAGCAATCCGCCCATCAACAATGGCCGAGGTATCGAGCAGGTACCGACGCGGCGGCTGAATCGCATCACCGACCTGTTGCGACCAGGAGAATGTGCCGCGCCGCGAGGCAAGGATCAGGTCTGCAATATCTTTCTTGCGGCTGGAGAACAGGATCGCGCCGAGATACGCCAGCGCACCGGCAGCGATGATCGGTCCGAATTGACCGAACGGCGGCGGCAGTTGCGCCAGCGGAATCGACAGGAGCACGGCGAAGATCAATCCGACAAGAGCGCCAAACACAAGCGCCGTCAATTCAGCAATCGACACGCTCCGCATATGGCGGATCAGATCACGGACCGGCTCGATCGTCCAGCGATGAGTGGTCAGCAGACCTAACCCGGCGCCTGCCAACGCCAGCAGTTGGGTCGCCAGCGCCTCAATTTCGGTTGGAGGTTCACCCGATAGTGTGATGCCAATGCGAAACCCCAGATACCCCAATGCGAACATCCCTATCAGGCGAGCAACAAAATTAAGACTGACTCTCATGAGTGTGGATGTCACGATCTTGCAACGCAGTTTCAATTGCATCGGCAAGCGCCCGCGCCGTGATAACGCCAAGACCGTCGACACGCGGCAGATGAGCCGTTTCCGGGCAGAGCGCACAGGTAAACCCCAGCTCCGACGCTTCAGTAAGGCGTCGTTCCAGCTGCCCGGTGCTGCGCAACTCTCCCGCCAATCCAACCTCACCAACCATAGCGAGATCGTGGCGCACGCGCACGTTGCGAAACGATGACGCAATTGCGACTGCTACCGCTAGATCGACCGCTGGTTCATCGATACGCAGACCGCCAACAATGTTAACATAGACATCCTGATTGAACAATGGCAGTCCGACTCGTTTGGTCAGCACTGCAATCAGCATCAACAGGCGGTTCATATCGAAGCCGTTGGCGGTGCGGCGCGGTTGCGCGCCGGCGCTGCTGGCAGTCAACGCCTGCACCTCAACCAGGATCGGGCGCGTCCCCTCCATCGTCACCGCCACTGCCGATCCAGGTGCATTGGTGGTGCGTTCCGAGAGAAACGCCTGCGATGGGTTCGGCACTTCGCGCAATCCCTGCGCCGTCATCTCGAAGACGCCAACCTCGTCGGTCGAGCCGAAGCGGTTTTTGACGCCGCGCAGCAGGCGGTACTGGTGGAAGCGATCTCCCTCCAGGTACAGTACCACATCGACGATATGTTCGAGTACGCGCGGTCCGGCAATCGCCCCTTCTTTTGTGACATGACCAACCAAAAACATCGGCGTGGCATGCTCTTTGGCAAGACGCAACAGACGCAGCGCCCCTTCACGCACCTGGCTGACGCTCCCTGCGGCAGAACTCAACTCCTCCAGATAGACCGTCTGGATCGAGTCGACGATGACGAGCTGCGGTTTGACTGCCGCGATCTGATCGAGGATGACGTTCAGGTTGGTTTCAGAATAGACGAGCAGGCGTTCCGGTTCGAGCCCCATGCGCGCAGCGCGCAGTTTAATCTGCTGGACAGACTCTTCCGCCGACACATAGAGCGCCGAACCGACGTGTTCCGCAAAATGCGCAGCGGCCTGCAGCAACAGGCTACTCTTGCCGATCCCTGGTTCGCCGCCAATCAGCACTACGCTGCCAGGTACCAGACCGCCGCCGAGCACCCCGACAAACTCATTTCCCAGCACCGGCAGGCGTGCAAAGCCATCGATGGCAACGTCGCGCAACCCAACCGGACGACTCTGCGAACCTGAAACGGTACGACGGCTGGCGGAAGCGGAGTCGCGCCGTTCGGTCTGTTCGACCAGGCTATCCCACGTACCGCAATCGGGGCACCGGCCCATCCAGCGCGACTGCTGCGAGCCGCACTGCTGGCAGACGAACACCGTGCGCACTTTTGTCACTGGTACGCTCCTTCGGGTCAGCAACCCAGAGATCATGGCAGAACACTGTCTGCGAACGGCGGTTCGCCCGTTCGCAATCGCCACAGACCGGGAAGGTACAGCCGGTATTGCGCAGACCAGCTGCAATCACCAGCACGCCGAACAGCCGCGCCTTTTGGCTGATAAACTCTTGCAATCGTGCGAAC
>JBEPYG010000179.1:0-8956 GCA_041641515.1 Roseiflexus sp.
CTGTTTGCGCCACCAGCCGAGCCACCTCGGCATCGGTCAGCGGCACCGGTTTGGCGTGTGGTGTGATGCGCTTAATCAACCCCGACAGCACCTGGCGTGGACCGACCTCAACGATGGTATCGACGCCATGGGATACCATTTCCTGAACCGAGTGCGTCCACTGCACCGGTCGCGTCAACTGTTGTGAGAGTTCGTGCCGCAATTCTTCCACGGTCGTCAGCGCCCGCCCGCTAATGTTGGCAATCAGCGGAATCTGAGGCGGACGCAACTGAAACCGGTCCAGGAGTTCATCGAACCGCGCCGAGGCGCTCTGCATCAGTGGCGAGTGCGCCGCGATGCTGACCTGCAGGCGCTGAACCAGCCTGGCGCCTCGCGCTTTCGCCAGTTCCATCGCTCGCTGCAATGCACGTTGCTCGCCAGAAATGACCGTCTGCCCTGGGGAATTGGCGTTCGCGACTGCGACAATACCTTCCGTTTGCGCTTCCTGCACGACCTCTTCGAGGGTCTTGTCATCGAGACCGACCACTGCAGCCATCCCACCGGGGCGCTGCTCGCCACTCTCCTTCATCAACCGCCCTCGTTCACGCACCAGTTTGAGCGCATCCTCGAAATCGAGCACGCCAGCAGCAACAAGCGCAGTAAACTCACCGAGGCTATGACCGGCGACAAGAGAAGGTGCACCCAGGTACCCGAAGGGACCAAAACGCTCCTTGAGCGCTTCGAGGCATGCGACACTCACCGTCAGAATCGCTGGCTGCGCATTGATTGTATCGTCGAGTTCTTCCTGAGGGCCTTCGAAGCACAGTTTGGAGAGCTCGAAACCCAGCACCTGATCCGCTTTCTCGAAGACTCGACGCGCAGCAGGCGACGCCTCGCACAACTCCTTGCCCATACCGACGTACTGCGAACCCTGGCCTGGAAAAACCAGTGCGATTCGCTTCTTCATATCATCAAAGGTATTCAAGCGATCCTCCTGACGAAGGGATTTGCTCAAGCAATTGACTGCCGTGCGCCTTCTTTGACGTTGCAACAGACAACGACGAATGGGCATGCTTCTTCGACGCCCGTACAAAAACAACTCAGGAGTATAGCAACGAGCGCCATGATTGTCAAACATGTGCGCACGTGTACATGTTCAGATTTGGGGTCACAGAATTCGCGCAGCGACGTTGCAATGCAACGTCGCTGCGACCGCACCCTCGATCCCAGGAGAAGTGTGAACAGGTACGCGCGCTGCCGCAATGATGCACAGGCGATCCAATCTGGTATAATGCTCGTTGCACTGGCATTCAGACCAAGGAGCGCCCATGAAGTTGCTGATCTTCGTGACCGATGATAGTGTCGCGGACGCGACAGTCGATACGCTAGTCGAGCAGGGGTTTCGCGTCACCCGGCTGGCATCGACCGGCGGTTTCCTCCGCAAAGGGAGAACGACACTGCTGGTTGGCGTGGAAGATGCAGCTGTCGATCGCGCGCTGGATCTGGTACGCGGCGCAGCGCCAGGAACGCTCTCGATCACGCTAGACCTCGAACGCTACGAGCGCCTGTGAAGATCCTCTACGTTGCCAGTGGTATTCCTGTTCCTGGCACGCTTGGCGGCTCAATCCATACGCTCGAAGTCGCACGCGGGCTTGCACAGCGCGGCCATACGGTCGATATCGTTGCATGTTCCCGCTCACATGCATGGGACATCGCTTCGCTGGTGCGCCCCGTTTCGTCCCGCTTCGATGATGTGCGCCTGCACCACATCGATATTCCCAAAACCCTGAGTCTGCTCGCTGCGCCGGTAGTGATGCGCCTGGTGCGTGCCGTTGAACCCGACATCGTCATGGAGCGGTACTACAATTTCGCCGGTGCGGGCATGCTGGCTGCCAGACGGTTCGGCATTCCTTCGATCCTTGAGGTCAACGCATTGATTATTGACCCCCCGGCTGTGCTGAAACGACGCCTCGATGATATGCTTGGCGGACCGATGCGCCGCTGGGCGACGGCGCAGTGTCGCATGGCAAACCGCATCGTAACGCCATTGCATACGACGGTTCCGCCCGACATCCCACGCGCCCACATTGTCGAATTACCATGGGGCGCTGATGTGGAGCGTTTCGCTGTGGATCGTTCATCCATCGATACTGCACAGACACAGCCGGTGGTCGTGTTTCTGGGCTCATTCCGCGCCTGGCATGGCGCGCTCGCCATTGTGCACGCAGGCGGTGCGCTGGCCGAGCAGGGACGTGCGTGTCATTTCCTGTTCATTGGTGATGGCCCGCAACGCGCTGCGGCAGAACGTCTGGCGGCGCGCTGGCGCGAACGGTTCACCTTCACCGGCGCTGTGCCGCACGATGATGTGCCTGCACTGCTGGCGCGGGCATCGATTGCGGTGGCGCCCTTCGATACGGCAGCGCATCCGGCGCTGCGCGCCGCCGGGTTCTTCTGGTCGCCGTTGAAAGTGTTCGAGTACATGGCTGCGGCACTGCCCGTGGTCACGATCGATGTCCCGCCGCTCAATCAGATTGTGCGCCATGGCGTCGAAGGGTTGCTTTACCCCGAAGGCGATACTGACGCGCTGGCGGCGGCAATTGCATACCTGCTCGACCACCCCGACGAAGCGCGCGCTATGGGAGCGCGTGGACGCGAGCGCGTTGTGGCGCACTTTTCGTGGGCGCGGCACTGCGAAGAACTGGAACGAGTCATGCGAGAGATTGCGGATGGATGTCGCACGTGTTGATGAACATCCTGCTTCCAACCGATGTGTTCCCCCCGCGCTGCGGCGGCGCCGGCTGGAGTGCGCACGCGCTGGCGCTGGCGTTGATCGCGCGCGGTTATCAGGTGACTGCGATTGTTCCACGTGAAGGGCAAGGCGCTGTCAGCATCGGCGAAACGCTCGGCGTGCCGGTGCTGTCGTTCGGTTACCGCGCGCCACGTGTTCCCTTTGTGCGCAACTATGCACGTAACGAACAGCTGTGGTCGCGTCTGGCACACATCATTGTCGAGGTGGGAATATCAGACGCTTCCCCGCCGCGACCCACTATCATCCATGCCCAGCACGTCCAGGTTGCACCTGCCACTATCATGGCTGGACGGCGCCTTGGCGCGCCGGTGGTCATTACGGTGCGCGATCACTGGCCCTGGGATTATTTTGCCACCGGATTGCACGGCAATCTGGTCCCCTACCCGCGTCAGACGTGGGCATCACTGGCGACCGACCTGCCGGCGCGGTTGGGTCCTCTGCCCGGTGCAGCAGCATTGCTCGCCATTCCCTACATGCTGAGGCATCTTGCACGCCGCCGTGCTGCATTGCGCCAGGCAGACGCTGTGATTGCCGGAAGCCGCTACATAGCCGGACGCCTGGCGGACCTGGTGGAACCGCGACGATTGCACATCATCCCGAATATTGTCGATCTGGCGGCGATCGACGCTCGTATCGCCACACCGCCCACCATCATTCCGTCTGACGAGCGATTCGTCCTGTATGTCGGCAAACTCGAACGCAACAAAGGAGCCCATCTGCTGAGCGACATCGTCCGACAGGCAGGCGCCGCACTCCGTAACCACACGCTCGTGGTGGCGGGGAACGGACCGCTACGGGAGGCGCTGGAACACGCAGCGCGCGCTGCGCAGGTGCAGGTAAGATTTCTCGACTGGATCGATCATGATGAGGTGCTGCGACTGATGGCGCGATGTGATCTGTTGCTTTTCCCATCGGCATGGGGCGAGCCATTGAGCCGCGTCTTGCTCGAAGCGTGCGCATGCGGCGCACCCATCCTGGCGATGCCCACCGGCGGCACACCCGACATCATTATCGACGGTGAAAGCGGCGCGCTGGCAGCAACGGTGTCGGGTTTTGCGCGTCGTCTGGCAGAACTGCTCGAACGACCCGCCGAGCGTGCAGCGCTCGGCAACGGAGCGCGCCGCCTTGCAGCGCGTCGCTTTGCACCCGAGATCGTTGCCGAGCAGGTGGAGAGTCTCTACCGATCGCTGATAGAAGCGGCGCAACGCGCCTCGAACTGAGGCGAGACAATCACTGGAGATACATCGAAATCCCAGGCGCCTGTTTGAGACGCTCGAAATCCATCTCCCACAGGCTCACAAAGCGTGCAAAATCGACCTGCCGGTAGGCGCCGGCGTACCAGGCTTCCAGAAAGAAATTGTCGTTCGATCCAGCGTAGTAGCGAGATATGGTGGCATTGCTATTTGCTGCATTGATAAACTCGAGAAAGCCGGCGCGGTCGAGTGATGCGGCTTCTTCACAGCCGTAGATCGAGGTAAACAGAACCCCTTCGTTGAACGCCTGAATGATGATATTCGGTTTGGTCGGGTGGCGCGCCACGACCGTCTTCCCATCCGCGCTGACCTCGTACCCCAGGAACTGCAGATGATGACCGATCTGCGCTCGCGTCTGCTCGAGATCTGGTGCAGTCATTCGACACCTCGCATATACAGGTCTGATTTTCGAGAACGAACAGCTTCAGAATGTCCACCGTGCAACTGCGAACCACCCCTTTGTATCCTCGCCTATTAGCTATGTTTACACCAGACCACGTTCGCGGGATGCACAACGCCGCGGTGAAAACGGTCCTGGAACTGCGGGCAAGATACCCGCGCATCCGGCAGATCTGTTCACCTCAGAGTATACATTCGGGCATGACGGGATGTCAATCGGTAACAGACTGCGAGGTATGGGCATAAGTTGTCAGCAGTCAGCCTTCCACGTTGAGCGAACGCCCCCGCATGCGTCAGGCCGGTCACTCCCGACATTTTGCGTTCGCCGGGAACGCCGCGTTGCCGATTCCGCGCGTCGCAAGGCGTCTGACACGTTCCGCCAGCAATGGCGCGCACCGCACTGGCATCAGGCATGTGCACCTTTGGTGTAATCGCCAGACAGCTACGATGGCGTCAGGGGATTGCCCCGGCGGGGCACGGCGGCGCCGTCCCCCAACCGGGCAACCGCCAGTCGGGGTTTCCAGGGCGTTGCATGCCGGCTCATGCCTGCACCCACGACTGCGATTGCTCTCCCTTCAGGTATGATCACACCTGCCCCGACGAGCGCCAGCGCCGCGCCGCCAGCCACCCGACGCCCCCGGCAGCCAGCGCTGCCCCAGCCCAGATCATCCGTTCGCGGCGCAGATCGCCGATGACGACGCGCGCGGTGTTGTATCCGCTCGCGGCAAAGACGCCGCCGCCGGGATGCGTGCTTGCGCCGGTAAGATACAGACCGCGGATCGGTGTACGATACTGTGCCAGCTCCGGCAACGGTCGAAAGAAGAACATCTGGTCGAACGACATCTCGACGTGCATGACATTGCCGCGCAACAACCCCAGCCGTCGTTCGATATCGAGCGGCGACTGAATGAAGCGGTCGATGATCTTGCCACGCATGTTCGGCGCATGGCGATAGAGCACTTCGAGGATACTGTCCGCCACCTCCTCGCGAATATCGTCCCAGTGGCGACCATCGGCCAGTTCGTAGGGGAAGTACTGCGACCAGAGAAAGACCGTATGCTTCCCTTCCGGTGCAACCGTCGGATCGATGGCGGAGAAGGTCATGCTGATCACCGCCGGCTCACGTGATGGCAACCCGCGTTGATAATCGGCAAAAGCGTTGCGCAGGTACTGCAGCGACGGGCAGAGCATCTGCAAACCGTGATGACTCCAGTGGGGCTTGCCGCCCGACGGCGCACCGGGATAGTCAGGCAACTCCTCAGCGGCGCAGCGCACCGTCATCCCAAATCCATTCCCCACGCGAATGTTCCGCACCCGTTCTGCCAGCCCTGGCGGCAAATGATCGGCACCGACCAGGTCGAGCATGGTGGTGACCACATGGGCATTCGACACCACCAGTGGCGCACTGATGCGGTCGCCGCTCTGCACCTCGACCCCCTGCACCCGTCCGCCCTGGACCAGAATGCGTTTCACCGGCGCATCGAGACGCACCTCACCACCGGAAGCTACCAGCGAACGTGCCATTGCCTGGGTCAACATCCCGCTCCCGCCTTTGGGATGCTTCGCGCCGCTGAGATGCATCATGGCATACCAGCCAAAATGGTCGCCAGAGCCGATCTCATCGGGTGGCGGTCCAGATTGAGCGCCAAGCCATGCCATAAATGCGCGGACCGGTTCACTTTCGAACTGCTCGACGATCAGTTGTCCATACGATGTGAACAGACGACGCACCGTTTCGAGCGTTCCGTTCAATTGCCCAGCCTTCAATTGCGCTTTGACCATACTACCAAACAGACCGGTCACTGTCGGCGGGTTGAGAAATGTTTCAAACACTGCTTCGTTGATCGGGCGCCAGAAATCGATGAATCTTCGATACGCCTCGGCATCGCGCGGCGATACGCGCGCAATCGACTCGCAAGTTCGATCGACATCACGGTAGAGCGCAATCGCGCCTGAACCGTCGGGAATGGGGTAGAACGCATACGGGTCCATGTCGCAGTATTCGAGACCGTAGCGTTCGAGTTCGAGATCGCGGATCACGGGGGTCAGATGAATCATGATATGCGCTGACGACCCGACATCAATCCGATAGCCGGGGATGACCTCTTCGGTGCAGACGGCGCCGCCGACGATCGGGCGCCGTTCGAGCACCAGGGTGCGCAACCCGGCGCGCTGCAGATACCCGGCGCACGCCAGGCCATTGTGCCCGCCGCCGACGATGATCGCATCGTAGTCGTATTTCTGAGGCATCATTCGCTTCCTTCCCAGTCTATGGCAGCGACCGCATGGTAGCGCGCAGCAGAGGGAACGTCAAACCGCTTCTCCCAATGATTGCAAGATTGTACGGATTTTGATCGTCACAATCATTGATGTAACCAGTATACTTTACCGGAGACGACAATGTGAGATCGGATTCCTGTTACCAATCCGCGTTAGCAAAGGAGCAGCGCTTATGGCAGCAGATTTCCAGCAGTGGCTCAACCGCCTGCCGTATGACAACCCACTCCTTCAGCGCCAGGCTCGCCTGTTGCAGGCAATGTTCATCGTCCTTATTGGTGGCACTCTTGCAGGGATCGCACTCGCTCCGGTCTCCAACCAGACGACCGAAAGTTTGATTACTTCCCTTACGGTGTATGCTGCCGTTCTGATCGGAGTTGGGGGAGCGTGGTGGGTGTTGCGGCGTGGTTTCTTTCGCGCAGCGGCAGTGACAGTTACAACCTCGCTGGTGCTTGCCATCACCGGAGCGCTGACGGCTTTCGGCATACAACAGCATACGCAGTATACCCTGCCGGGTTTGATTGCGCCGCTGGTGCTTGTCGGGCTGACGATGCAACGACAGGCGCTGTGGATCACATGTGGCGCGATTATTGCCAGTGTTGCGTTCACCACCCTGGGATCAATCTACCTGCCCCAGTGGGTCGGCTTCATTCGTCTGCCCTCTACCGGACCATTCGTGCTCATCTCTGGATTCACCCTGGTCGTCGTCGTTATCAGTTTGATTCTTGATCGTTTTGGCGGCGTGTTACAGGAAGCGCTCAATCAGGCACACGAACGCGAGCGCGAACTCGAAACTCTCCGCGCGTCGCTCGAGCAGACAGTAGCCGAACGAACTGCATCGCTCCAGCAGACGATCGCGGATCTGCGCGCGTCTCAGGAAACCGTGCGCGCACTCAGCGCCCCCGCTTTGCCAGTGCTGCCCGGCGTGCTGGTGCTGCCGCTGATCGGCGCCTTCGATACTCGCCGTATCGCGGAGCTGAGTGACACGGCTCTGCGTGCTGTCGATCAGCGTCGCGCAAAGGTGGTCATTTTCGATGTGACCGGCATCACCATGCTTGACACTGCGACGGCGCAGGCGCTCTTACACACCGCTGCAGCTGTGCGGTTGCTCGGCGCCGAGTCGTGGCTGGTTGGTTTGCGCGCCCAGGTGGCGCAAACGATCGTGGAGCTTGGGGTCGATCTGCGCGCATTTCGCACCTATGCCAGCCTCGAAGATGCAATCGGCGTCCTTGTCAGGGACGATGACCAGCGCGCTGCGCCGACGAGACGTGGTGCAGAAACATCGCTGAATGGCAATGGACAGCACATCTGATGGGTCAGAGAGGCTCTTCACCACCTCACGCGCAACATCCGTTCGACCATCACCTGCTGCGCCCTCAGTTCGAGCGCATCATCGAGTGGCGCAACGCGCCCGACATCGCCATACCGTCGCCGAAGCGCCGTCGCAATCAGGTGATCGGCGAGTTGCGGGTTCTTCGGCAACAGCGAGCCGTGCAGGTAGCAACCGATCGCATTGCGATACACGGCGCCTTCCATTCCGTCCTCACCGTTATTGCCGCGCCCGACGAGCACGCGCCCAAGTGGACGAGCGCCTGCACCGAGGTACGTCCGCCCAGAATGATTCTCGAATCCGACGAGCCGGAACGCCCGACCAGAAAGGTCTGGGTTTGTTTCAACGACAACATTGCCGATCAATCGTTCCTTCCCGCCAACCGTGTATACGTCGAGCGCACCGATACCGGGTAGTCGTTGGCCGGTGTGCGTCAGGAAGTAATGCCCCAGCAACTGATACCCGCCACAGATCGCCAGCATCACGAGTCCATCGTCGATTGCCGCTCGCAGCGCCGGTCCCTGCCGTTCCACGAAATCTTCTGCAATCAATGCCTGCCCGCTGTCCTGCCCGCCGCCAAAGAAAACGATGTCGATGCCAGCCCAGTCCACCGTGGCGCCAGGACCGACCGGAACGACCTCGCAGGCGATCCCGCGCCAGCGACACCTCTGCTGAAGCGCGATCACGTTGCCGCGGTCACCGTAGATGTTCATATGGTCAGGGTAGAGATGGGCAATGCGTAACTGCTGTGTCATACGTCAGGCTATTTCTTACACACACTATACCAAACTTATCCCACATTATCCCACATTATCCCACACATTTTTCCCACACTGGCGCGTAAACCCATGCGTGCAGCGTCAGGCGAAGCGTCAAAGCTTTCGTGTCGATGATGGCAAGCATTTTCAG
>JBEPYG010000180.1:0-8973 GCA_041641515.1 Roseiflexus sp.
CCTTCGCGCTTTGCCAGTTCGAGGAGCGCCTTTGTATGATTGACATGGCTATGGACGCCGCCAGGTCCAAGCAGTCCCATCAGGTGCAGCGCCGTGCCGCGTTCCTTCACAGCGCGAATGGCGCTGCAGAGCACCGGATTGGCGAAGAACGTCCCATCGGCAATCGAGTCATCGATAACCGTAATATCCTGACGCACAACAAACCCGGCGCCAAGGTTCAGGTGCCCCACTTCCGAATTACCCATCTGCCCCATCGGCAGACCGACGTCTTTCTCGGCGGCGCGCACCAGGGTAAACGGGCACTCGACACGCCAGCGGTCATCGTAGGGCTTGCGCGCCAGTTTCACGCCATTCCCTTCAACCTCTTCACGCTCACCCCACCCGTCGCGGATGACCAGCAACACCGGTCGCGGACGTGGAACAGGTATCATAGGGTTGTATCACCTTTCTAGCGTCTGTCACTTCTTTCTGGCAGACGCGCCTTTCCCGCGCTGTACCTGGGATTGGGACTTGCCGCGCTGTTGCGAGTTGGCAGCTGGTGGCGGCGCAGTGCGTCCGCGTGGCGTGCTCGATCCGGTGGATGGAGCAGACGAAGGTTGTTTCGTCATCGGTTGCGCCGGCGTGCCTGTGGATGGTTGTTTTGCCGGTTGCTCCGGCGTCGGCTGCTGGCGTTGCTGTAACAGCGCGACGAGTTCTGCTTCGCGCCCCAGGTGACAGGCTTTGAACTTCTTTCCGCTGCCGCACGGGCATGGATCGTTGCGCCCTGGCATCTGGATGCTGTGGCGAACCGTTCGCAGCGCTTTGCCGTCGCCATCGAGCGTTCCCGCCTGCTGAGCGGTCATCAGGCGGCGCTGCTGCTCAGCTTCAACCTGGCGCAGATACTGTTCGTACTGGAACGACGCCGGAATGATCTGATACACAATGTCGCGTTGAATATTGGCTTTCAACTCCTCGAACATTGCATAGGCATTGCGCTGATACTCAACGAGCGGGTCGCGTTGCGCTACCGCCTGCAACCCGATCTCCTGGCGCAGGTCTTCCATACCGGTGAGGTAATCGACCCATTGTCGGTCGATCGCACCGAGCATCATGCGCCGCTCGAAAGCGCGCATCCGCTCGACGCCGATAGCCTGCTCGCGCGTTTCATAATCTTCCTCAATCGCATCCACGAGTGCATCTTCAATCTCCTGGCGCGAGAGATGCTCGAGGTGCTCAAGCGATACCTTCTCATCGGTCAGCATCGGATCGATGGCGCGAACTGCACGCACCAATCCTTCGAGATCCCATCCCTCGAAATCGTCGGCGTGCCCTTTGGTTTCGGGCAGGTACCGCGCAGCCAGTGCGTGCACCTCGTCGGTGATCATGTCGAGCACGCGCTCGCGCATGTTTTCGCCTTCGAGGATCTTGCGCCGGTCGGCATAGATGACGGCGCGCTGCCGGTTCATCACATTGTCGAACTCGACCGTGTGCTTACGAATGTCGAAGTTGTACCCTTCGACGCGCGTCTGGGCGCTCTCGATCGTGCGGTTGATCAACCCAGCTTCGATTGGCAGGTTTTCATCGACGCGAAACCGCTCCATCAATCCCTTGACGCGATCCATCGGACCGAAGCGTCGCATCAACTCGTCTTCGAGCGACAGGTAGAACCGCGACGAGCCAGGGTCTCCCTGGCGACCGGAGCGCCCGCGCAGCTGATTGTCGATGCGCCGTGATTCGTGGCGTTCAGTGCCAATGATGTGCAACCCGCCCAATGCGCGCACCTCTTCGCCCTCGGCTTCGGTGATGCGCCGCGCTTCTTCCTGCGCCTCGCGGATCTGTTCCGGCGTCGCCTGTTCGATCTTAATGCCGCGCCGGGCAAGGATCTCTTCGATCAGACCATCGGGGTTGCCGCCGAGCAGGATGTCGGTACCACGACCGGCCATGTTTGTTGCGATCGTCACAGCGCCCTTCCGTCCAGCCTGGGCGACAATACGCGCCTCGCGCTCGTGATACTTGGCATTCAACACCTGGTGTTTGATGCCGCGGCGCTTCAGCATTTCACTCAACCGCTCCGACGTCTCGACCGAAGTCGTACCAACCAGCACCGGACGACCAATCGCGTGCATCTCCTCGATCTCACGGATGACCGCCTCGAACTTGGCTTTCTCGGTGCGGTAGATCTGATCGTCGTAGTCTTTTCGAATCATCGGACGATGCGTCGGAATGACGACCACATCCAGATTGTAGATCTTGGCGAACTCCTCGCGCTCGGTGTAGGCGGTGCCGGTCATACCGGCGAGTTTCTGGTACATGCGGAAGTAGTTCTGGAAGGTGATCGTCGCCAGGGTGACATTTTCCTGGCGCATCTTTACCCCTTCCTTCGCCTCCACCGCCTGGTGCAGGCCATCGGACCAGCGGCGACCGATCATTTTGCGACCGGTGAACTCATCGACGATGATGACTTCGCCATTCTCGACAATATAATCCCTGTCGCGCTGATAGATGAACTCCGCCCGCAGCGCATTGTCCAGGTAGTGAGTCATGCGGTAGTACTTTGGATCGTAGAGCGACTCCCCTTCAGGGATCTTCAGCAACCGCTCGACTCGCGCCACGCCCTGATCGGTCAACTGAATACTCTTCGAGCGCGGCTCGATGACAAAATCGCCCTCCGGGTCCTCGATCATCTGCTTCTTGATCTGGTCGGGTGTATAGGGGCTGGGCTTGAGATGGCGCACCAGCGAGGCAAACTGGCGATATTCATCGCCGCTCTCCTGTGCCGGACCGGAGATGATCAGCGGGGTGCGCGCCTCATCGATCAGAATGTTGTCCACCTCGTCCACAATCGCATAGTGCAAGTCGCGCTGCACCAGTTGCGACAGGTCCCACGCCATATTGTCACGCAGATAGTCGAAGCCGAACTCATTGTTCGTGCCATACGTTATATCCGCCAGGTACGCCTCACGCCGCGAACAGGGGCGCCAGTGCACAAGGCGTTGATCATCGGGATTGGCCTTTGGGTCAACGTAATTCGGGTCGTAGATCGCCGAGTATTCGTGCGAGATCGTGGCGACGCTCAAACCGAGCGTGTGGTAGATCGGACCCATCCAGCCTGCACCGACTTTTGCCAGGTAGTCGTTGACCGTGACCAAATGGCATCCTTTGCCGGTCAAGGCGTTCAGATAGAGCGGCAGCGTCGCCACCAGTGTTTTTCCTTCACCGGTTTTCATCTCGGCGATTTTGCCCTGGTGCAGAACAATCCCACCGATAAGCTGCACATCGTAGTGGCGCTGACCAATGGTGCGCCGGGCAGCTTCGCGTACCACGGCAAATGCTTCAGGCAGCAGATCATCCAGGGTTTCGCCATCGGCGAGGCGCTGTTTGAACTCATCGGTTTTGGCGCGTAATTCAGCATCAGAAAGCGCCTGGATCGATGGTTCGAGGCTGTTGATCCGCTGAACAATCGGCGTGATCTTCTTGACCTCACGATCCGGACTGAATCCGAGCAGTTTTTCGAAGAATGTTTTCATATGGTCTCCTCCGCGTGTTGCGGATGGGATACATCTGTGTCTTCAGGTTGCTCGATCCGGCGGTACAGCGATCGTGTGAGTTTCTTGTGCGCCGTTCCGCCGGTCTGGTTGTTCGAAGGGGCGCCGCTTTCCATCGCCCTCGATCGGCGCCCACCACGGCTACAACCTTTTTTCATCGTGTATGCACACGTATAAACCTGTGTGCATAAGCGAAACATGTTACGCGAAAGCGCATATGATCTATAAGGATCGAGCCATAAGAATGCGCCACACTTCTCGCATTATAGCATACACAGTTCTTCGCTGGCGGGCGCCCTGCATCGTATTGCGCTGGCGCATGCTGCGTGCTATGATCAAGAGAGAGCGCACTGTGATCGAGTTGCGCCGGGCACAAGAGGCGTGCAGGCAGAATGTCTGCAATGAATGCAGTTATGTCCGATCCTTCTTCGGCTGTTCCTCAAATACATACGTTTGATCGCGCGCAAACGAGAGCTGCTGCACGCCGTGCTGCTGTATCTGTTGCGCTGGCAGCGTTGTGTCTTCTGCTGCTGATCATCACCGAACCGCACACAGGGTTGACGTGGGACGAACCGGTGTACATCCTGGCAGCGCGGTCGTATGCTGACTGGTTCGGCCTGCTGGCGCGTGATCCCGGCGACGCCCTGCAACCTGAGACGATCAGGCGTTTTTGGGAAATCAACCACGAACATCCGCCGCTCGACAAAATCTGGTCGGGTCTGATCTGGCAGGGCGCCCGCCACGTTCTTAATGACCTGCCGGCTCACCGGTTGGGGAATATGCTTCTGAGCGCCATTGCGTGCGGCGTTCTGTACGCCTCGGTAGCGAGTGCGTTTGGCAGCTGGGCGGGCATCGCAGCAGTTGCAGCGCTGCTCACGACACCACGCTTCTTCTTCCATGCCCATCTCGCAGCGCTCGATGCGCCGGCGGCAGTTGCATTCTTCCTGGTTGCGACGCTCTTCTGGCATACCCGCCAGCGTCGGAGCATCGTCTGGGATGGAGCGCTCGGCGTGGCGTGGGGGGCAGCATTGGCGACGAAGATCAACGCATTGTTTGTCCTTCCGATGCTGTTCGTCTGGACGCTGGCATTTGCCCGTTCCATGTTTCTGGTGCGGCGCACGATCATTGCCGGCGTGATCGGGCTACCGGTGTTTATCGGGCTCTGGCCCTGGCTGTACGATGATACGGTCGCGCGATTAGTTGCATATGTTCGTTTCATCACCGTGGATCACTGGAAGATAGGGCAGTGGTATTTCGGTGAGGCATACATGCCGCCACCATGGCATTTTCCGTTTGTTATGCTGATCGCAGTCACACCGCTGGCAATCACGCTCATGGCGATTGCTGGCGTCGTTCGTGGTGTCGCAATGCTTCGCTCTGAAGTCCCGGCGCGGCGTGAACGAGGATCGTTGATTGCCTTTTGGGCGCTCGGCGTTTTTGTACCGCTTCTGGCACTGACAACCGGTAGAACGATGGTATATGACAATGAACGATTGTTCATGCCGGCATTCCTTTTCGTCGCAGCGCTGGCCGGTGTTGGCCTCGATGGAATTGGACGCACGCTGCACCGTATGCTGAAGCAGCGCGGAGCGGCAGAGCGGGCAACCCCGATTGCTGGAGCGGTGTGCACGCTGGCATTTGCACCGCACCTGATCTTTGCAGCGCTGACGTACCCCCACCTGCTCTCCTACTATTCTGAAACGATTGGGGGGTTGTCCGGGGCAACGCGCCTGGGGTTGGAAACGACGTACTGGTGTGAAACGTACAGCGCCGCGTTGCCGTACATCAATGCCCACGCCGCACCTGGCGCTGTTGTGTGGGTGGAAGACTGGAGTCACGATGTCTTGCTGACGTACCAGTTCGCCGGACGCCTGCGACCTGATGTGCGTGTTGCACTTGCCCCCGGCGCCGGGTCGGCGTTTGGTCGGTATGGTCTGGAAGGCGTACCCGCCGACATATTCGATGCCGATATTGTCATTGTCGCATACCGTCAGACTGGCTTTGCTGCGCACCCCAAGATCGAGCAATGGAAATCTGGTCGCCAGCCTGTCCTGCACATCGAACGCTTTGGTGTGCCGCTCATGGAACTGTATGAACAAAAGCGCTCACCCTGATCGCCCTGCAATTGCCGGGATCATTCTTGCTGCTGGAACATCGTCGCGGATGGGGCGCTCAAAGCAACTCCTCGATTGGGGAGGACGACCGCTTGTACGTGCGATTGCCGAGACAGCGTTGGCTGCCGGGCTCGATGAGGTGATCGTTGTTATCGGAAGCATTGCCGGAGAGGTTGGTGCAGCGCTTGCCGATCTGCCGGTGCGACTGGCGCCGAACCCGCTGGCTGCCGCCGGTCAGAGTACGTCGCTCCGCGCCGGCATCGCAGCTCTATCGTCCAAGGTTGCGGCAGCGGTCATTCTGCTTGCCGACCAGCCATTCGTAACAGCGGCAATCATCGAGGCGCTGGTGCGCGCCTGGCGTGACCAGTACGCACCGATCGTGGCGCCGGTCTTTGCCGGAACGCGCGGCAATCCGGTTCTCTTCGACCGGTCGATGTTCGCGGAACTGCTTGCTATTGAGGGAGATCAGGGAGCGCGCAGCATCATTGCCAGCAACCCGGCTCGCGTTCATTCTGTCCATTTCGATGATAAGCGTCCATTGCTCGATATCGATACACCTGAAGCCTATGCTTACGCTCGTGGGTTGCTCGAGTCTCCATAAGAACAGCCAGACTTCCAATGTCGGGCGTCCTTGCGAGCAAAGCGAGGTGATCTCGTTGCCCGGCAGAGGGTTGTTTAGCTACGACCAATGGCTCCGCTGCACTCGCGGCAATCGTCGCGGCGCAATCTCTGCGTTCGTCAGGAGATTGCATCGTCGCATGCACTTTTTGCAATGATGGTAATACAGGGGTTATGCTGTACGACACGAGGTTGTGCCATGTTTCTGACCACCCTTCCCGTTGATCAGGCTGCCGGTCATATCCTGCGACACAATATTGCCGACCCCGCCGGACACAAGGCGCTCTCGAAGGGTCGGCGGCTCACGGCGGACGATGTGGCGCGCCTGCACGCCCTGGGGGTGACGTCTGTGCGCGTGGCGGTGCTGGAACCCGGCGATGTCCACGAGGACGAGGCCGCACAGCGCCTCGCCGACGCCGTTCGGCGTCCAGGGGTGGTGGCGACCGATGCGGTGCACAGCCGCGTCAATCTGCTGGCAGAGGCGGATGGCGTGGTCGAGGTGGACGTGCAGGCGCTGCTGGCGATCAATGACATTGATGGTCTGACAGTAGCCACGTTACCCAACCATGCCCTGGTCCGTGAGCGCAAGCGCGTGGCGACGATCAAGATCATTCCGTTTGCCATTCCTGAAGACCTGATCCGGCGGGCAGAACAGATCGGCGCAGATGCAGGGGGCGTAGTCGGTGTGCGGCGGTTACTGCAGCGACGCGTCGGTGTCTTGCTGGTCGTCAGCCCGGAAGCGCGTGAGCGCATTACCCGTCTCGTGCTGCCCGCAATCGAGGGGCGTGTAACGGAACTCGGATCGGCAATCGCCGCCGTGCGCTATGCCGGGCTGGATGAAGAAGAAGTGGCAGAGGGCATTGCCGCACTCCATGCATCTGGCTGCGACCTTCTGATCACAGCCGGCGAGACGTCGATTATGGATTGCGACGACGTTACACCACAGGGGATTCGTGCAGCTGGTGGACGCATCGAGCACTATGGCGCTCCGGTCGAACCCGGCAATCTGCTCCTGCTGGCATACCTTGATGATGGGAGCAGACAGGGCGTGCCTGTTCTCGGCGCGCCGGGATGCGTCCGCTCACGCTCCACGAACATCGTCGATCTTTTGCTTCCACGATTGCTGGCAGGCGAACGGGTCACCCGGCGCGCCATCATCGAACTCGGGCATGGCGGGCTACTGGGGTGACGGGCGCAAGCCGCACGCGCGCAGATGGGCATCGAGCCAAGCGGCGTCTTCGGGCGACAGGTCAGGCGGCGGCGGCGGCTGCGTGTAGTCGATCTCCAGGTCGTAGCGCGCGCGGCGGTACGCCTCGCGGATCGCTGCGCCCACATCGAGCGCAACCGGCGGGTCAGGGGGAAGCAGCGGCACCGGTACAGGCTTGATCGGGTCGCGCAATTGCAGGGGCCAGACCTCGACGTAGGGACGGCGCTGCGCCCGGCTAAGGAAGATAAAGTACGACGCCTCAGGCAGCGGCTGCGCCAGGCGTGGACGCTGCCCGCCGCGCAGCAGGTCGATTTCGAGCAGGTGCGCCGTGCTGGCAAAGATGTCCTGGCGCTTCTTCTCATAGGCGTCGGCGCCGTCGGGACCGGGACGTTTGTTGGCGGGCGAGAGGAGTTCGATGGCGGTCACCAGCGTCTGGTCGCGCACGGTGCGGATTTCGATCCGGGCATACTCGACCGGCATCTCCACAAGCGCCGGGAGGGTAAGCGGAGCTTCGTCGAATTCGGCGGCGCTATCGGGCGCTGCGCCGGAATAGGCGCGCTCGACCACTGCCACGTCGGGAACCGCCCGGCGCACCGGCGTAATCTCCAGGCTCTCGAACAGCACATAGGGCGTGATGACCGCCCGATAGCGCGGCGCCAGCATCGCCTGCAACTGGTCGCACATAAGCGTGATCAGCCGGTGATGCACGTCGGGCCAGAGGCTCGGCGCTTCGAGGTAGGGATCCATTCCGGGAAACGGCGGTTCCATCACGTTCAAGGCATTCTTATAATAACAATGGCACCGCATTCGTCGGCGCCAGAGCACATCCTGCTATGGAACTGCAGAGTGGTATGGTGCCGGTGACTGGGATCGAACCAGTGACCTAACGATTATGAGTCGTTCGCTCTAACCACTGAGCTACACCGGCGGAGCACATAAAATGGTAGCACGCTGCGCAGAGGTTGTCAAGAAAGATTGCTTCTGGCAGGGGTTCACATGTATCGTAACCGTGGCGTTTTTGCGACGGCGGGGCAACGTCTCATGGCGCTTGCGAAAGCCATCCCGCCGCCGATGCCCTCTCGAGGACTGCTTCCAAACCCCCGATGTGAACAGTTACGCGTTGTGCTAGCTTGCAACACTACACGCTCCATGCTACAATACCGACGGAGCGCCGGTGTAGCTCAGCGGTAGAGCAGCTGTTTCGTAAACAGCAGGCCGTCGGTTCGAATCCGACCATCGGCTCCAGTGATTAAGACGCGGAACTCGCTGATGAGTTCCGCGTTTTGTGTTGGCGCCAGAACGACGTCTCATTCGCGTATGGTACACCAGAGGCGCGTGTGACCGTCACCGAAGAATGGTTGGCGGTGATACGGGTTGCTGTGCTGGGCGTTCGGTGCAGAAGTGACGGTCACGTGACGCAGTGCCTGGACGCTGTTCCCTTCTACAGCCCTGCCGCGCGCCGCAGCGCCTCGGCGCGGTCGGTCTGCTCCCACGGCGCATCGATGTCATC
>JBEPYG010000181.1:0-6367 GCA_041641515.1 Roseiflexus sp.
ACGCTGCACTCCTCGCCGCCGCAATTCTTGGCAATCGATACCCGCATATACGAGCCGCACTTCACCGGTTCCGCGAGCAGCAAACTCAGCGTGTGCTTCAGTTACCCGACCCTCGTGAGCAACACGAATGAACGACAGACTCATCGGTATCCTGGGCGGTGGTCAGTTGGGACGCATGCTGGCGCTCGCCGGCTACCCGCTCGGGCTCCGCTTCCGTTTTCTCGATCCTGCCGGTGACGCGCCGGTTCGATCCCTGGCAGACCACATCGTTGCCTCTTACGATGATCACCTGGCGCTTGCACAGTTCAGCGCCGGACTCGCCGTTGCAACCTATGAGTTCGAGAATGTCCCGGTCACAACGGCACAGGCGCTCGAACAGCGCATACCGGTCTTTCCGCCGCCGCGGGCGCTCGAGGTGGCGCAGGATCGTCTTGCGGAGAAACGATTCTTTGCGCAATTGAATATCCCAACAGCTCCGTTTGCGCCGGTAGAGGACCGGGCATCGCTCGATGCAGCGGTTGCCTGCATCGGGTTGCCTGCCGTCCTGAAAACGCGCCGCCTCGGGTATGACGGCAAGGGGCAGGTCCTAATCAGGGAACATTCTGACATTGACACTGCCTGGCACGCGCTTGGCGGACAATCGCTCATCCTTGAGGGGTTCGTGGCCTTTGTGCGCGAACTTTCCATCCTGGCGGTGCGCGGGCAAGATGACGCCATCAGATGTTACCCGCTGGTCGAAAATTTGCATCGCAATGGCATCTTGCACCGCTCAATCGCGCCTGCTCCCGGTTTGACCGCCAGGGTGCAGCTGCTGGCAGAAACCTATGCGCGCCGGGTGCTCGAAGCGCTCGACTATGTCGGGGTTCTGGCGATCGAGTTGTTCGAGGTGGAAGCGGACTCCGAAGGCGATGGCGCTCGTCTGCTGGCAAACGAAATGGCGCCGCGCGTTCACAATTCAGGGCACTGGACGATTGAAGGTGCGGTCACGAGCCAGTTCGAGAACCATCTGCGCGCCATTGCCGGGTTGCCGCTCGGCGAGACGTCGGCGCGTGGTTATGCCGCAATGGTTAATCTTATTGGCGGATTGCCCGATGTGGCAATGCTGCTGGCGTTACCCGACACCCACCTGCACCTCTACGACAAAGCGCCGCGACCTGGTCGCAAACTGGGGCATGTGACCATCTGCGCCAGGGACGAAGCGCTGCTGGCGGAGCGCCTGGCAGTGGTCGAACAGTATGTTCTGGCGAGTACAAGGTGACTGTCGCCGGGTTGCGCGAGACTACGGCGCGGTCTTCTCCACGACTGGATAGATGATGCATCGAGGTTTCGCATGCTAACCGCCCTCTTTCTCTGGCTGATCAACCTGACGCGGCGCGGTCGCAACCTGTGGCGTCGGTTGTTGCGGCGACGGGTTGCGTATGTGCGCATTCCAATCAGCGGCGCGCTGCCAGAGTTTGCACCGGCGCTCCCATGGTGGGCACAGCGTTTCTTTGGCGCGCAGGCGCCGCTGAGCCTGAGCGAGCTGCGCCGTCGTTTCGAGTGGATGGCGTCCGACCCGCAGGTGCGCGGCGTGGTGCTCGACATCGGAACCCTCACCTGCGGATGGGCGACGATCCAGAGCCTGGATCAGGACATCCGCCGGTTCCGCGAGCGAGGCAAACTGGTCGTTGCACGTGTGACAAACCCCGATACAAAGACGTATGTTGCGGCGTGCGCCGCCGATCGGATCGTTGCGCCGCCGGCGAGCCTGTTGACGGTCACCGGTCTGTACACCGAAGTGCGCTTCCTGAAGGATGCGCTGGCGAAATTGGACGTGCGCGCAGAGGTCACCGCAGTGTCGCCGTACAAGACCGCGGGCGATCCACTGACGCGCTCAGAGATGTCGCCGGAGAACCGTGAGCAGATCGAACGGCTGCTCGACCAGCGTTACGCAACTATTGTCGAAATGATCGCAGACGCGCGGCGCAAAAGCGTCGAGGAAGTGCGCACTCTCATCGATACCGCGCCGTGGAGCGCCCGACGCGCGCAGGAAGCCGGGTTGATCGATGCCGTCCTGTACGAAGACGAACTGCCCGCTTTTCTCGCAACACACACCGGCGCGTCCCCGGCACAGCTGCCGGAGATTGCCGAATGGAGTCAGGCGCACCGCGCCCTGCGCCTGCCGATGCTGCGCCGCCATCGCCGTCTGATCGGCGTCGTCACTGTCGAAGGAACGATCGCCCCCGGACCCAGTCGCCAGATTCCGCTGCCGATCCCGCTGATCGGCGGGGAGATCGCCGGGAGCGAGAGCATCGTGCAGGCGCTGCGAGAAGCGGAACGCAATCCGCGGATTGCTGCAGTCATTTTTTATGTCAACTCTCCTGGCGGCAGCGCCTTCGACTCGGATCTGATCTGGCGTGAAGTGCGACGCCTCGACCGGCGTAAGCCGGTAGTGGCGGTGATGGGGGATGTTGCCGCTTCGGGCGGGTACTATGTTGCGTCAGGCGCGCGCACCATTTTTGCGCAACCCGGAACGGTCACCGGCAGTATTGGCGTTCTGATCGTCCGCCTGGTGTTTGACGGTCTTGTCAGGCGCGCCGGTGTGAATACCGTCGCCATCGGGCGCGGCGCAAACAGCGCCTTCTTCGCCAGTGACGCTCCCACCGAACAGGAACGTCTGGCGACGCGCGCCTTGATCGACGAAAGTTACGCCATGTTCAGGCAGCGCGTTGTTGAAGGACGATCAATGCCCGAAGAAACGCTCGAACCGCTGGCAGGCGGGCGCGTCTGGATGGGAAGCGAAGCGCGTGAGCGCCGGTTGATCGATAATGTCGGCGGCATGCCGGAGGCGCTGCTGAAGGCTCAGGAACTCGCCGGATTACCGCGTGATCGAACGGCGCCGCTGGCGCTGATCCGGGGTGGACGCGGACGCTTGGCGCCGCAGCCATTCCCCGAAGAGCCATCGAAGACGCTCCTGGAGGCGCTGGCGCTTGTGCGTCAGCCGCAGGTCTGGGCCATTCTGCCGTTCTTCGAGTAGACACACCGGTCCACGCCTCTCCTGAAAACACAGGCGGTACATCCATGCGTGTGCGTGTTCAGATGTATCGTAACAGTGGCGTGTTTGTGTCGGCTAGGCAATGTCTCATGGCGCCTGCCGAAGCTATTCCGCCGTTTCTGTTTCCCAACGCGCTTTCCATGAACTCCGCTGCGAACGACCGGTGAGGTCGTTGATCCAAAAGGCGCACAATGATCGAATCGCAGAGTGTGGTACAATTGAGGGAGAATATTTGCACATCAAAGACCGTGTCTCTTGCAAACAAGAGCGCGAGCGGCGCTGTTATCGACGTCAACGAGCGCACCTTTCGCGCCGACGTTCTCGAGCGTTCACGCACCGTTCCGGTCGTGGTCGATTTCTGGGCGCCCTGGTGCGGGCCATGCCGTGTCCTGGGACCGATCCTGGAAAAACTGGCGGTCGAAGCGAAAGGCGCCTGGATTCTGGCAAAGTTGAATGTCGACGAAAACCCGCGTCTGGCGCAGATGTTTCAAGTGCAGGGCATTCCGGCCGTCAAGGCGTTTCGCGATGGTCGGGTGGTTGACGAGTTCACCGGCGCTCTGCCGGAATCGCAGGTGCGCGCGTGGCTGAAACGGCTCGGTCCTCTCGCGCCGGTGTCACCGGCTGATCGTCTGGCGGATGAAGCGGCAGCTCTGGAGGAACGCGATCCGCTTGGCGCAAAAGCGCGTTATGAAAGCGCACTCAACATCGACCCCAACCACAGTGCAAGTCTGTTCGGGCTGGGGCGGTTGATGCTGATCGCCGGCGATCCGGCGGGTGCTGAGTTGTTGAAGAAGATCCCCTCAGATGCACCGCAGTGGAAACAGGCGCAGGCATGGATCACTCTTGCCGGTCTGATCGCCGAAGCGGAAGACGCTAATCCGTCGGTGTTCCTCGAACGGATCGAACAGAATCCGGCAGACCTCGAAGCACGCTGGTTGCTGGCAGCACATCAGATCCGCGGTCAGCGCTATGCCGATGCGATCGAGACGCTGCTGGGCATTGTGATGCGTAACCGCGCCTTCCGTGATGACGGCGCACGCAAGATGCTGCTCGCATTGTTCGCTGCGCTCGGCGATCAGCACCCGCTGACAATCAAGGGCCGACGCGACCTGGCGAACGTGATGTTCTAGGGGTCAAGTTAATGCAATGCGTGAGGGCGATGATGATCAGCCCTCACCTTTGACCCCTGACTCTGTATCCGCTGCGCAGTTCCATGATTGATCTCTTGTTCGACGCCTACCAATACTTTCTCGCCAATCAATCCCGTTTCTGGTCTGCAACAACCCAACATCTCTGGATCAGTTCGGCGGCGTTGGCGATCAGTATCGCTGCCGGGCTGCCCCTTGGCATCTGGACAGCGCACCAGACGCGCATCGGACAGTGGGCGATCAACCTGTTCGGCGCACTTCGCCTGGTACCCAGTCTCGCGGTGCTGTTTCTGGTGCAACCCTACCTCGGCATCGGCACGACACCGGCGCTCGTCGCGTTGACGCTCCTGGCAATCCCGCCGGTGCTCATCGCCACGTATGCGGGAGTCCGCTCCGTTGATCGCGGTGTGAGCGAGGCGGCACGCGGCATGGGGATGACCACCGGGCAGATCCTCTGGCGCGTGGAACTCCCGCTGGCGCTGCCGTCGATTATCGGCGGCGTGCGCACCGCAGCAGTCGAGGTCATCGCGAGCGCCACACTGGCCGCCTTCATTGGCGGAGGTGGGCTCGGCATCTTTATCACCCGCGGCTACGCTCTGTTCGACACCCGGATCATGCTCGTTGGCGCCATACCGGTGGCATTGCTGGCGCTCACGGCGGAGTTGTCGCTGGGATGGATGCAGCGTCGTCTGGCATCCGGACTAGACGTTGCAACGTAGTGTTTCAAACAACAAAAGGAGGTTCATGGTGCGATCTATCCGATTTCTTATCGCGTTCACCACGCTGGTCGGTCTGGTGCTTGCCGCCTGTGGCGCACCTGCGCAAACCACACAACCCACGGCTGAACCACAACCCGCTCCCGCAGATGCCACACCGGTTCGCATTGGCTCGAAGAACTTCACGGAAGCTATTCTGGTCGCCGAGATGTATGCCTTGGCGCTGGAAGACGCCGGAATACGCGTCGAGCGCAAGTTCAACCTCGGCGCAACGCCGGTAGCGCACACAGCGCTGATTAATGGCGAAATCGACCTGTACCCGGAGTATACATCGACCGGTCTGCTCGAAGTGCTCAAACAAGAGCCGATCGCCGACGCCAGCGGCATTCTGGCAGCAGTGCGCCAGGGATACGAAGAGCAGTTCCAGGTGACCTGGCTCGAGCCATCGCCGTTCAACAATACGAATGCCCTGGCAATGACCCGACAGCGTGCCGAAGAACTGGGCATCCGAACGTACTCCGATCTGGTGGCGCGCTCTGGCGAGCTGAAACTCGGCGGACCGCCAGAGTTTCCCGAGCGTGAAGATACCAAAGGGCTGATGGCTGCTTATGGGTTCGACCCGAAGTTCATCGAAGACAATTTCGTGCAACTCGACACCGGCGCGTTGCGCTATGAGGCGCTCACCAGAGGCGATATCGATGTGGTCGTCGCGTTCGGCACCGATGGGCAAATTAATGGGCTGGGGCTGGCATTGCTGGAGGACGATAAGAACTACTACCCCATCTACCAGATTGCGCCGGTCATTCGCCAGGACGCGCTGGCCGCCAACCCGGCGATTGCCGAGACCCTCAACCGGCTGGCGCCGCTGCTGACCAATGATGTGATGTCCGGACTGAACTGGCAGGTTGATGGTCCGGAGAAGAAAGAGATCGCCGACGTGGCGCGCGCCTTCCTGCAGCAGCAGGGATTCATCAGGTAGACCCATGGCGCTTATCATTGCCGATCGACTGACCAAAACGTTTCCTGGCGAGACCCGTCCGGCAGTCGATCAGGTGTCATTCGAGATCAAACAGGGTGAATTTGTCGTCTTGCTGGGACCATCCGGTTGCGGCAAGACGACGCTGCTCAAGATGATCAATCGGCTCTACGAGCCGACAGACGGCCGACTGTTGATCGATGGCGTCGACGCGCGGTCGATGCCGGCCACAGAACTGCGCCGCCGCATCGGGTATGTGATTCAGCAGACCGGTCTGTTTCCCCACCTCACCATCGAACAGAACATTGCGGTCGTTCCGCAATTGTTGAAGTGGGATCGCAGACGGATCGAGGAGCGTATCGATCAACTGCTCGATCTGGTGGAACTTCCGCGTTCGTACCGCAAACGACACCCACGCCAGTTATCGGGCGGCGAACAGCAGCGCGTCGGTCTGGCGCGCGCGCTTGCCGCCGACCCGGCGCTCATGCTGATG
>JBEPYG010000181.1:6377-8947 GCA_041641515.1 Roseiflexus sp.
GCTATCACCCGCGCTCGTTTGCAGGACGAATTGCTGCGCATTCAGCAGCGTCTCCACAAAACCATCCTGTTCGTGACCCATGACGTCGATGAAGCTCTCCGCCTGGCGGATCGATTGCTGATCATGCGCGCCGGACGCATCGTGCAGTTCGATACGCCGCTTGCTGTGCTGGCGGAACCGGCGGACGACTTTGTGCGCGACCTGCTCGATACGGATGACGTGCTGCGCCGCCTGAGCTTGCTGACCGTCGCCGATGCGCTGGCAGGCAACGGCGACGGCGAGCGTCGCGCCGCAAACGGCGCACCGGAGACGCTGAAACTCGGTGATACGCTGCGTGAGGCGCTCATTCGCGTCCTGCGCTCTGGGGGACAGGCGCTGCCGGTCGTTGCCAACGGGCAGAACGTGGGACAGATTTCGCCGGATACTATCGCCTCGGCGCTGACACGCACGACCCATGCGCTACCTGATTGAAAATCTGCCCTATGTACTGAGCCTGGTGGGGCAACACCTGCTGATGTCGGGCATGAGCCTTGCCATTGCGCTGGCGATCGCGCTGCCGGTCGGGGTCGTGTGTGCGCGTGTGGCACAGCTACGCGGCCCGGTGCTGGGCATCCTAGGCGTGATCTACACCATTCCCAGTCTTTCGCTCTTCGTGCTCCTCATTCCATTTACCGGTCTGGGACTGCGTCCGGCGGTGATCGCCCTGGTCGCGTATGCGCAACTGGTGCTGGTGCGGAATGTGGTCGTCGGGTTGACCGGCATCGACCCGGCGATTATCGAAGCTGCACGCGGCATGGGGATGACAGCGATGCAACGGCTGTGGCGGGTGGAACTGCCGCTGGCGCTGCCGATCATTCTGGCGGGGGTGCGCGTGGCAATGCTCTCAATCATCGCCATCGGCACAATCGCGGCATTCATCAATGCCGGAGGGCTGGGGCTCTTGTTGTTCGACGGGGTGCGCAGCAGCAACCCGGAAAAGATCATCGCCGGCGCAATTGCCGTCAGCGTCCTGGCGATCGGAGCGAACGGACTTCTGTGGTTCATCGAACGACGCGCTGCACGCGCGACCCACGGCTGATGAGCGAGATGAGTGCCTATCGTCAGGTGCAACTCGACGCTACGACACTGGCATACATCGATCAAGGGTGTGGCACGCCGGTGGTCTTCGTCCACGGCAGCGGACCTACCGACCTGCGCACCTGGGAGCGCCAGATTGAGCCGTTCGCCGCTCACTTTCGCGTCATTGCCTACAGCCGGCGTTCACACTACCCAAACCCGCCTGCCGACAACACCACCGGCTTTCATTCGACCCGGATGCACGCGCGTGATCTGGCAGACCTGATCACCCGACTCGATCTGGGGCGCGTTCATCTGGTCGGTTTTTCGTTTGGGGCGGATATTGTTCTTCGTCTGGCAGCGGATCGTCCTGAACTGGTACGCACTCTGACACTCACCGGACCACCTCTGCTCTCCTGGCTCGTCACGCTGCCCGGAGGACACGAACTTCTGAAAGAGCGCATCAACGCTATCCTCCCGGCAAAGTGCGCCATTCAGCAGGGCAATCTCGAACAAGGCGCACAGATCTTTATTGATGGTCTGATGGGCGAGGGTACGTTTAACGCACTGCCTGCATCGTCACGCGCACGCATCCTGGACAATGCACACCTGATCGGAGCCGAGCCTGCGGAAATGGGGACTGTCGGAACGGACGATATAACGCGCGATGAAGCGGCGACAATCCAGGTTCCGGTCATGCTGCTGATCGGTGCTGCCAGTCCACCGGCGTTCCTGCTCGTCAGCCAGGAACTGGCACAACATCTACCCAATGTAGCATATGTGCAGATCAGCGGCGCGTCTCATCTGATCCACGTCACCCACCCACAGACGTACAATGCCGTGGTTATGGAGTTCCTGGCACGGCATCGGGATCGATGATATAGACCACGAACTCTCCCGCATCCACACGCCTGGCACGACGCTCAAGATACTCCCGCACCTCAGGAGAAGCGAGGGTATCGCCACGCGCCGGCAGCACAACGTAACGGATCGGATGCTGATCGAGATAGCGCGCGAAATGCTCGGCATTCTCCATGATATTGCGCTGAAACGTCTCATCAAACTCGAACCAGGTTGCCGGTTGCCGCGCATAAAGGATCGTCGGCCAGTACGCTTCGGTCAGCACATACCCGCGCGGCTGCGCACGCAGCACCTGCCAGACCGGTTCATACCCGCGGAGGCGCGCCCCTTCGACGGCGTAGTACCCGATGGTCACCAGATTGATCAGGGCAAAGAGGACAATCACATAGAATGCCACGCGGCGCTTCCATGGCAGCGACAGGCGGGTGATCCCTGCCGCTGTGAACAGCGCCAGCGGCGGCAACGCCGGAATGATCACGCGCGGACTGTTGCCCGAACCAGGGGTAGCTGCATAGACCAGCACCACGGCGATACCCAGCCCCAGCCATGCCAGCAGCAGTACAAGCGCACCGGAAGGAAAACTGCCGCTGCGCACGCCAACCACTGCAAGAACGCCGATGACCGCCAGCGTCAGCAACGCGCCGTACCACGGA
>JBEPYG010000182.1:0-8871 GCA_041641515.1 Roseiflexus sp.
AGATCTGCGCCAGTTGCGCCTTCGTCAGGCTCTCAACGAAGGTGTTCTCTTTGTTGACCACCACCGCCAATGCGTCGGTGCCGACACGGAACTCAACCGGCTCTCGCCCGATGGCGCGGCAGTTCTCCACTTCCGCAGGGCGGATCGGACGGCTGGCGTTGGCGATATCGGTTTCGCCCGCTTTACAGAACCGCTCAAAACCTGCGCCGGTGCCGATTGAGTCGATGGTGATGCTCCCTTTATATCCCTCGTCTTTGAAACGCTCCACCATACGCTGGGTCAGCGGGAAGACCGTCGATGAACCGGCGGTAACCACATTGCCGGTCACTGCCCCCGGGTCGACTTCAGGCATGGCTACTTCCATCCCCATTGCCGCAAGCCAGTTCGCCTTCGCCACATTGATTGCCTGCTGCGATGCCGGGAAGTAGCCGACGTCCAGCACTTCGTCATTGACATACGTCAGGTAGAAGTTGATGAATGCGGCAACCTGCGGCTTCTCCTTCATGATCTTCGCGTCCGAGTAGATGAACAGCGGTCGCGCCAGTGGGTATTCGCCACTCTCTGCGGTCCGATCGTTGGGCTCGACACCCTCGACCTTCACCGCCTTCAGGCGATCCCGCTCGGCGGCGAAGTATGCATATCCGAAGTAGCCGATCGCCGACGGGTCACCTTCCACTCCCTGCACCAACACGTTGTCATTCTCGCTCAATTGGATGCCCGGTGCGTTCAAAATCGCTTCCTTCCCCTTCTTCTCGAACGCCGGGTCCATCACCGCTTCCACGAAATAGTCAAACGTCCCCGAGTCAGAGCCCGGACTGAAGAGTTTGATCGGCGTCGCCGGCCACGCCGGGTCGACGTCGCGCCAGGTCTTCGCCTGGCCTGAGAAGATCTGCGCCAGTTGCGCCTTCGTCAGGCTCTCAACGAAGGTGTTCTCTTTGTTGACCACCACCGCCAATGCGTCGGTGCCGACACGGAACTCAACCGGCTCTCGCCCGATAGCGCGGCAGTTCTCCACTTCCGCAGGGCGGATCGGACGGCTGGCGTTGGCGATATCGGTTTCGCCCGCTTTGCAGAACCGCTCAAAACCTGCGCCGGTGCCGATTGAGTCGATGGTGATGCTCCCTTTATATCCCTCGTCTTTGAAACGCTCCACCATACGCTGGGTCAGCGGGAAGACCGTCGATGAACCGGCGGTAACCACATTGCCGGTCACTGCCCCCGGGTCGACTTCAGGCAAGCCATCGTAGTCGATCTCCTCCGCAGGCGCTGTCGTCGGCGCTGCAGGCGCTGCCGTCGGCGCTGCAGGCGCTGCCGTCGGCGCTGCAGGCGCTGCCGTCGGCGCTGCAGGCGCCGCTGTCGGCGCTGCTGTTGGTTGTGCTGCCTGCTGCCCACCACAGGCGGCAATCATCGGTACAAGCAGAACCAGCGCCAGCACCGCCGCGAAAAGACGCACCCTGAATACGTGCATACTCTCCTCCTTCGATCATCTGCAGAACTGTCGTGCAACGCAGATGCGTTGCCTCTCAGAATCCTGTCTGTCAGCACAGACGGAAGAGAGTATACAGGAGTGAGGTTAAGAAGGAGGAAACATAGTATTAAGCTGCCGTTAAGTGTTGCTGTTTTGTATGCGTATTGATCGTGCATCGAAACACAGACTATCGAGCGGGAATGGTATACTCAGAGATGACCATCGGAGAGTCTCACACTGTAGAGCAGATGGAGATTCATACCCTGTTGTATCATTGGTTGACCTATGAACATCGCACATTCGTCTCGACCCTCGATCCGCAGTCTTTCCTCCACGCTCGCCTTCGCATTGATCACTCTTAGCGTCATTGCGTTGCTGGTCAGCAATACCCTGCAGATCACGTCGAACTGGCAGGTGCATCAGCGCGCTGTTGCGTATCGCCACCAGTCATACGCACACAGCGCGGCAATCGAGGTGCGCTCATTTCTCGAGATGCGCTGGAATATGCTTGCAACTGCCAGCAAGATGTCCGGTCTGGCGACGGCGCCGGTGGAACAGCGCACTGAAACGTTGCAACGACTGCTCCTCCTGGATCCGCTCCTCGAACAATTGCTCATTCTCGATGACAGGCGGTTCGTTATTGCGTCCGTCAGCCAGATACGCCAGAAAACCGTTAATTTTATCGATCCGGCGATGATCGATGACATCATGCAAACCACAGAATTGCGCAATCGCTATATCAGTTCATTGCGCATCGATGCCGCCACCGGCGAGCCGGGCATCGTTCTGGCGTTGCCGCTTGTCGATTCGTTCGAGAACTATCACGGCGCGTTCATTGCAACGATCAATGCACGCTTGTTATGGGAGATTGTCAGGCGCCAGGCGCCTGGTCGCGAGAGCATGGTCTACATCGTTGATCGTCAGGGGAATCTGCTGGCCTGTTCGGACACGGATCGCGTGCTGCGCGGCGACAATGCCGCCAATGTCGCCATCGTCCAGATGTTTGCCGAACAACGTCTCAATTCGCTTCAAGCAATCGACTATATCGGGCTTGCCGGGGCTGGCGTCATTGGGAGTTACGAGGCGCTTCAGGAACCGCCGTGGGCGGTGGTGATCGAGACGCCGCACGCCATTGCCTATCGTGATGTAGAGAATGATATTCGCGTCTCTGTTCTGGTTTTGCTGGGCGCCATCGTTGTGTCTGGCGGCGTCGGCGTATATCTGGCACGCTGGTTGACTGCGCCATTGACCGCTCTGACGCATACGGCAGAACGGATTGCTGCGGGCGAACGCGATCTTCAGGCAGCAGTGCGCGGACCGCGCGAGATTCACGTTCTGGCGCGCGTCTTCAACATCATGACCGCTCAACTTGAAAAGAGTCTGGAAACGCTGGAACATCGCGTGGCACAACGAACCGCCGATCTCCAGGCGGCGCTTGCCGAGGTTCAGGCGCGTGCGCGCGAACAGGCGCGCCTACTCGAAGAAAACGCGCAACAGCGCCAGGTTATTCGAGAACTGAGCGTGCCGGTGCTGCCGGTGACCAGCGACATTCTGGTCATGCCCTTGATCGGCGCCATCGACACCGAGCGTCTCTCCGACATTCAAGAACGGGCGTTACACGCGCTCCAGCGCTCGCGTGCGCGATACCTTCTGGTCGATATTACCGGTGTACCTGTCGTCGATAGTCAGGTGGCGCAGGGGTTGATTGCAATTGCCCGCATGACCCGGCTCCTTGGTGCAGATATGATTTTGATCGGCATTCGACCCGAAGTCGCGCAGACGATTGTCGGGTTGGGACTGGATCTCTCCGCATTCCGCACCGCAGCCGATCTGCAAACGGTGTTGCGTGACCTCGCGGTACGCAGCGCTACGCCGGTTGCGCGCAACGACAGCAGGAACGGACGCCAGCATTGACAACCCTTTATTACCATTTGTTTACTTCATCGCTTTTTCATGCTATACTGATACAGCCCTTTCCAATGTATGCGTATCCGCGCCACGCCTGCGTTGCTGACGTCGAACCCATGACGGTTTCTGCTGCGCCATCGAGAGGAGGAATCTATGCCAAAGCGCCCTCAGACGCCGGATTTCAACCAGATGGCGCGCAACGCCGGGTATCGTGCAGTTGGCATCGAGCAGCTCCGGAGCAATCGCTGGTTGCTGACGTTGAGCGATAATGATGGGCGCATCGTGCTGGTTCTCGTCCAGGCGCGTTCGTTGATCAGCGCAGCTGATGTGCAGGACCTGTCGGAACTGGTTCGTCTGCGTAACCCTGCAGCCGGCATTCTCCTGGCGCTCGATGGCGTCTTCAGCGCTGCTGCGCAACGCACCTGCGCCGAACTGCGCGACCGACGCCTCCAGCTGTGCACCTCACTGCCACCCGCCGCAATGTCGGTTGCGGACGAACCTGCACGCGGCGTGTTGAAACCGCAACGGTCTTAGTGCGACAGAATCTGGGAGAGGAAGAGTTTCGTGCGCGCTTCGCGCGGATCGCCAAAAATCTGCTCGGGTGTTCCGCTCTCGACAATCTGCCCCTGATCGAAAAAGTACATCGTGTCGGCGACGGCGCGTGCAAACCCCATTTCGTGCGTGACAACGATCATCGTCATGCCGCTCTCTGCCAGCTCGACCATCACATCGAGCACTTCCTTGATCATCTCCGGGTCGAGCGCTGAGGTTGGCTCGTCAAACAGCATGATTTTCGGCTGCATTGCCAGTGCGCGCGCAATCGCGACGCGCTGCTGTTGTCCGCCGCTCAGCTGACCAGGGTATTTGCGCGCCTGCTCAGGAATGCCAACCCGCTTCAACAGTTGCATGGCGATCTCTTCAGCTTGTGCCTTCGTCCAGCCGCGCACCCAGATCGGCGCCAGCGTAATGTTGTCGATGACAGTGAGATGCGGAAAGAGGTTGAATTGTTGGAAGACCATGCCGGTCTCCATCCGAACACGCTCGATGTTGCGCACATCGTGGGTCAATTCGATGCCATCCACAATGATCTGTCCGCGCTGATGTTCCTCCAGCCGGTTGATTGTGCGAATAAAGGTCGATTTGCCGGAGCCGGAAGGACCGAAGACAACCACGACTTCGCCCCGGCGAACGTCCATGTCGATGCCGCGCAGGGCATGGTAGTTCCCAAACCATTTGTGGACATCACGGCAAATGATGATCGGATCGGCGGTTGATAGGGAGTTGGCGTTCATACGTCTCGTTTGTCACCTTCCGATATGGAGTTTCGCTTCCAATCGCTGACTGAATGCCGACATCATATAGCAGAAGACGCCGTAGACCAGCGCGATAAAAGTGTACACCTCCGCCTGCAATCCCAGAAAGTCGGGTTGCGCCAGAACCGTTCTTGCAATGCCCATCAGGTCGAGCAGACCAACGATCACGACCAGCGAGGTGTCCTTAAAGAGCGCAATGAACTGCCCGACCAGAATTGGGATCACAGCTCGCAGCGCCTGCGGCAGGATGATCAACAGCGTCATTTTCCAGGAACTTAACCCCAGTGCGTATGACGCTTCGTACTGACCGCGTGGAATGGACTGCAACCCACCACGCACGTTTTCGGCGAGGTAGGCGGCGCTGAAGATGACCACTCCCGCCATTGCTCGCACCACCCGGTCGATAGTGACCCCCGGCAGAAAGAGTGGCAGCATCAACTGTGCCATGAACAACACACTGATGAACGGCACGCCGCGAATAAGTTCGATGTACCCTACACAGAGCCAGCTGATCACCGGCAGTTTCGACTGCCGCCCCAGCGCCAACAGGACGCCGATCGGAAATGAGAAAACGATGCCGACGACGGTCAGCAGCAGGGTCAATAGCAACCCACCCCACAAATTGGTCGGAACTGACGGAAGAGGACTATCACCGCCGCCAATTCCGTTGACCAGGATGAACAGGATCGGAAAGTAGAGAATCCAGCCCACGATGCTGGCGCGCTGCAATATGCCGCACCAGCGCCAGCTCAGCGCATACCCGATGACGCCAGCGATGCCGGTTGCAATCAATGCAACCCGCGATGTGTCGTCGGAGGTGACGATTGCCAGGAGAAACGGAAGGGCGCCGAATGCAATCGCTCCGCCGCGCTGCATTCTTCCCCAGATGCCCCACGACATCCCGATCAGAAATGCCAGCAGAACCACGCATGCCCAGATGCGCCAGAGTTCGTTCACCGGGTATTGCCCGACCATAAACAGGCGCATGTTTACGGTAATGACGTCCCAGCGCGCCTGGGTCAACGCCCATTCCAGTACATTGCGCACAATCAGCCCGGCCAGAGCCAGCATGATGATCGTGAGCAGCGTATTGTACCAGGTGCTAAACAGGTTCTTGTGCAACCAGCGGACGACGCTGTAGCGTTCGGTTGGCGGCGGCAATACATCGGCGGACTTTGAGACGGTTGGTGTGTTTGCGCTCATTGTCAACGCTCCACCAGGCGCACGCGGCGGTTATACCAGTTCATTGTCAGTGACGTGACCAGGCTCAAGATAAGGTACACCCCCATCACCACGGCGATCATCTCGACGGCACGGCCAGTCTGGTTGATAATCGTGCCGGACACGGAGAACAGATCGGGGTAGCCAATAGCAACTGCCAGGGTCGAGTTTTTGGTCAGGTTCAGATACTGGTTGGTGATCGGCGGAATGATCAGACGCAGCGCCTGCGGAAAGACGACCAGTCGCAGGATGCGTGATGGTGTGAGACCCAGGGCGCGTGCTGCTTCGATCTGCCCTTTTGGAACCGCCTGAATGCCGGCGCGCACCACCTCGCCGATGAATCCCGCCGTGTAGATCACGAGCCCGATCAGCAACGCCATGAACTCCGGCGAAAGAACCTGTCCGCCTTCGAAGTTGAAGCCGCCGATTTCAGGGTACGAGAGTGTCAACGGCGGCTGCGGCATCGCGATCCATCCCAGCAGGGCGATAAACGCAACGGTGAGCAGCGGGGGCCAGAACAATGGGCGCGGGCGTCCGCTCCGTTCCTGCCACCAGCGCATGGCGACCCCGACCAGCGTCCCGGCAATCAGTGCGCCGATCAGAACCGAAACGTAGAGCGACCACGTGTCGGTCGGTTCCCCCCATGGCACGGCCACACCGCGATTGCTCAGGTAGATCGGACCCAGACTCACCGCCTGTCGCGTGCGGGGCAGTTTCAGAAAGAAGGCGGTATAGATGAAAACGAGCAGCACCAGGAGCGGTACATTGCGCATCACCTCAACGAATACCCAGGCCATCCGATTGACGAGCCAGTTGCTCGAAAGGCGCGCCACTCCTACCACAATACCAAGCAATGTCGCCAGCACAATCCCCAGAAGGCTGACCAGGATCGTATTGAGCAACCCGACCAGCAACGCGCGTGCAAAGGTGTCACTGCTGGTGTAGCGAATGAGGGTGTCGCTGATATCAAAGCCAGCGCCGCTGGCAAGAAAATCAAACCCCAGCACCAGACCCTGCTGCCGGAGTGATGTCACCATGTTGCGCAACGCCGCGGCGCCCGCCCAGACCACCAGTGCGAGAAAGAGGATCTGAATGCCGATCTGGATGACGCGTTCATCCCGCCAGAAGGCGCGACTCAATCGCAGCGGCGATGTTGAGCGTGGAGGATCGTCCATAACCAGAAATCTTCTGAATAAAGGAGACCTCGCAGGCATCGCAGACCCGCGAGGTCTCAATCTCACCCCGCCTTACCGGAACGGTGGCGCGTAGAGCAGCCCGCCCTGCGTGTAGAGATTGTTAATGCCGCGTGGAATGGCCGTTTTGGTGTTCGGACCAAGGTTGCGGTCGTAGATCTCCCCATAGTTGCCGACCGCCTTGATAATATTGGCCGCCCAGTCCTTACTCAGCCCCAGTTTGGCGCCGAGATCCACATTCGGGTCGGCGCCGAGCAGGCGGCGCACTTCGGGACGGGTGTCGCTCTCCTTCGCCTGATCGACATTCTGCGACGTAATGCCAAACTCCTCGGCGGCAAAGGTGACAAACACTGTCCACTGCACGATATCGAACCACTGATCATCGCCCTGGCGCACCATTGGACCCAGGGGTTCCTTCGAGAGCGTTACGTCGAGAATGACGTGATCATCGGGGTTGGGCAACACCGAGCGGCGCGACACCAGCCCGGATTTGTCGGTTGTGACGGCATCACACCGTTCCTCCGCATAGGCGGCGAAGGTGCTGTTGGCATCCTCGAATGTGGCAGGGGTGTACTGCAGACTCCGTGCAGCCATCTGGTCTGCCAGGTTCAGCTCCGTTGTCGTTCCCTTTTGCACACAGATCGTTGCGCCATTCAGGTCTTCGAGCCTGGTAATGTTTGCTGCTTTCGGCACCATAATCCCCTGCCCGTCGTAGAACGTGGTGGCGACGAAGTTGGCGCCGTTATCCGTATCGCGGGTGAGCGTCCAGGTTGTGTTACGGATGAGTACATCGATTTCGCCGCTCTGCAATGCGGGAAAACGTTGCTCTGCAGTCAACGGACGATACTCGATCTTGCTCACATCGTTGAAGATTGCAGCTGCCAGCGCCTTACAAAAGTCGATATCGAAGCCGCTGAACGCACCCGCAGGATCGACGAAACCAAAGCCGGGAACCTGACTGTTGACGCCGCAGATCAACCGTCCGCGCGCCTGGATCGCCCTGAGCGTCTCGCCGAAGCCGGCGGGAGCGGCGGGCGCAGGAGCAGGAGTCGCCTCCGGTTGCGCGGGGGCAGCGCCACCAGCTGGAGTCACTTCGACGACGCGCGTCACTTCGACGATACGGGTCACTTCGACCGGTTGCCCTGGTTGCGCTGCCTGCTGCCCACACGCAGCCAGCAGCAGTGGAATGGCAATCAGCCATCCAAGCATGCGTTTCATGGCTCACGTCCTTTCTTATGGAGAGTCTGCCTGAAAGATACATAACTATATAACAGTTTTTTATCAATCTGTAAATATCGGATGTTGGGACTCACCATCATGTATGATGGTCTTTCAGGCATATGTGCGTGATACCGTTGGGGCATAGCAGGCCGCGCCCTGGCGCGCCCGTCGAGCTAGGTGCGCTCGCGCGCTTCGACGGAGAGCGCGATTGAGGCACGGCGCCGCCGTACCCCAACCGGGCAACGCTTGCCGGCGCGAGCTAGCGGGGATTGGTTACTGGAAAACCATCATGCTGACGAAGGGACGCGGGGATGCACCACATTCGTTTATTTCGTTGCCCATTCGTTGACCGGGGCAACCGTCCATACACCCACCACACGCGCGTCCGCGACATCACGCGCTCACAAGCTCTGTTCGTATAATGGTCTTTCAGAATCCGCATACGCCTGATGCCGTGGGGCTCAAGCCCGCGGCTCCCAGGGCACAGCTCGCCTGCGCGAGATAGCGGGGACTGTTTACCGGAAAACCATCATGCTGACGAAGGGAC
>JBEPYG010000183.1:0-8836 GCA_041641515.1 Roseiflexus sp.
TTGCTCTTCGAACTGGTCGATGATCCGCTTGTCTACGCACTCTTCGTTCGGCACGAGATCGTGCGTCCGCCAATAGCCGTGCGTGTTGCGCGCGTGCTCGACGCTGCGCGTCCATACCTCCGCTCCCACGGCGGCGATGTCGAATTGGTCGAGGTGCGTGACAATGTGGTCTCCATTCGCCTCCATGGGAGTTGCAACGGATGCTCGTTGTCAGCAGTGACGCTGCGCAACGAAATTGAAGAAGCGCTGCGCACCAGTGTTCCTGAGATTATCGGGGTGCAGGTTGTCGCTGCCAAACCGGGACCGGCGCTGATTGTGCCAGAACATATCGGCGTGCGCGACCGTCTGTCGGGATGGGTCAGCGGCCCGGCGGTCGAGGATGTTCCTCCGGGAACTATGCACCGTATCGAAACCGGACAGGCAGATATCCTGATCATCAACCTCGACGGCCGGTTGAGCGCTTTCCGAAACGCTTGTGCGCACCAGGGGCTTCCACTCGACAAAGGGTTGCTCGATCCACAGGCCGGTACACTCACCTGCCCGTGGCACGGCTTTTGCTATGATGCCGGCAGCGGTGAATGCCTGACCGCGCCGCAGGCGCAACTCGAACCATTCCCGCTGCGCGTTGAACAGGGGCGCATCTGGGTGCGCCCAACCGAGGGATAGGAGGAGCGCAATGGCGCGCCCAATCGTCTGGATCGGTGCGTACTCTCCCGGTGCGCTCACACTGCCCCCTGCCAACCCGACACCGTCGCACCTCTATGCGCCGCGCGGCGTCTACCTCGACGATCGGATGCTGATCGTCGCCGACTCCGGCAATCATCGCGTGCTCATCTGGCACGACATTCCCGACTGTGACGGGCAACCGGCTGATGTTGCGCTCGGTCAACCCGATTTCTTCTCCGAAGGACCACAAGCTGCCGGTCGCGGTCCACGGTACGGGATGTACCTGCCAACCGGCGTGATCGTCGTCGAGCAACGGCTCTACGTCGCCGATTCCTGGAACCATCGTATTCTGGTGTGGAACCGTATTCCAGAAGCGACGAACACGCCGCCGGATCGTGTCATCGGGCAGGCAGACCTGGACGGATGCGAGCCGAACCGTGGCGGCGCTGTGACCGGGCGCGGCTTCTACTGGCCCTATGGCATCGGATGGGTCGCCGGACGTTTCTACGTTGCCGACACCGGTAATCGCCGTATCCTCGGCTGGAACGGTGTTCCCGAAGACTTCCAGCCGCCCGACCTGGTGCTGGGGCAGAACGACGAGTTCGACCACGCCGAAAATCGCGGCGACTCGCCGTCGGCGCATTCGTTTCGCTGGCCCCACGCGATTGCTGGTGACGACACGACCCTGTACGTCGCCGATGCCGGCAACCATCGCGTGCTGGGCTGGACGCCGCTTCCCGAACGAGATGCCCCGGCGTGTCTGGTCCTCGGGCAGCGCGATATGCACAGCGCCCGCGAAATGCCGCATATGCCGCCGGGACCGTCCGCACTCCGATTTCCCTACGCAGTCGTCTGCGCCGCAGGACGCCTGATCGTCGCCGATACCGCCAACAATCGGGTGCTGGTATGGACGACCCTGCCGCGAGAGGGCGCATTCCTGCCCGCCGATATGGTCATCGGGCAGCTGGATTTTGCCGGCAACGGCGAAAATCGTTGGCAGTCGGTCGAACACGACACGCTCTGCTGGCCCTACGGCATATCGTGTCACAACAACCGGCTGGCAATTGCCGATTCGGGCAATAATCGTGTTATGATATGGGACATCAGCGCCTGACGCCTGTCTCCGCAACGGCACATCGACCCGCCATCCCGATCAATCACCACGTGAAAGGACATCGCCATGTGTCTTGGCATTCCTGGTCAGATCAAAGAAATCTACGAAATGAACGGCATTCGTATGGGTAAAGTCGATTTCAACGGAATTGTCAAGGAGGTCTGTCTGGCATATCTGCCTGAGATCGACGTTGGCGACTACACCATCGTGCATGTCGGGTTTGCCATCACGCGCCTCGATGAGCAATCGGCGCTGGAGACCCTGGCGCTGTTCCAGAGCATTGGCTTGCTCGACGAAGAATTGCGCACCGATGCGGCGGAGGAGGAAGCAGCAGCATGAAGTATCTCGACGAGTATCGCGACCCGGAACTGGCGCAGCGATTGTTCGCCGAAATTCGTCGAATTACGACGCGCCACTGGGCAATTATGGAAGTGTGTGGCGGGCAAACTCATTCGATCATTCGTAACGGGATCGACCAGTTGCTGCCGGACGAGATCGAGCTCATTCACGGACCCGGATGCCCGGTCTGTGTAACGCCGCTGGAGATTATTGACAAAGCGCTGGCTATTGCTTCCCGTCCTGGGGTGATCTTCTGCTCGTTCGGCGATATGCTGCGCGTGCCGGGCAGCGCAAAAGACCTGTTCCGCATCAAGAGCGAAGGCGGCGATGTGCGCATCGTCTACTCGCCGCTCGATGCCGTGCGCCTGGCGCAGCAGCACCCCGATCGCGAGGTCGTCTTCTTCGGCATCGGGTTCGAGACGACCGCACCGGCAAACGCCATGGCAGTGCTCCAGGCGCACCGCCTAGGGCTGCGCAATTTCTCGATGCTCGTATCGCACGTCCTGGTTCCGCCGGCTATCGCCGCCATCATGGAGTCGCCCACCAACCGCGTCCAGGGGTTTCTGGCAGCCGGGCACGTCTGCAGTGTGATGGGCACCTGGCAGTACCAGCCGCTCGTCGAGCAGTACCGTGTACCGATTGTGGTCACCGGATTCGAGCCGCTTGATGTCCTGGAAGGGATTCGCCGCGTCGTGCTGCAACTGGAAGCGGGGCGCGCCGAACTCGACAACGCCTACGAACGCGCCGTGCGGCCGGAAGGGAATGTCGCAGCGCAGCAGGTGCTCTCCGAGGTCTTCGAGGTGACCGATCGGGCCTGGCGAGGGATCGGGGTCATCCCACAGAGCGGCTGGCGCCTCCGCGACGCCTACCGCGCCTACGACGCTGAGGCGCGTTTTGCCGTCGGCGACATCCAGACCCGCGAGTCGCCGATCTGTCGGAGCGGTGAGGTGTTGCAGGGCATGCTCAAGCCCAACCAGTGCCCGGCCTTCGGCAAAGAATGCACCCCGCGCACTCCGCTTGGCGCAACCATGGTTTCGAGCGAAGGCGCGTGCGCTGCATATTACCAGTACGGACGTTTCATCAAAGCTGAAGAGGTGGGAGTGGCGCGATGAGCGAAGGACTGAACGTCGAGGGATGGAGTTGCCCGCTCCCGTTGCGCGACCATCCGAACATCATCATGGGGCATGGCGGCGGCGGCAAACTGTCGGCAGAACTGGTCGAGCACCTGTTTCTGCCAGCATTTGCAGAAGCCGGCGCTGTCGATATGGGAGACGCAGCTCTGGTCGCCATTGGTGGAGCGCGTCTGGCATTTTCGACCGACTCGTTCGTGGTGCGGCCGCTGTTCTTCCCCGGCGGCAACATTGGCGAACTGGCGGTCAACGGCACCATCAACGACATTGCCATGCGCGGCGCGCAGCCGCTCGTCCTTAGCGCCGGGTTCATCCTGGAGGAAGGAATGCCCCTCGATCAGCTGGCCGCCATTGCGCGCAGCATGGGCGCGGCTGCGCGCCGCGCCGGGGTTACTCTGGTCGCCGGTGACACCAAAGTCGTCGATCGCGGCCACGGCGACGGCGTCTACATCACCACCAGCGGGTTTGGCGTTGTGCCGGAAGGGATCGATATCGGACCAACACGCGCCCAACCGGGGGACGTGATCATCGTCAGCGGCAGCATCGGCGACCACGGCGTCGCCATTCTCAGCGTGCGCGAGGGACTCGAATTCGGCGCTACAATCGAGTCCGACACGGCGCCGCTCAACGGACTGGTCGCCGAACTGCTGGACGAAACGCGCACCATTCACGTCCTGCGCGACCCGACACGCGGCGGCGTGGCATCGGCGCTGAATGAAATCGCACTTGCCTCCCAGGTGGGCATTGTCATCGACGAGCGCAAACTGCCGGTGCAGGACGCCGTGCGCGCAGCGTGCGAACTCCTCGGCATGGACCCGCTCTACGTCGCGAACGAAGGCAAACTGATCGCTATCGTCCCCTCTTCCGATGCCGAACGATTACTGGCGCGCATGCAGGCGCATCCGCTCGGCAGGCGGGCAGCGATCATCGGTCACGTCACCGCCGACCACCCAGGGCTTGTGGTGGCGCGCACCGGCATTGGCGGCACACGCATCGTCGATATGATGGTGGGCGAACAGTTGCCGCGGATTTGCTGACACCTTACTAAGGCGTATTATCATCAGTCGCGTCCCCAGATCGAAAAGTGCTTGATGTTTCTTGTGACAAAAGTCACAGCATAGTCGAGTGACACTGTGCTACACTCGCAATGATGGCATTGGGAAGCGCGAGGGGAGGCGTAAATGCACCGTCAGGCGCGCGTGTATGTTAAAACCGCCTTCGTTCAGTTGCTGATCAGTGTCATTGTTGGCGCACTACTGCTGATCAATGCCGGCTTGCCGCTTCATCCCCGTCTAGGGTTGTTTCTGCCCGTTTATTATCACCTGTTGATGGTCGGCTGGGCAACACAGTTGATCGGCGGCGTGGCGCTCTGGATGTTTCCGGTACGTTCGCGCGAACGTCCACGCGGCGACGAACGCCTTGGCTGGATGGCATATGGCGCTCTGAATGGAGGGTTGCTTCTGCGCGCAGTGGCGGAACCGGCGCACGCGATAACGCCACGCTCCTGGTCTGCGTGGATGCTGGCAGTCTCCGCTGTCCTCCAGGTATGCGGCGTCTGGTTTCTCATCATCGCACTCTGGCCCCGAGTTCGAGAGCGACCAAAGGTGAATCGTTCAAGTATGGGGGGCGGCTGATGCCACGTATCAGCGTCTTCATGATCCGCACGGCACTGATACACCTGGCATTGGGAGCGCTGATCGGCGGTATTCTGTTGACAGACAAAGGGTTCCATCGCTGGCCCTGGTTCTGGACATGGCGCGCCGGGCACGTGCATCTGATGCTCCTGGGATGGACAGTTCAGTTTGCGTGTGGGGTGGCGTTCTGGATATTGCCGCGCCTGGATGCTGCCGGAACACGGGGTGCGCTGTGGCTTGCCTGGTTCTGTTACGGCGCACTCAACGCTGGCATTCTGCTCGCAGCTCTGTCAGCGCCGGTTGCCGGTCTTGTCGGACGCGAACGCATCGCCTGGATGTCACCCGTTGCCGCCATCCTCTTCGTTGCTGGCATTGCGGCGTTCATCGCGCACGTGTGGCGACGAATCCGACCATGGGGGGCAGTTCCTGCCAGAGGGACTTCCGTAGGGGATTATAGCGGTTCCACGTAAACACGCTGCACGCAGCGCTGCTTCAAAGCGTGTCATGACGCCATGCAACGGTGATCTGCAAATCGTTTTGCCGGTGCAACCATATTCACCGTCTAGCATTGTTCGGGTCGGTAGTGCACGATGATTTCAGTCCTGAGAGCAATGCTCCTGGGTGGACGTCGGTTAATCTTGTGACGCCAGATCAATCGCCGTATTCGCATGCGAGTACTCGCCGAGTCTGAGGGATCACATGCTCGACGTCGCACGTAAGATTGCAGCGAAAGGAGATGGAATCTCGCAGAATGATGGTGATGAGAACCTGCGTTTTGCGCTGATCCATCTGGTTCAAAGAAATCATCGGCGAAGCAGCGCGGCGGGTTTCAGAGGCTGAGTAACAAACCCTGGCAAGCCTCCTTCACCTGGTAGCTTACGTTCAGGGTTTCCAGTTCCCTTCAGGCTCAGCAGGTGCATTCCGCAGTGCAGCACGAGAGATCATCAAGAAACATGCCGGCGCGCCGATAGATATCGAGCGACGCCAGGTCGATGCCGAGCCGTGCCCCTATTGCCTGCGCAACAACGGCGAAGCGCTGACGAAACTTGTAGATGAAGCAGAAAATAATGTCACCGTGACGAACCTGTGGTCCTGCAAGGAACAGACCGGGTGTGCGTGTCGACTCGTCTTCGTCGGTCAGCAGAACATACCCATCGTCTGGGTGCCAGGCGAAAAGATCACGCACCAGAGAAAGACTGCTGTCGAACCCGGTTGCAAGCAATGGTGGAAAACGACTCTCCCATACGCGCCCATCATCGGCGATCACGGCAAACGTATGCGCTTGACGCTCGACGCGCACAATGGATACTCCGCCGACCAGACGAATGCGTTGCGCAGACAATGCTTCAACCAGTCGCTGCTGTGTGTATGGCGATAGCACGCGGCTCGGATCGCTGCTGTGGTAATCCCAGATACCCAGTCGATCGAGCACATACGTCGGCGTGTGGAGATTGCTCAGGTGAATTGCGGCATCGATCCCGCTTTCATATCCGCCGATGATGATCCGTTCTTGACCTGCCACATCGCGCCAGGAATCGATGGCGCTCGTGTGCAGACAATACTCTGCACCAGGAAAGGGTCGTACATTGGGATACTGGAATTCGCCGGCTGCCCACACGACGAATCGACTCTCGATTCTATCCGATGTGGTGTGCAGTCGAAATCCGTCATCGCCGCGCGGTTCGATCCACTGTACATCCACACCGGTATGCACCGGCAGTTCATAGTGGATTGCCACGCTTCGCAGATAGCGCGCGTACTCTACACCGCTTGGATGCTCACAGCGCAGACTGTAAGCTGGCGATGTATCAGGGGAGATAGCATTCAGATCGAGTAAGCCAAAAGCATTGCTGGGAAAGGAAGGGGAGATAAATCGCATCTCTTTGGGCCAGCGCAGGAACGATGCGCCGATCTCGTGACGTTCGAGCAGGACAAAGCGTTCTATTCCCAAATAACGCAATACAACGCCAAAACCAACTCCAGCGGCGCCAGCGCCGACAATTGCAACATCATATCGTGGCACAGTCAGACGATCCTTTCATTTCGATTTATAAATGATAGTATTTATCAATGAAGTTGTCAACTGCATTTCGGTTGTGGTATGTGTACGCTTCCTGAGTGCGCAGGCGTCTTGCCTGCGTTTTCAGAGTGACGCATCCGCACACGTCTGAATTATTCACACGTTGGGGTTTGAGAGGAAGCTCCTGCGACCACGAGTCGAACGATTGACAACCTCCCCGCCCATCCGCTAGACTCCGACTACCCGAAACATTCTCCGCAGATATGCAATGGAGCAAACCTCTATGGACCTGAACGATTATGTGTTCGAGCCCAATCTGGCGCGCGCCACGACCATCCCGGCGCGCTGGTACGTCGATCCTGCCATGCTGGCAATTGAGGAGGAACGGATCTTCGGCCGCACATGGCAACTCGTCGGTCGCACCGAACAGGTGCGCAACCCCGGCGACTATTTCACCTGTTCGGTGATCAATGAGCCGCTGGTGGTCACCCGCGACACTGCCGGAACCCTGCACGCCTTCTACAATGTCTGCCGTCATCGCGCCGGTTCAGTCGCAGAAGGGTGCGGCAACCGCAAAACGCTGCAGTGCAGCTACCACGCCTGGACGTATAACCTCGACGGGACGCTCCGGTCGACGCCGGAGTTCGAGGGGGTGGAAAACTTCGACAGGGCGGACTACGGATTGCGTCCGGTACAGGTGGATACCTGGGGACCGTTCGTGTTCGTGAACCTCGACCGGCAGGCGCCGCCGCTCCGTGAGGTGCTCGGCGCCATCCCCGATGAGACGGCTAGTATGCCGCTGGCGCGTATGGGGTTTTACAAGCGGGTTGACTACGAGATTGCCTGCAATTGGAAAGTGTACGTCGATAACTATCTCGAAGGGTACCACATTCCCGTTGCCCATCCCGGTCTTTTCAAGGAAATCGACTACAAGCAGTATCGGGTCGAGACGTTCCGGTACTACTCGAAGCAACACGCGCCGATCCGCGAAAATCCCGACTCCCTCTACCGGCGTCACCTGGAAGAGGACGCACCGGCGCAGGCGCTTTACTACTGGGTCTTTCCCAACCTGATGCTCAATATCTACCCGGACAATCTCCAGATTAACATTATCCTGCCACTTGGTCACGAGCGAACGCTGACCATCTTCGAGTGGTACGTGCTCGATGTTGATCGTCCTGAGGTTGCGGAAGAGTTCCACCGTTCCTTCAAATTCAGTGATGTCGTGCAGAAGGAAGACATCGAGATCTGCGAGGCGGTGCAGAAGCGACTGCGGTCGCGCGCCTACAATGTCGGGCGTTTTTCGGTGCTGCGCGAGAATGGCGTGCACCACTTCCATGGTCTGCTCGCCGAGTACCTGCAGCGCCCCTGATGGAGCTCCTACCCGAAGAGCGCATCGGTCGCCACATTCCAGCCGGGCACGACGATGCTGGGGATGACCGCCTGCCCACGGTAGACATACTCGGCGCGGTAGATGGCGCCGTCGAGGGTCAGCAACTCGACGGTGCGATACCCCGGGTCGGCGATCCAGTACTCGCGCACGCCGACAGCGGCGTACAGGTCGCGCTTCTCGCGCCGGTCGTAACTCGCGGTGCCGGGAGACGCCACTTCCACCACCAGGTCAGGCGGTCCGACGATGCGCTGAGGGGTGATCGTCGCAGCGCCGCCGTGCAGCAGCGCCACCACATCAGGCTGGACGACCGTGGTCGTGCTGAGTTCCACATCGATCGGCGCCGTAAACACCCGTCCGTGCCCTGCAATCTGGACATACTGCATCAGATAGTAAAAAATCAAACCACTGACGCTCTGATGGTCAGGAGCAGGTGCAGGCGCCATGCGCAGAACTCCGTCAATCAGTTCATACCGTTGTCCATCGTCCGGCAGGCGCTCATACTCCGCCACCGTCCAGCGTCCGCCGGGAGGGGGCGGCAGA
>JBEPYG010000184.1:0-8825 GCA_041641515.1 Roseiflexus sp.
TGCGATCAATGCGCCGATCAGTCCGAAGATCGCGCCGGAAGCGCCGACCGAAGGATTGGGATTGAGCGCATACGATGCCACACCGCCGCCCAGACCGGCAATCATGTAGATCGCCAGGAAACGCTGTGCCCCAAAGAGCCGTTCCGTCTCGAACCCCAGCGCATAGAGCGCAAATGAATTAAAAAACAGGTGCGCCAGCCCGCCATGGAGAAACATGGCGGTGAGGAACCGGTAGTATTGATTGCCGGCAAAAATCGCCGCGTTGTCCTTTGCACCCCAGATCAGTGAAAATTCGTAGATGCTCACTGCGCCTGCGATGCGAATACCCAGCATATCGAGCAACCAGGGTACAGCGAAGACGACAATGTTGATCGTCAACAGAATACGGGCAACCCACGGCGTAAAGAGTGGAACGCGCACCTGCAGCGACATTGCCGGTGATGCCGCTTCTGCCGGGTCTGGTTCGTCCGACGGGCGGCGTTCCGCCTCGAGATTGCGCAGTATGCGCTGATATTCGGTATCGTTTTTGTCGCTCACGGGAACATCTGCACGATGCGGCGAAATGTCTCGCCGCGATGGAATTCATTACGGAACATGCCAAAACTGGCGCATCCCGGCGAAAGCAGCACAATGTCGCCAGGCGCTGCGATACGGCGGGCCGTGTCGAGCGCCTGCTCAAAATCATCGAAGGGACCGAACACCGCAACACCGGCGCCTGTGATGCGCAGCGCATCCTGTAACGCCGGCGTCGCTGTTCCCTGGAGCAGGATCACCGCTCTGGCGCGCTGTGCAATTTCACGCGCAAGAGCGTCGAACGGCAGATTCTTGTCGGCGCCGCCAGCAATCAGTACAATCGGTGCGTCGAAGGTGCGGAGTGCGGCAATCGCCGCTTCGGGCGCCGTCGCCGCTGTGTCGTTGATATAACGCACGCCATTGTGTTCACGCACGAACTCCAGCCGGTGCTCGACGCCGGAAAAGGTCTGCACAGCGCGCCGGATGCGCTCTGGTGCGACGCCAAAAGCGCACGCCGCGGCGGTTGCAGCTGCGATGTTCGCCAGATTGTGTCCGCCGGGCAGCCGCACATCGTCGCGGGTGCAGATGACGGCATGGGTAGCGGAGCCGTCGTTCGCGCAATCCTGCCAGATCAACTCGTTGCCACGCCAGAACGCTGCCCGTTTCCCCTCCAGACGGTGCGCTCCATCTGGGCCGGCAAACCAGACGACATCGCCTGGACGCTGTTCGACGACCGCCATGGTACGCATCACCGGCGCATCGGCGTTCAGCACGACAGTATCGCCGGGATGCTGGTGGCGCCAGATCTGCTCTTTTGCCTGAATGTACGCTTCCATTGTGCCATGCCGGTCGAGATGATCCGGTGCAATCGTGGTCATGCAGGCAATCTTCGGGCTTAACCCGGCTTCACCCAACCCCTCGAGCACGAACGATGAGAGTTCCAGCACGACCGGCGTAGCGATGCCAATGAGCGGCAATTGATCAAGTGCGGAAATGCGCAGATTACCGGCGATCACCGTATCCGGGAACTGTTCACGCAGCATAGCACCCAGGAGCAGCGTCGTCGTCGTTTTGCCTTTCGTCCCGGTGACGCCGAGGATCGGTCCGGGGCAGAACCGAAAGAAGAGGGTCATTTCCATTTCGACGACTGCGCCCGCCTCGCGCGCGATCTGCAGGTACCGTGAGGTTGGCGGCGCTGCCGGGTTGCGCACCACTATTTCCGCCTGACGGAAATCGGCTTCGCGATGTTCACCGAGCACAAAGCGGATCGGCAGACCGGCGAGAGCCTCGATCGACGCGTGCAGATCATCAGCGGTGCGCAGATCGGTAACCGTCACCTCCGCGCCCTGAAGGGCGAGGAAACGCGCAACACCGACTCCGCCGCCGTGAACGCCAAGCCCCATCACGAGTGCGCGCTTCCCCTGCAGATGCATACGATCTATCGCTCTACCGTGATCGCCGGACGGTCGACCGTCATTCGCGCTCGTTGTGCGTCATTGATCGTCAACGCCAGCGAAATACCGACCAGCGCCGCCACCATGCCCACCAGCACGAAGCGCTGCATGACCTGCGTTTCGCTCCAACCCAATAACTCGAAGTGATTGTGCAGCGGTGACATTTTGAAAACCCGCCGACCAACGCCGGTGCGCCGCTTGGTCCACTTAAAATAACCAACCTGAATGATAACCGAGAGCGCTTCCGCAACGAAGACCAGACCGACAACCGGCAACAGCAGCCACTGCTGCGATTGCAGGGCAATCACCCCCAGCACCGCGCCCAGCGAAAGGGAGCCGAGATCGCCCATGAACACCTGCGCCGGGTGCGCGTTGTACCAGAGAAACGCCGCACACGCACCAACCAGCGTGAAGCAGAATGCCATCAGATTGATGAACTCGCCGTTCAGGAATGTAATGACGCCATACGCGGCGAACGCCAGTGTCAGGTTCCAGCCCGCCAGACTGTCAAGACCGTCGGTGAGATTCACAGCGTTGCTCGTGCCGACGATAATCAGCATCGCAAACGGAATGAACCATAGACCGATGTCGAACTGCCCTACAAACGGGACGCGCACCTGACCAAAGTTTGCCAGACCGAACGGTGGCGGCAGGTAGAGCGCCAGCGCAGCGCCAAATGCGATCAACAGCATGAGCGCCATTTTGGTGCGTGGCGTGAATCCATACGTCTTCGATCGGCTGCCGACCAGCGACATATAGTCGTCGATAGCGCCAAGGATCGCAAACGCAATCAGGACAGCCAGCGGTAAGAGAACGGACCAGCGCTCAACCAGGTTGAACGCGATGGTCAGAATGATCACCGGCAGCAGGATGATAATCCCGCCCATCGTTGGCGTACCGGTCTTGACCAGATGGCTCTGCGGTCCTTCGAGACGAATCTGTTTGCCAATTCGATGGCGCCGCAGAAACCTGATCCAGAAACCGCCCGTTGCGAGGGTCAGGATGAAGGCAGCTGCCGCCAGCAGCAGCGCCCTTGCCATATCCTGCACCAGTAATGCCTGGAGGGTTTCGCGCACGTGTTTGCTCCTCTACGTCGTTGCTTTCTGGAACGATAATAATCGACCACATCTGGCGATGAAGCGTCAGGAACTGTGTTGCTGCAACTGCGCCACGATCGTTTCCATGAACATGCCGCGTGACCCTTTGATCAACACATAGTCGCCGGGCGCCAATAGCGTGCGCGCCAGTTGTGCTGCTGCATCGTTGTCGTCAACGCTGGACACCCGATCAGGAGGCATGCCCGCGTGCAGCGCCTCATCGGCGATCCATTGCGCACGCCGGCCAACTGTAATCAGCAGCTGCGCAACTTCCACGACACGTGACCCGACCATGCGGTGCGCCTCTTCTTCGATGCTCCCCAGTTCCAGCATATCGCCCAGGATGGCAATCCGCCGACCATCGAGTTCCGCCAGCAGATTGAGCGCCGCCAGCATCGAGGCCGGCGATGCATTGTAGGTGTCGTCGATCAGGGTCGTCTGGTTGATGCCCGGAACGGCCAGCAGCCTAAGTTGTGCGCCTTCGCTGCGCAACCCGGCGATAATCGCTTCCCATTCCATCCCGAGCAATAATCCGGCGGAAGCTGCTGCGAGCGCCATGTGCACGCTGTGCCGCCCCAGCAGCGGCAGATTTAGATACAGACTATCCCCCTGATAATGCACCCGGAAACTGATACCCTGCAACCCACGGCTCTCAATCGAGTCCGCCCACAGATCGGCTGCCGGATCGAGACCATAGAAAAATGGCTTGGCGCGCGTCACCTCTGCCATGGCGCGCACCCGCGGATCGTCGATGTTGAGGATGGCGAACCCATCCTCCGGCAACGCCTGCGGCAGTTCGCTTTTGGCGCGCTGAATAGCTTCGATGCTCCCCATCCGCTCGAGGTGCGAGGGACCCACGTTCGTAACGATGCCGAGGCGCGGTCGGGCGAGAGCCGCAAGGTGCGCGATCTCGCCCGGACCATACATGCCCATCTCGAGCACCGCCACCTGATGATCGGCAGTGAGCTTGAGCAGCACGATGGGCAATGTCGCCTCGCTGTTGTAGCTTCTTGGGCTTTTTAAGGTGCGAAAGCTGCGCTGCAGGACGCTGGCAGTCACCTCTTTGGTTGAGGTCTTGCCCACGCTCCCGGTGACGCCAATCACCACGGGGTTGTACATGCCGCGATGATAGGCTGCCAGTCGGTTCAGCGCCGCTAGCGGATCGTCGACAGCGATCAGCAGCATTGTGTCGGGCGTCGCCCGTTCGAGTCCCGCACCGGTCACCGCATCGATGACCGTGAAGGGCCGTTCGAGCGACAGACTCGACACCTTATCGCGACGTACCAGGGCGCCGCGCGCGCCGCACGCTGCCGCGTCCGCCAGAAACTCGTGGCCATCGACCCGTTCGCCGCGTAATGCCACGAACAGGCACTCCGACGTCGCCTGACGCGAATCGATCACCGCTTCGCTGAAGGCGACCTGCATCAGCGCAGGAGGTAGCGCGTGGACACGTCGACTCGCTTCCTCCTGGACACCGAGCAGCACTTCATCCAGTCGCAACACCGCCGTTTCCCCTTGAGCCTTACGGTTCGCATAATCCGGCGGCATTGTAACATAATCTGTCCACAATCATCGCAGCGACGCTGCACCTACTGGTTGAGGCGTCCGCCCACAGTCTGTCCTGGATCGACCAGCTCCATATCGGGAGCGATGCGCGCATACTGCACCAGTTGCGTCGCAATCGACTGGAATAGCGGAATAGCTGTGCGTACCGCCCAGTAGTCGTCGCGCGGGCGATCGACTTTCACCAGAATGGCGAAGCGCGCGTTTTCCGCCGGCGCCAGACCGACCACCGAGCCGATGGTAGCGTCGGAAACATACCCGCCGCGCCCGTCAGGGATCGATGAGGTGCCGGTTTTGGCGCATACTTCGTAACCGGGGACCAGCCAGGTATCGTTGTAGTTGCCGGTCCTTCCCGCCCACACGACCGGTGCATAATGGTTGGCGGATTTCACCAGCATACGGCGTACCGTCCAGGCGACGCCAGGTTCGATGGGTTGCCCGATCTGTTTGGGTTGGGTAATAACGCAATCGTCACCACGGCAGCGGCGCTCGACAATGTAGGGACGCATCAGTTTGCCGTCGTTGCCGACAGCCGCCATCATTCGAACCAGTTGCAACGGCGTGACGGCAATGCCCTGTCCATAGCCGTTGGTATCGAGCACCAGCGGGCTCCACCCGGCACGCGCTGGCGTCTGCACCATCCCTGTCGCTTCTCCGGCGATGTCGATGCCGGTTGGGCTCCCGAAGCCAAACGCATTCAGCATGGCATAAAAGCGGTCGGCGCCGATCAGTTCCGCCAGTTGCAACGCACCGACGTTGCTCGAATAATAGAGCACCTTTTCCGGGTTGACAGGTCCATTACCCGCGCCGTTCCAGTTCGACAGGCGCCAGCCGTAGCGGTAGACGCTGCCGGGATCATCGACAACTGTGTCGGCGGTGAAGGCGCGCGCCTGCAAGCCGGCGGCGACAGTAAAGATTTTGAATGTTGATCCCGGCTCGTACTGCGTTCCGACTGCCGGGTTCAGGTTGTACATCTCCGGCGTGTATTCGAAATAGCGATTTGGGTCGAACGTCGGGTAGCTGGCCATACCGAGGATCGCACCGGTGCGCGGATCCATCACGATGACGACGCCACCGTCAGCATTGTGGGCATCGACTGCCTTCTTGAGTTCGGTTTCGATGATATGCTGGACGGTTGGATCAATCGTCAACTGAAGATCGACGCCGGGGCTGGCGGGTTGCATCTCCTGAGGCGCGATCCAGATTGGATTGCGCTGCGAGTCGACTTCCGCCGTAATGACGCCGGTGCTGCCGCGCAGCAACGTATCGTAATATCCTTCAACGCCGCTGATGCCGGTATGCTCGAAGTTGACCGCTCCAATCACGTGTGCAGCGAAGGCCCCTTGCGGATAGACACGCCGCGGTTCGTACTCCAAAATCAGTCCTGGCTCATCGAGCGCCAGGACTCGTTCGGCGATCGCCGGTTCGAGCCAGCGCTTGATGCGCACCTGGTAGAGTGACGTGTTCTGCATTGCCGCCAGAATATCGGGGGACGGCACGCCGATCAGACCAGAAAGGGTGAGCGCCAGCCGCGGCGCATTCTTTTGGTCGATCTGCGACGGCACGACATACAAGCTTTGTAGATCGACATCAAGCGCCAGAACATTGCCTTTGCTGTCGCGGATGACGCCGCGCGGAGCGGGAATCGGCAGGCGCTGGCGCACTTCGGCGCGCGCCATCTCCGCCAGTGTACGCTCACCGACACGCACCTGCCCCGTCTGGATACTGCCGAGATGCACGGCAATGCGGGCAATGATCACCACAGCGAGCAGCAGCAACACGTTCAGCCGCCAGCGGCTGATCGTGACCGGGCGCGTGGTGGTGGCGCTGCGCCGCGCTGGAGCACGACTGGCAACCGTACTGCGCGTTGTGCGTGCGGCCATGCAGCGCTCCTCTACGGATTCAGAACCAGGTCGTCCTGCGTGGACGGGTCACGGTCAGCGAGCGCGCCGATCGTGATATAGCGCGCCTGTTCCGGTTTCATGGGACGCAGATTGAGCCGCTCGGCGCGGCGCTCGATGTCGGCAAGCGACTGTGCGCGCGCCAGGCGCAACTGCAGGTTGCTGCGTTCACGCAGGAGTTCGGTTTGTCGCCGTTGCAACTGAGCAACGGCATGCCCCTGTGTCGCCAGGCGCCCCGTCTGAGCGAGATTCAAGCCGCTCATAAGTGCCAACAGCAGCGCTGCGGCAATCAATCGTCGCCCGCCTTCGAGCCGCAGGTAGCGGAGCAATTCGATGCGCCGCTCCTTCGCTGCGCGGATGGTCGGGTAAAGCGGTTTGAGTGTGACAGCCATTATGTTCCCCTTCTCACGCCTACATTCGTTCCGCTACGCGCATTTTTGCGCTACGACTGCGCGGATTGGCCTGTTGTTCTTCATCGCCTGCCTCAACCGGTTTGCGCGTGATAATACGCAAACGTCCGGTCTGCGCTTCGGCGCGCATGAAGTTCTTGACGATCCGATCCTCCAGCGAGTGAAAAGAGATGATGACCATCCGCCCACCCGCCGCAAGCAATCCAACGATCTGCGGCAGTGCCGCTTCCAGACTCACCAGTTCGTCATTGACCGCAATCCGCAGCGCCTGAAAGGTGCGGGTTGCAGGATGGATCCGACCACGTTGCCCCCCAAGCGCCCGAGCGATGATCCTGGACAGTTCGTCGGTGGTGGTTATGGGTTGACGCTGCCGAGCTTCGACAATCGCTCGTGCAATGCGACGCGAACCACGTTCCTCACCGTAGCGAAAGATCAGATCGGCCAGGTCCCGTTCCGACAGGTTGTTCACCAGATCGGCCGCCGTCACCGGCGCATCCGGGTCGAGCCGCATATCGAGCGGCGCGCTTGCCTGGAACGAAAACCCGCGTTCCGGCGTATCGAGCTGGTATGATGACACCCCCAGATCGAGCACCACTCCCTGAACCTGAACAAACCCTGCCGCGGTTGCCAGCCGTTCAATTTCCCGAAAACTGCCGCGCACCAGCGTCACCCGCGCGCCATACGGCGCCAGCCGCGTCGCTGCTGCTGCCAGCGCCGCCGGATCGCAGTCGATCCCCAGCAGGCGACCGTCCGGCGCCGACGCCTCGAGCATTGCCGCTGCGTGCCCGCCTCCTCCGACCGTTCCGTCAATATACTGCCCGCCAGGGCGCGGTTGCAGCCCGGCAATGACTTCTCTGAGCAATACCGACGTGTGATGGTAGTTCAAGAATCGCGAACCAGGAACTAAGACTCACAAGCCGCAAACCAACAATCCAAAAACCGAAAACTACTAACCAGGAACCGAGCAGCACCAAGTCAAGAAATCCAAAAATCAAGAGTAATCGAACAAAAATCCAGAACCAAAGATCAAGAAACCGCAATCCAAAAATCAGAAACCACAAACCAAGAAATTCAAAGATCCAAGAATAAAAAATCCGAAAATCAAGAGCCAGAGATCGAGAAACAGACGAGCAAGAACCAGACATCAAAAACCGCCAATCAACCAATCGCCTTTAGAACCGCAACTCCGCCAGTTTCTGCGCAAACATACTCGCATTGGCATCCATTGCGCTCAACACATTCTGCCAGCGGCGCGGCGACCAGATCTCGAAGTGACGGTTCAGCCCGGCAATAATCGCCTGATCGCCAATTTCCGCGAACTCGCGCAGGTTCTGTGGGATGAGAATGCGCCCCTGTTTGTCGAGCGACATATCGGCGGCGCCCGAAAAGAGCATGCGCTGCAACTGCCGCGTTTCCTCACTGCCAATCGGCAGACTGCTCACCTGCCGCGCCAGTTCTTCCCAGACGCTGCGCGGAAACCCGATCAGACACCTGTCGAATCCGCGCGTGATGACGACCCCCTCATTCAGCGCATCACGAAAACGGGCCGGTATTGCCAGGCGACCCTTGTCATCGATTGTATGTTCGTATTCACCCAGAAACACAATTGTTCGCCTGACTTACCGGTTGAGATGCCCAAGCGCCACTCAAAACTGCAATAGAACACTTGTTCGTAAAATTTGTGGGCGTTGCGCTTTTTCCCCCACTTTACCCCACTTTCTCCCACTTGAGGGTGATTATATACCACTTACTCCCACATATCAAGCGGAGTCTGCACATTCTGCGAAAATTCGCGATATACGAAGCTGTGTCGTGGATTGCAGGTGACGGTCACAGAGAACGGACGGTATGGACGAGCGTTGCCGGAGACCCTTGCAGCATCGGCAC
>JBEPYG010000185.1:0-8817 GCA_041641515.1 Roseiflexus sp.
CACCGGCGCGCTGGCAATTGCTCGTCAGCCGGCAGCGCGCGACGCTGCCTTGCTCGATGCATACAGGCGCTGGAATGAACGCACCTTCGATGCCTATCGCCTGCAGTTGCGCGATCGCGGGTGCCGGATGGAAGTCGATGTGCAAGCTGAACAGGTGCGGAAAACCCGCTATGCGACGCGACCGTGTGAGCAACCGCCGGTTGCTGTGCGCGATCTGTTCGATCTGGTCGAGCGGCACGGCACTGTGCGTCGTACCTGCGTCTCGCGTGGATGCGCCTGTGATGATGTGCTTTCGGTGCGCGCCGATTATCATCCGACCCTTGGCTATCCGCAAACTATCGAAATTACGCTGACCCCCACTCCGAACTGGCGTCATATCGATTTCTGGCAGGCAGTATGGAAAACGCGCAGCTTCGATGCCTGCAACGACCTGCCTGTCGGTGGTCGGGTCCTGACAGTCGTCGCTCTGACGCCGCTTCCCTGATGGCAGAGCAGGCAATGTTGACCTGGCGCAGCGATACATCGGACGACCGAGATGCAGACCACCTATGCGCACCATGCTGAAAGCGAACTGGATACACCTTGTTCACCTCGTCGGTCTGGCGCCGTTGGCATTGCTGGCGTGGGATGCATTTACCGGGCGCCTGACTGTCAATCCCATCCAGTACCTGACGCAGCGCACCGGGTATGCGGCAATCGTGTTGCTCGTGCTGTCGCTCACATGCACGCCACTGAGCATCGTGGGCAGCTGGAAGCGCGTCCTTGCTCTGCGGCGACCGCTTGGACTGTACAGTTTTCTCTATGCCGTCCTGCATATGATGATCTTCACGGCGCTCGACTTCGGTCTCGACCTTGCTCTGATTGTGCAGGAAATCGCCGAAAAGCGATATATTCTCGTCGGTGCAGCGGCGCTCTTGCTCCTCGCGCCACTGGCGCTAACCTCGACGAAAGGATGGCAGCGGCGTTTGGGACGATCCTGGAAGCGCCTGCATCGCCTGGTATACCTGGCAGCGCCGCTGGCGCTGGTCCATTATGCATGGTCACAAAAGAGCGACATTCGTCAGCCACTGATCCTTGGGCTTCTGGTGGCGGCGGCGCTGATCCTGCGGTTGCCGCTGATACGCCGCCGGATCGAAGGATGGCGACGTGCACGGTCGAGCCGTTCTGACAGTGCCATCATCTCCGATTCCAGCCAGCGCAGATCGGCTGGCGACTCGCATCCGAGTGGGTAATGCCCTGCCGCAGACGAGTCGGCGAAACGGCAGGCTAGCGTCCGTAGATGCACGGCGTGTCGCCTAGCCGACACAAAAAACGATGCCTGTGAAGCGCCTGAACAGGTGCACAAGGCAGAGTACCTGAGTGTAGCTATCGTGTATGGTATACTACACAATGATGTGTGTGACGCCAGGCGCAAATTATAACCCATCTCCGCGCGACAACAGGATTACCGGAACTATCAGCGATGGGATGTGTGGATACCGGCGCTGATGCTCTGTAATCCGGCACTGGTTGAACCGTTGCGCACAGTACGCCATGCCTGCGTTTCAAGTCCGACAACCGGCATGCTGTCCGTACAGCAAAGGAGTGTCCTCCGCTGTATTCGCTCGTCTGCTGCCCGCGTTTGGTTCCATCGTCGTCGTTGTCGCTCTGCCGCTGCTCTGCGTCGTACACTGCCACATGTCAGCTGCACAGCAGAGTCGAGCAGCGCCACACACGGTACGATTTCTCTGTCATCTGATTGCGGGGGTTGGCGGATCCTCAGGACAGCAAGCTGCAGAGTCTTCTTCAGCCGCACCGACGCTGCGTGCGGTGTATGAGTGTGTGGCAGCGCCGATGCTCGTCATCGTTTGCCTGTTGTTGATGCGATCACACACGCGCGATATAACGGCGCACTACCAGTCTTTTGCTCACCGTCCTCTTCCTCCTCCCCCCAGGAATTGATCGTCCAATCGGTTCTCCTTTCAGTACGTTACCTGATTATCAGACGACGCTCATATGAGCAATGATGGGCATCGCCTGGAGCGGCATTGGTGTTCGGTACGCTCTTATGCTGTCGGGCAGATGCGCGCTTCGTCGTTATGTGCTCAATAGAATCATCTTGAAACATGTGCAGGAGTCGCTCTATGCTTCTGGTTCTTCGCATCCGTCACATGGTTGCGCTGTTGACTCTCCTGATAATGCCATTCATCAGTACGAGTCTGGCACTGGCGCACGCCGACTATGTCTCGTCCGAACCACCCTCCAACGGAACGGTCACTGCAGCGCCTGAGCGGATTGTCATCGTCTTTTCGCAGGAATTGAAGCCTGAGGGCAACACGATTCGCGTCACCGACGCACGCGGTAATCAGGTCGATCGCGGCGACACGACGCTGGATCGGAATGACCCGAACCGCAAAACGCTCATCGTTTCGCTGAATCCCGGTTTGAGTGACGGCGTCTACACAGTGAACTGGAAGAATGCCAGCACCGATGGTCATAGTGAGACAGGACGCTTCCGGTTTACCATCAGCGCCGGTACAACACCGGCAGCTGCACCACTGCCCGCGACGTCGGGCGCCGAAGCGCCATGGCTGGTGCTGCTTGCGACCGGTTCAGGTGCGCTGTTGATCGGATGGGCGCTGCGCCGTCGTGTGATGCGCCGGTCGTGACAGGTGGCGTCTATTAGTCGGGGTGCGTTGCCAGCGCATCCCGACAGAATGTCTATGTTCAGGCAACGTGCACGATCATACCAACCCGTCTGGCATCTGCTGCGCCGATCGGCGATCGGCGCGGTTGTCCTGGTGCTGATGTTGCTGTCGGCGCCTGCGGCGTATGCTCATCCGCAGATTGTTTCGGTTGAACCTGCGCCGGATGCACAGCTCGATGCCGCTCCTTCCCTGGTACGGATCACCTTCAACGAACCGATCGAGGAGGCGTTTGCGGCAGTGCAGGTGCTCGATGCTACGGGTCGCGCCGTCGATCGCGGCGATGGAGGACGGGCGCCCGATGATCCGCTGGCGCTCCAGGTCCGTCTGCCGCCGCTCGATCCGGGTGTCTACACGGTGGCCTGGCAGGCTGTGGGGCGTGATGGACACTTGGTGAAAGGATATTTCGCCTTTACCGTTCTCGGCGCGCCGCCCGACGCAGCTGCGCCGGCGCTGCAGCCATCCGCTGATCCGCCGCCGCTGAATGATGCAGCGGAGACACCGCCGATTCCGCCTGAAGCTGGCTCAACACCACCGGTCGATCTGCTGGCGCTGCTGCGCAGCGTGATGTTGATCGGCGCTGTGACGGCCGTCGGCGGGTGGGTCTTTCTGTGGACGGCGCTGACATCGGGCAGCGGAAGACTCGCAGAGTCGATACGACGTATTATCGCCGGCGCGCTGCTCCTTGTGCTGATTGCAACACTCGCGTTCTTTGCAGTGCACACGATCGCTGTCGCCGGAGTCCTGACGGCAGATACAATCACGGCGGTTGCGCGTGACACTCGATTGGGACAGGCGCTCGTCGGACGGATGACGCTCATATTGATATTCATCGGTTTGATGCGGTTCTCAAACCAATGGTCACGTATGGCAGGCATGGTGATCGGCGGGTTGATCCTGCTCACCTTTTCGATCGGTGGACACGCCGCAGCAACATCGCAACCGTTGGTGTCGGTTGCGCTCGACTGGCTGCATCTGGCAGCAGCAACGAACTGGGCTGGCGGGTTGATGGCGCTGGTAGTGGCGGTGATCCGTCGGAATGATGACACGCCTGATCCGCACCTTGTGAAACATGCGCTGATGCGCTTCTCGTGGCTCGCGCTCGCATCGGTTGCCGTGTTGACGATCAGTGGTGTATTTGCTGCACTATCATATCTGCGCGACGTGAGCGATCTGTGGGTGACCGACTATGGGCGCACATTGCTGGTCAAAACCGCTCTGTTCGCACTCCTCATCGGCTTTGGCGCATATCACTTGAGACTGGTGCGCATGCACACGACCGTTCTCGACCGTGCGACGACGGTGACCATTGCTGTGATGCAGCGGTTGCGTCGCTCGTTACCGCTCGAGGCGGCGCTCGCCATCATTGTGGTTGGAGTGGCTGGCGTGCTGACGAGTCTGCCGCATCCTGCCGCCGCACCGGTGCGACCGTCGATCGTTGCTGCACCCGTCGTTGTGCCTGAACCCACAGTCGCCGTCGCTGAAAAAACTGCAGCGCCGACAGAACCGACATCGCTACCCACTCCACAGCCATTTACGGCAATTCGCCCGGCAGGCGATCTACAGGTTGCGTTGCACATCGAACCTGCCGCCATCGGGCGCAACCTCATGCGCATTACGATCACGGACACGCAGAACCAGCCGCGCGATGTGCAACGAGTCAGGGTCATGCTCCGTCTTAACGACAGAGACATTGGCGAAACATACGTCATTGCCAGTCCTGATGGCCCAGGGGAGTATGTTGTGCGCGACCAGACGATCGGCATCGCCGGCATATGGCAGGTGCAGGTGCAGGTGCGCCGCATTGACGCCGATGATGTGACGGCTGATTTTCTGTTTGCGATCGGCAGGTAAAGCGTCGTATCATGCAGCTCCGACACATGGTGGAACTGGTGCGTTGCAACGGCGCTGCGCCAGGCGTGATGGGCACACGCAAACAGAGCTGGTATCTTCACTCACAACACGGTGCAACCGTTGTGGAGGTATGCTACTATACAGCCGTCAATCTTTGTGATAAATCGCACATGGTACGTGCAGATGCACAAGTAAACGGTTTGCCTGGACGATGGTTCTCTCTTGCTCAGGCAATCCTGCGCACCACGCGCAGAGCGGCGCCGCACCTTCTGACAGTGCTGCTGGTGTGGAATATCGCGTTGCATGCTCCGCTGTGCTGCATTGTGCATTGCCATATCGCCCCCTGGTTGATGATGCGCACGTCTTCGCATCAGAAATCTTTGTTTACCTGCACCTTCAAGGACAGCACGGACAGATCGCTTCCCGCAGTCTCAACGCTTCCACCGGTCATCCACGCGGCGATTCTCACGCTCCCGCTCCTGTTGAGCGTGCTCATAACGGCGGTCGGCTGGCTGACGCTCGCTTCGTATACATTTTCACACGATCTAGCGCCTCCTCCCACTCCTCCTCCTCGCAACGCATAATGGTCATCTTTGGAAGACCCGACCCGGACTGCATGCGCTGCCCTCAAGACGCCTGTATGGTTTGGGAACGGTCTGTATGTCGTCAACTCGTACCCCGGTAAAATGACTCATTTTTTGGGAGGATGCTATGAAGCGCACATACACACTAACGTTTGTCGGTCTACTAGCTCTGATTCTGGCGCTTTCGGCGTGCGGCGGGGGGGGCGGTCCGGCTGCCAGTGTGCCGGTTGAACCGCTGCCGCGCACGATCTCGGCCAACGGCGACCCGGCGAAAGGACAGCTCTACTTCGAGAACGAAGGCGGATGCCTGGCATGCCACTCGATCGGCACCGATAAGCTCGTAGGTCCTGGTATGGCAGGCGTGATGACAACTGCGGGTCCGGTCTACCCTGAAGGTGTGAACTATCAGGGGAAACTGCCAAACGGTCAGCCGCGCTCTGAGGAGAACATCGCTGCGTGGATCCGCAGTGGTGGTCAGGGGCAGATCGGCGTGATGTCGCCGCACGAAATGAGCGACGAGGACATGGCGAATCTGCTCGCGTATCTGCACACGCTGCAGCGACCGTAGCAACAGATTGTTGTGAGGAGGAAGACGGGTGAGGTCTCCGCGCCTCACCTGTCATATCCGGCTTTGGGAGGCGATCCGGCCGACGCGCGACGGCATTGGGGGGCGGTTCATCATCACGTTGCCCGTTGTGCAGCAGGGCAGCCGGCGGTTGATGTCTCAAAACGCCGCTCCTCAGTGATGCTGGTGATCGTCCTCTTCCTCAATGTGAGAAAGTATCGTCTTTTGACCCACGCGCCTGGTATGGAGAGCGGAGAACGCGCTCCTGGCTCTGCCGTTCTTCGCACCACGCTACGTACAGAGAGAGTTTGCCATGAAGCGACTGCTGTGCATACTGACACAATCGCAGCGTCAGCCGCCATTTTGTTTCCAGCGGATCGGTCTTAGCCTCCTGATGGGGTTGATTGTGCTGTGGCCTATCGCTGTCCCGGGTGCGGCGACTGGCGCCACGACCACGCAAGCGCGCCTGACCACCCAGGTGCGTCGGCTCTGGGATCGCGACGTGCCATTTATGCTGCGGCGCGCAGGCGTTATTCCGCAACCGCCGGAGTATGTTGCGCAACAGGTGCTGTTTGCTCTCGATCGCCACGACATGACAGGCGTGATGCGGTTCGTCGATCGCGAATCGCCGTCGGTGCGCCATGACATCGGCAATGCGTTGCAGCGCTGGCCCGCCGATGCATTGCGTCAGCCAGGATGCTGGGGACGTATCGGACCCTACACACAGGATGTCTGGTTCGCGGCTCTTCCCGAAGGAAGCGTGCGGCGTATCCCGCTTACTCTGGCGAGCTCGGACGAGACGCACGAACTGATCCTGCTCATGCGTTTCGATGGACGCGCATGGCGGATTGCCGGCGCGCATCACCAGCAGCAGAAATAGGGTACAATATCTATCCATCCGTTCGTCAAAGAGAAAGGAGATGCCGATGACACCACGCAAGCGGACGGTTGCAATCCTGATCTTCGACGATGTTGAGCTGCTCGATTTTGCTGGTCCGTTTGAGGTATTCAGTTCAGTGCGCAATCTGACCGGCGATCACGAGCGATTGATGGATGTGTTTGCCGTCGCCGAGTCGATGGCGCCGGTGCGCTGCCGCAATGGGCTGGTTGTTCAGCCTGAGCGGACGATCGATGACTGCCCGCCGGTCGATGTGCTGGTCATTCCAGGAGGTGCGGGAGTCCGCCCCGCACTCGAGCGCACCGCTCTGGTGGAGTGGGTGCGCACGCGCGCGCAGGAAGCGGAACTGACGGTCAGCGTCTGCACGGGTAGTTTCCTGCTGGCGCAGGCTGGTCTGCTCGGCGGGCGCCCGGCGACGACGCACTGGGAACGTATCGGCGAAATGCGTGAGCGCTTTCCCGACATCGAAGTTGTCGAAGATGAGCGCTGGGTCGATACCGGCGCAATTATCACTGCTGCCGGAGTGAGCGCCGGCATCGATGTTGCGCTGCATGTGGTTCGGCGGTTGTACGGTGCGGATGTGGCGCGCGCTACAGCGCTCGGCATCGAGTACGATTACTGGGAGTAACCAGAATTGTCTCGCACAATCGCCCACACATCGATCTCGACCTGCGCGCCGCCAAGCAGTTCTTTGACCCCAACCGTGCGGCGTGTCGGGTACGGCGGGTGAAAATACTCGCGGTAGATCCGATCCATCTCGGTGTATTTTTGCATATCCGTGAGCGACACATTCACACGTACTACGTCGCGCAGGGTGCACCCGGCAGCTGCGAGCACGGTGGCGATATTGTGCATTGCCTGGCGAAATTCGGCTTCGAAGCCGCCAGCGATAATGCCCGCGTGACTCGGGTGCAACCCCATATAACTCGATGTGATCACAATATTGCCGATGCGGATGGCCTGATCGTATGCGCCGTGCGGAACCGGAGCGGCGTCGGTGAGAATGTGTATATGCTCCACTGTGAGCCTCCTGCTGTGCGTCGGGCGACGCTGCTGCGCCTGCGATGATGTGCGATCTATGGTACCATAGTTTTGCTGTATGCTGGAGAAAAGGAGGAGAAACATGGCGACCCTGACTCAACTTGTGGCGGAGAAAGCCGGCATTACCGAATCGCAGGCGCAGATGGCAATTAAGACGGTGGCCGATTTTCTGAAGGAGAAATTGCCGGCGCCGATCGCCGGTCAGGTTGATGCATTGCTCACCGCCGATGTCAGTGGTGTTGCAGGGGCAGCCGAGTCGGTGATGAAAGGACTTGGCGGGTTTATGGGCGGCAAGAAGGAGGGGTGAAACTATTCAGTATTCCACCTTCAATACCCGTACAACGTGATCCACGATGATCCCTCAACAACGACCAATCGCAGCGCGTGATCGGTCGTAATGCGTCATCTGCACATCCAGGCGCCCGCCGGACACTGAATGAGACTCCGCCGGGCGTACCGCGTCTCGTCGTGTTCAACGTCTTGCAATCCGAAATCGCAATCTGAAACAGTATGATGCCTCGTGGTCTCCCCTGAAAGTACTACCCAGACTCGACGCCGGTTGGGGTATACTTTGACGACGGGCGTTATCTGGTTCGACAGGTCGTGAAGTATGCATCGTCATTTGCCTGTTCTGATTGTGATCGCAGCGGTTTTGACAGGCGCTGCATTGCCGGGACCGGCGGCGGAACCGGTGATGGCGCAGACGATTATAACAGTCACTCCCACCCCGCAGCGTCAGCCTTCGGCGCCTGGCAGCACACCCCGCCCAACGGTCGCTCCGTCTAGTGCATCGGCGAACGAAACCGCACGTCTGCTTGAGGCAGCACTCGAGCGTACATCGGCAGTCTCGGCGTATCAGATGAACATTTCTGTTCGCGCAGCAGGGACTGTAGCAGGTGCGCGCAGCGCGCGCGAAGAGACGTTGATGGATTATATCGGCGAGTATAACGGCGCGAACTTTGCGTTTGTCCTCCGTTCGCCCGAATTGCTGCGCCAGGGCATCGACCCGACGACTGGCATTACCGCAGTGCGCACCAGCAATGTGACCTACGCGATGGGTCCGTTGCCAATCCATGGCGTCACTGAGCCGGTCTGGTACACGATCGGCGCCGATGCGCCATCGTTTTTATCGCCTCCCTATCGTCTCGAGGATTTGTTGCGTCGCTTGGGTAATGTGCTTCCGCTTGCAGA
>JBEPYG010000186.1:0-8813 GCA_041641515.1 Roseiflexus sp.
GAGCACGTGGCGCTCCCGCTGATGCAGCGCGATCTTGCCGATCTGATTGGGGTGAGTCATTACACCGTCAGCCGACTGCTGCATCTATGGCAGCAACAGGGGCTGGCGCAGACGCAGCGTGGACGGATCGTCATCATCGACCGGCAGCGCCTGATGACCCTGGCAAACACAACACCTGAGTGACACTCCATTCGCGCCTTCGTGGGAAGCGCTCCTCGCCATATTCCGCCCGAACCCTGCAACCGAGGCAGTGTGTCTGCGCCTCCTCGGTTAACGATCCTCAACTGTCGATGGTGCGGCAAACTTGCGCCAGCGCAACGACAGCCGGAAACTTTGTGATTATTATTGCAATGTATTGATCGTGAAGAACATCACGATTAACTGGCAGTCGCACCACATAGCTACTGAGGAGCGCCTATGTATCCGGTATGGGAAGGGCTGTTCATTCACTCGGCGATGTTCGTTGCCATCGTGTCCGCCTTCCACGTGCTCGCCTCGCACCTGACGGTTGCAGCTGCGTGGTTCAATCTCTACCTGGAGCGGCGCGCAGTGTACGAGAATCGCCCGGAACTGTACGTGTACCTCAAACGCAGCGCGCTGGGATTGCTGGTGTTTGCGTATGTCTTCGGCGCCATGGCGGGCGTCGGCATCTGGCAAACGACCACTGCCGCCAACCCGCGCGGCATCTCGACCCTCATCCACAACTTCGTGCTCTACTGGGGGTCGGAATGGTATATGTTCCTAATTGACGTCGTGGGAATCATCGCGTACTACTACACCTTCGAGCGTGTCAGTCCAAAGACGCATCTGCGCCTGGCGTGGATTTTGGCGCTCGGCGGCACCGGGACGCTGGCCATCATTGTCGGTATTCTGTCCTTCAAACTGACACCTGGACTCTGGTTTGCAACGGGGGAGAGCCTGAACGGTTTCTTCAACCCCTCCTTCTGGCCCCAGTTGTTCATGCGGTTCGCCTTGATGTTCACCATTACCGCAGCTTGGGCTCTTCTGATCGTCACCGGGTTGCCGAAAGGATATTTCGCGCGTGAGCGCATTATTCGCGCATCAGCGCTGATGGGGCTGGGCGGGCTCATCGTTGCGCTGGGCATCTGGTTCTTCTGGTATTACCCCATACTGCCGGATCACGCGAAGACCATTCTGCGTTCACCGGCTATTCCGCCAATCACGTTCACCGTCATTATTGGCGGTCTGATTGCAACCTTCCTGGGGCTTCTGTTCGCGTTCGTCATGCCGCGCCGTCAGCATCAGATCATTGCCCTGGGAGCGATGCTGGTGCTGTTTGCCGCGATCTTCGGCGCTGAGCGCACGCGCGAGGTCATTCGCAAGCCCGACATCATTGCCGGCTATATGTCGTCGAACCAGCTGGTGTTCAACGATCTTCCTGCCCGCGGTATTCAGCGCGAAGAGCAACCGTTGAACGAAACCGGCATGCTCGGTTCGCTGCCATTCCTGCCACGCCCGGAGCAGATTTCGGTCGCAGCGACAGGGGATGTCAGTCATCAGATCGCGATGGGGCGGGTGCTGGTTATTCAGCAGTGTGCAGCCTGCCATAACGTCAGCAATCAGACGGCGATCACGGTGTTTGATCAGCGCCTGGCGTTGCGTTCGCTGGCACAGTTGTTCGAACGACGTAAGATGACGACCGCGCCAAGGATCGAAACCTATCTGAACGGCATTGGAGCGTTTCCGTACATGCATCCCGTCGTCGGCACACCCGAAGAGCGGGCGGCAATGGCGCTGTACCTGGAGTACTTCATTCAACAACAGCATGCGCTGCAGCTACAGGCGCATGCCGGGAGGTGAACTATGGACATCGGCGATATGCTTGAACGTATGCGCGACCCTCTAGGGGCGCCGTTCTATCCGCCAGCATTGCAGGTCCTGCTGGTCGTCACGTGGGTGTTCCATATTTTCTTCGTGACCCTGGCGCTTGGGTCAAGCGCCTGCTCAATTCTGGGCTTCGTGCGCCCGAATGAGTACCGTCTGCGTCTGGCGCGCGTTGCGGCGCGTCTGACGCCCAACGCGGTCGGTCTTGGCATCGTCACCGGCATTGCGCCGCTGCTCTTCGTGCAAACGATCTACGATCCGATCTGGTATGCAAGCAATACCCTGAGCGGGCTCTGGTCGGTGAGTTTTATCTTCGTGGTCATGGGGGGCTACAGCCTGGCGTACCTGTTCTACCTGAAGGGGAGCGCCGATGGGAAACTGCTCTGGTCAGCAGTGGCATCGTTCGTCCTGCTCTTCTTTGCCGGCTGGGTGATGCACGTCCTGGCATCGGTATCGATCCGTCCAGAGCGCTGGATGGAATGGTACGCCCCTAATGGCGTGATCGATACACGTGGTATTGAGTTCCATTCCTGGAACATTCCGCGGCTCGTGTTTCTCCTGCCGCTTCAGGCCGGTTTAAGCCTGGCAGTGGTGCTGACGCTGTTTGCATGGTACTTCCGGCGCATCGAGGAGGATGCACCCTTCATGATGTGGGTCGCTAGGCTTGGGCGATTGCTGGGGCTGGCGGTCAGCCCGCTGTATGCAATCGCTGGTCTGCTCTGGGCAGCAACCGAGGGAGCTGAATTCGGGATCGGGGCGCCGATTGGAGTTGCACTGACGACCATCGGGCTGGCGCTGACCGGCTACTTCTTCTTCCTGAAGCAACCGATGCAGCAGGCGCCACACACATTGCTGGTCTGGTTCGTCTCGCTGCTCGCCGTCGGCGTGGTGCGTGAGGTCATTCGCGCCGTCTCGCTTGCCCGCTTCGGGTACAGCGTCTCCAATTACCCGTACATCATGGATTGGGGGTCGATCCTGATCTTCGGCGTCACGACGCTGGTCGGCGTTGCAGTGGTGACCTACCTGGCGCTGGTGTTGTATCAGTCGGGCGGTACGAAACGCGACAGCTATGTCTCGCCGCGGGTGGAACGGTTTGGTTCGTTCGCCACCGGCATGCTGGGCGCCTGGTTTGCCTTCTTCCTGCTGGTGGGACTGTATACAACATTCTTTCTCAAGTGAGTAACCAGGACTGTCGGTGTTCTGTCGTCGCGGTTCAAATTGAGGGTCATGCACCATCCTGGATGCAGGTGTTCCCGGATGAGTTCGGGCACGATGCACCTGCATCCAGTGGAAGAGTGAACGTGAAATGCTCTGTAACTCCTTGACAAGCGCTTACCCGGTACGGTATCATATCCATGCAACTGATAGGCAAGATCATTTGCAACCCGGCATCGGTTCTCCACAGGTTGTGGACAGGTTGACGGCAGGCATACCAATCCTCTCCTCGCTCGTCGCACACGGGAACGACCGCATCCGGGCGCATCGGCACCACAAGGAGACAGTAAGGACACCGGCTATGAGTTTCAAGGACAGGCGCATTCCGTGCAAGGATTGCGGCGGCGAGTTCATCTTCACGGCGGGCGAGCAGGAGTTCTACGCACAGAAGGGGTTTACCAACGATCCGACCCGTTGCCCGGCCGGGCGTCGGGCGCGGAAAGAGGGCAGAAGTCTGGTCGATATTGCGGGCGGGCGGGTCTGCCCAAATGATGTCTCTGGTCAGGGGCGCATTACTGATGAAGCTATCGAAGCTAGCAGCACGGCGCGTCCACGGCGTTCGGATGACTGGTCGCGTTCCTATGATCGTCCACGTGGCGAGTCACGCGGCTGGTCGGGCGATCGCTCGCGGCGTGACCGTGAACCGTATACCGGTCCGCTCCCGGCTGGTCCGGTCAGTGCCACGGTTGTGCGTATCGATCCTGCCGGGCGCTTCCTGTTTGCCCGCGTCGATAATCCGCAGTTCGATGTATATGTCCACGGGTCGCTCTTCAGCCAGGTGCGCCGATCGATCCAGGAAGGCGATCAGATTTCGGTAACGGTCGAGGCAAGCGATCGCGGACCCCGGGCGCGAACCTTCGACCTGGTGTAGATAAGCGTCCGCGTTTTGGGGAAAGCAACCCTAGACACGCGGTCGTACCGTCTTCGCGGGAACTCAGCCTAGGCGTGCGGTCATCCTGCCCTCGTTGTGCGTGCGAGAGCGTCACTTACATTCGTCGGATATGCGAGGCACGATGCTCGCAAGCCTGGGCACGAAGACGTCTCGCCCTCGTTGTCTCCTCAGTCCTGAGCACGAGGGCGTCTCGCCCTGGTTATTCCCTCAGTCCTGGGAGCAAGTGCAAGACGCCGATTCGTTCGCAAACTCGTATACCGGACGCAACTTACTAGACGAGAGCGACGATCACAGTACTTGACCACACGTTGACCGTCTGGTAACCGGCGATAGCTAAGCCTCTGAAGCCAGACCTATCGCCTTGCCAAGTCTCAGGTGTCGTGAACAACGACTATGCATGAATCGACAGACATTGAACAGCAATATCATCGCACGATCGGCTCCGATCTTTCGGATAGCAGCATCGTAACCATCAGCGCGACTGACTGGGAGCGTCTGGTTGTCGAGGCATTGCGTGCCGACCAGATCCGCCTGACCAGACCGCGACGTATGATTGTTGCCTGGATTGCCGGACAACAGACTCTCTTCAGTGCGGAGGCGCTGGCTGCGGCTGTCTCATCTTTACCGGAGCGCATTGGACGAGCAACAGCATATCGAATGGTCGAGCAACTGCGAGAGACCGGTTGGCTCTCGCGGATACGAACCGAGCGCGGTGTATACGCTTATGCGCGCACCCTTCCCGGGCATCATCACCACGCCATCTGCATGCGGTGCGGCGCAACCCTCATTATTGAAGGATGCGCCGTCCTCGATACTCTGTATACCCTCCTTGAAACGCACGGATTTGTGGTACAAGACCACGTGCTCGAACTAACCGGTCGCTGCCAACGCTGCCGGATTGCGGAAAAAGCCCGCCCATCGAGCGTATAAAGCAACATTCGAGCAGAGCGCGTTCTTACACCACCGTCACCGGACCGTGATCATCGCAGTGATCGCCGTGACGGTGGTGCAATCGCCCATCGACCAGATAATCGAAGTGATCGCCATGAGGGATCAGCGGATGTCCGCATCCATCATGCCCGCACTGACACGCTACAGGTGCGCACCCGGCGGGATTTTCGGCGCTCACGGCAATCACGTGCTCGTCGTAATGGTCCTCGTGTGGATGGTGCAGATGCCCGTCGTGGAGATAGTCTACGTGTCCATCGTGGAGAATGCGCAGATGCCCGCAGTGCTCGTTGTGAACGTGAGGATGCGGATCGTGGATGGTATGTGTCACCGGAAGCCTCCTTTTCTCGAGCAGACACCTCAGATGATCCTGATACTCTGATTATACGAGGCATGTCCGGTGATTCAAGCAGTTTGCAGGTGTGAAGCAGAGATATGATCTCAACGGCGTCGATCGGTAATGTTCCGTTCCACAAAGGGCAAAAGCGCCATATGACGGGCGCGTTTGATTGCGATCGTCAACCGGCGTTGCATCTTTGCCGTCAGACCGGTGCGGCGGCGTGGCAGGATTTTTCCGGTCGGTCCCATAAAGCGTTTGAGGCGCTCCGGGTCTTTATAATCGGGCAAAATACCGAGACGCGAAAACTCGCAGACCTTTTTGCGCCCGCCGCGTCCACGCGCGCGCCGTCCCCCATCTTGAGATGTCATCGCTCGTGCTCCTTGAGAAATGCATCGACTGACAGCCCCTGATCACGGATAGCTGCCAGCAACCCTTTCTTGTTGATGATCCTGAGCGCCTTCGTCGATAGATTGAGGGTGATGCTGCGCCCAAGTTCTGGCACATAAATGGTGTGCCGGTGAACGTTTGGGCGGAATGTACGGTTTGTTTTCGGCGCACGGCGCGCCCATCCCCCCGATGCTTTGTGACGAATGTTACGCCCGAAAGCGACTTTCTTGCCGGTAAGATCACACTTCGCCATTGCACACCTCTCTGTTAGCCGGTTGCATCAGCGCAGCGGGCAGGTCTGCGCCCCGTCCAGCCCCAGTTCCCGATCCGTGCCAACCAGACGGTTGAAGCAATCCCGGCGATAATAGGTCTTGTTGCGCCGCCGTCCGTCTGTGATCACAATCATCTCGCGGTCGTTCATGATCCGCTGACCGCAGTGGTTGCAGTACCGATTGGTGACTCGACCGCTCTTATCGCGGGCGGTGACGTCGGTTTTGGATTTCTTTTCAGCCATGCTCGCATTCCTAAGTGATAGAATCAATCATTGAACAGATCGTACACGATGACCGTTGTGCTGTCAAGGCGTCTGGAACGTTGAACGTCGGATGTCGAACGTGTACAGACGGTGAAGCAGCGGATGTTCCACTCCAGCGTCTCGAACGGTTCCAGAGGGCATCTGACGCCGACCCCTCGCCAGATATGCTATACTGGAGCGCTCTATGAAAGGATGACAGGCATGGTCACTGCTGAACCTGCGGTTGAACAGGCGCCTCCGCGGCGCAGGCCAGTTTCGCTTCCAGCATGGCGCTGCGTGCTGTACGAAGCGACGCTGAACGGTCTACGCATTCTGTGGGAAACGGTCAACGATTTCAGCCTTTGGCGGTTGATCGAATACCCATGGGCAACCCGCGCGCTCGGCGTTGCGCGCGGCGACACGGTGGTTGACATCGGCTCCGGCACATCATCATTCCCGCATATGCTGGCAAAAGAAGGCGTGAATGTCGTGGTCGTCGAGATCGAACAGCATCGTGTGCGTTGGCAGCGCGACAAACGCCGCGCAACAGCACGCCCCGGCGACGGCGAGTTGCTCCCGATCGTCGCAGACGCCACCCGGCTGCCATTCCGCACTGAGGCGGTCCAGTACATCAGCGCCGTCTCGTCGCTCGAGCACATCCCCGACGATGCCGCTGTCGGACGTGAAATCGGGCGGGTGCTGGCGCCTGGCGGCGTTGTTGTGCTCACGCTGCCGTTTACCAGCAGCGAGCGAACTTCGTTCTTCGCCGGGATTCGTCCGTTCAAGCAGGTGGCGCGCAATGCCTTCGTCCAGGAAGGGAAACCCGGCTCATTCTTCCGCTTCTACACCGACGACGATATCCGTCGAACCTACATCGAGCCGGCCCATGCCGGGGTCGTCGAACGTCGCGCATTCGGGCGCAGTATCCTTAACGGACGCTACCATGAAACGCGCCTGACGAAGTTCTGGCGACGCTTCGTGCTGAAAGACCTGCTGCTGGCATGGCTGATCCATCCGCTCGAAGAACGGTTTGACCGCTCCGATCCGCTGTATGTCATGCTGGCGCTGCGCAAGAATCGTCATGGATAGCGGTCATCGCAGCGTTCCTGGTCCTGACTCCTGGACGACGCAGCGTCTGCCGGCAACAGGCGCTCTCTCTTCCAGGAGAAACCGTTTCAGGCTGCTTGCATTTTTGCGGGAATTGTTTACACTTGATGAGTAGTTGTTCTACTGCTCACTGGGGTCTTTGCGAGGTGATTGGCATGAGTCTCCCCGATGATCACATAGATGAACTGGAACGGTTGCGTCGCCGCGTCGCCGAACTCGAAGACGCGCTGGCAAGACGGCAGCAGGACGATGCACTGATGGAACGCCTGAGGACCATTATCGAAAACACGCCAGATGCGATCGCAACGTCAGATGTATCAGGGCGCGTGGTCTACATGAATCAGGCGGCGCGTCGCCTGCTCGGTGTTCCCGCTGATACGCCGCTGGACGCCGCGCATATTCCGCAGTTTCATCCGGCATGGGCTGCAGATCTGGTTCTCAACGAAGCATTGCCGCATGCAGCGCGCGAGGGGTACTGGAGCGGCGAAACCGCTGTGCTCGACGGGCAGGGAAACGAGATCCCGATCGCTCAGGTAATTGTTGCCCATAAAAATGCAGATGGTGAAGTGACCCATTTCTCGACAGTCATGCACGACATCAGCGCAAGCAAACGAGTTGAGGCCACACTGCGCGAAAGTGAGCAGCGATTGCTCCGCTTCCTTGATGCACTGCCGGTCGGCGTCTTTGTCGTCGAACCTGATGGACATCCATTCTATGCCAATCGCAGCGCGACAGATCTGCTGGGGAAAGGTATTGTGCCAGACGCGACAGGTCAGAACCTTGCGGAGATTTATCGAGCTTTTGTGGTTGGCACCGATCAGATCTATCCCACGGCGCGCGCTCCCCTGTCACGGGCATTGAGAGGAGAGGCGTCCTCAGTCAGCGATTTGGAGATTGAGCGTCCTGATGGACGGATCCTTCTGGAGGTCCACGGGGCGCCAATTTATGATGCGGAGGGTCGTCTTGTATACGGCATAGCCTCGTTTATCGATATTACGCTGCGGCGGCGTGCCGAGGAGGCGCTGCGTGAGCATGAGTTGCAGCAGCAGGTGATCGAGGCGCAGCAGGCGGCGCTCCGCGAGTTGAGCACTCCTCTGATGCCGATCGCCGAGGGGGTCGTGGTGATGCCGATTGTCGGCGCCATTGATACCCGACGCGCTCAACAGATTATGGAAACCCTTCTAGAAGGCATCGCAACCTACAGCGCCGATATTGCCATCCTCGACATCACCGGCGTCAGAGTGGTCGATACACAGGTTGCCGGCGCTTTGATCCGCGCAGCGCAGGCGGCGCGCATGCTCGGCGCGCGGGTGGTGCTCAGCGGGATCAGCGCCGAAATTGCCCAAACGCTCGTCCATATTGGCGCCGAGATGCGCGAGATGGTCGCGCTACGCAGTCTGCAACAGGCAGTCGCTTATGCGCTGGAGCAGCGCGAGGCGTTGTAGAGCGCTCCGGGTATGCATGCGTGCATTGCAAATGGTCGATTTTGGGCTGCGGGTTGCCGCGTACCACGTTGACGCAACACTGTGCGCGGCATGTTCGCATGCCATGGTGTGAAAAGGGTA
>JBEPYG010000187.1:0-8765 GCA_041641515.1 Roseiflexus sp.
GATGCGCCTCAGTCGCCGAACGCGCCGTCACTTCGAGCAGCGATGAACGCAAGCCGCTGGCATTCAGAGCTGCCGTAATGGCATGCAGGCGTGCAGCCTGCTCGACGTGCTGCGGATCGTCGTGAGCTGCGTGGCGTGGATTGATCGAAATAGCCGTCCTCATAGACCTGCATTATAGCACAGATGATACACCACCCTACTCGGGCAACCGCACCCCGGCGTCGTCCCACACCACCAGTCCGTCGCGTTCCAGACCACGGATCAGCGCTGTGAGCCATGCCTCATCGTCGGGTGTGTACTCCGGGCGCACCTGTGGTCCCAGGTCGTTCAACGCAAGAGCCGTTCCAGGCGGAAGCGAACGCAATGTCTCGACGACCCGCCCGCGGAAATAGCGATTCGAACCGATGAAAGGAGATTCACGGCGTTCGGCGATCTGTTTGCGTACCGGTATGGTTGGAAGATGCTCGTCGGATGCGCGTCGTGCAGCGTAGTCGCGGCACCGATCGCGCAGCGGGCAGCGCCAGCACGCCGGCGTATCGGCAGTGCAGATGAGCGACCCCAGTTCCATCAGCGCCTGGTTCCACGCCCAACTCCGACCGGCCGGGAGCGCCGCCTGCGCCAGCGCCAGCAGGGTGCGCTCGCCGACCTGTTCCGCAGGCTCGGTAAACACCCGCCGGATCACCCGCCGGATGTTAGTATCAATAAATGCAACATCCTGCTCGAAGGCGAAGCAGGCGATTGCCCCGGCGGTATACGGTCCAATGCCTGGCAGGGTGACCAGTGTGGCGACATCACGCGGGAAGACGCCACCGTATTGCTCGATCACCTGGCGTGCTGTGCGTTGTAGATTGACGGCCCGGCGATTGTAGCCCAGCCCGGCCCACATACGGATGACATCGGCGGTTGGCGCTTCCGCCAGCGCTTGGAGCGACGGGAAACGTTCGATAAACGCTTCATACTTTGGCAGCACCCGATCAACCTGGGTTTGCTGGAGCATAACTTCTGCCACCAAAATGCGGTACGGATCACGGACGCGGCGCCACGGGAGATCGCGCGCCGCTTCGCTGAACCAGTTCAGGAGCGCCTCATGGATTTCATAAAAAATCGACACATCGTCGTTTATATGATCGCTACTCCTATGTATTGTCATAGCGTTATCTACCATAGTACAACAGCTATGAAACAATAATAACGCAATCTCATGTCTCACACTCCTGCTGATCCGCCTTCCGTTTCCGCCTCCAACCAACCGACGCTCCGGTGGGTCGTTGCAGGCTGGGTGTCCGTTGTGCTGGTCGTTCCGGCTGCTTTGCTCCTCATAAGCGTATTCCCTGACTCTGATTATCAGGTTGTGATGCCGCCGGGACTGTACTTCTCGCTGGTTGCAGCTATTGCGACATCAGGCGTTGCTGCAGCGCTGGCAGTCATTATTGCCGCTCTACAAGCTCTGGATGGGCGCGCTCTGGCAACTGGGCTGGGAGTTCTGAGCGGCGCCGCAATCGTTCTGATCCATGATCTGGTCGATGCGTTGCTACCGGATGCAGTGCCAGAATTGCCGATCACCGGTCTGGCGCTGGTCGGCATTTTCGTCGCCCTGGGCGCCTTCGATATGCCGACGCTGCCACGTGAGCGCTGGCGGCAGCGGGTATGGCGATATCCGGTGCTGAGCGCCATGCTCTTCGCCGCCGGCATCGTCTGGTCGTTTGCCGACCGGGCGACTCCGTTGCGCAGTGTCGTGTTGTATACCGGAGCATCTGTCACCATCGTCACCTGCGGCATTGCGCTCTGGCGTTATATTCGATTATACCGGCAATCGTCGTTCTATCGCCGGTGTGCACTGCTGGCGGGTGTTGTATTGTTGGGAGAAGCAGCGCTTGCGAGCCTGCTGACCGCTTCAGTGTTCAGTGTCTCATTCTGGCTGTACCACGCGGCAGGAATCGCCGGTATGGCGTTGATTGTGTATGCGCTGCTCTTTGATGGGCGAAGTCAGCGCCAGATCGGCCTTTTACAGCGTGCAGCTTTCGATCGGGTGCGCCCATTGCTGTCCGATGCGATTGATGCACTGATTAAGACGCTGGAGCAAGGCGAGCCAATTCCGGTGGATGTGCGCGCCCGTCTTCAGAGCGATGCTGGATGGTCCGATGCTCAGATCGACGCGCTGGAGCGCCTGGCGCTTACGGTAGCGCGCGAGCAGCGTCAGCGCGAGGAGTTGGCGCAACTCGACGAGCTGCTGCGTCAAAGTGAGCGCAACACTGCGTTGCTGGCGCAGATGGTCATCCATGATCTGAAGAACCCGCTGACTGCCCTGATCGGCTTTCTGGAGATGCTGAGCGCCGATGGTCTGAACGAATTGCAACGATCCCTGATCGATAGTGCGCTGCGCAATGGACGCGATCTGGCGGGTCTTGTCGACGATCTGCTCGATCTGATCCGGTACAATGAAGGCCGTTTGAGATTGCGCCTGGGCGATGTGTCGCTTCCCATGTTGTGCGCCGAGTGTGCTGATGAACTCTCTGCCTGGCTGGCATACGAGACCAAAACGCTGATCCTCGATGTATCGCCAGCACTGCCCGTGATTCGCGCCGATGCCCGGCTGCTGAAACGCATTCTACTCAATCTCCTTTCGAATGCCATCAAGCACACGCCCCGCGGAACCACGATCATGCTGCGCGTCTGGCGTGAGCCGTATCCGGAGGTTGGGGAACAGACAGTCATCGAGGTCGCCGATACCGGTCCTGGAATCCCTCCCGAACAGATCGAACGGCTCTTCGAACCGTTCGGTGCGATAGGCGAAACCCGCTCCGCCCGTCAGAGCAGCACCGGGCTCGGGCTTGCGTTCTGTAAGATGGCCGTCACCGCCCATGGCGGGACGATCGAAGTCAGCAGTTTTCCTGGCGATGGCGCAACCTTCCGCATCCGGTTGCCCGATCGTTGATTTCGTTTGTGACCCTCCGCCAGATCGAGTACAATGCCGGTTGAACCGGATAAAGCATACGTTCTTGTTTAGACGTCCGTTCTGGATGGAGTTGCCATTCCGTGGGATCGAATATCGATGCTGTGCGTGGCATGCGCGATGTCTTGCCGTCCGAGGTGATGGCGCAAACGGCGGCAGCAGCGTCAATCGAGCGCGTGCTAGCTGGTTGGGGGTATGAACCTGTCGATCTGCCGATCATCGAACACCGCGATCTCTATCTGCGCAAACTCGGCGAAGAACTGGTCGGCAAAGTCTACGAGTTCACTTTCAATGGGCGCGATCTGGCGCTGCGCCCTGAATGGACGGCGTCGGTACTGCGCGCCTACGTGAGTCGCATGCAGGATCAACCGCTGCCGCTGCGCCTGCGCTATGCCGGTCCGGTCTTTCGTAACGAGCGCCCCCAGCGCGCGACCTATCGCCAGTTCACCCAGATCGGCGTCGAATTGATTGGCGGTGCAGCGCCGCGCGCTGATGCTGAGTGTCTGGCGCTGGCGTGCGAAGGTCTTGTAGCTGCTGGTGTGACGCGCTTTACCGTCCGGATAGGGCATATTGGCCTGATTCGCTCATTGCTTGCTTCCCTTGGGTTGAGCGAGCGAACCCAGGGCAGGCTTGCATGGCGCCTCGAACGTCTTCGTGAGCAGGGGGTGTCCGTGGTGCGCGCCGAACTCGATGTGTCGGCGCCGGCGCTCGATCCGGCATTGCTCGACGGAATCGATGATCAACAGGCTGAGGCGTTGCTGCTGCACGCGCTGCGCGAGATTGGAGTCAATCTGCGCTTCGGCACCCGCCCGCCAGAAGCGATTGTCGGTCGCCTGGTGCGCAAATTGCGCCGGAGCGAGTCCCGCGAACAGATCGATCAGGCGTTGCAGGTGCTCGATCACCTGTGTCGTATCGAAGGAGGTCCGGACGAGGCGTTCGCTGCAGCAGAGGAGGCGCTGCGTGACTATGCGGTGACCGGTCTCGACGAGTTGCACGCGATCCTGCGCCTGGCAGCGGCGCATGGGGTGGCGCTGGATCGGGTGCGGCTCGATTTTGGGTTAGGGCGTGGGTTGCACTACTACACCGGCATGATCTTTGAGATCTATGCTGATGATGGGTTGCAGTTGTGCGGCGGCGGACGGTACGACGATCTGGTGAGTGCGCTGGGCGGGCGCCAGCCGACCCCTGCCGTCGGCTTTGCGTATGGTCTGGAACGAGTGGTGGCGGCTGCATCGTCGGTTGCTGCGCCTCCCCGCCCTCCCGTGGCACTGGTGGTCGCACCTGACGATGACAGCTATCCTTACGCGCTGGAAGTGGCGCGTATGCTGCGGGTGCGCGGGTACACAGCGATGACCGACGTGCGGATGCGTGGTATGAGCGGCAATCTGCGCGATGCTGCGCGTCGTGGGGTGCGGTTTGTTGTGGTTGCCGGCGCGGACGAATGGGCGCAACGCTGCGTTGTCTGGCGCGATCTGGAGCGCCATCAGGAGTATCGTATTGCACTGAGCGATATTCCGCAGGTGGAGGAGTGATACATGTCGCAACGGATGCGATGGCGTCTGGCAGGGTGGCTGATCGTCACGCTGGGTGCGCTGACGCTGCTGGCGGCTGCACTGCCGTCGGTGCGTTTGGAGGCGGGCAAGCCGTTTCCGCATGACCTGTTTACCATGCCTGGGTTGGGGCGTCCCTCCGCTCCTGGCGGTTTTGTCAGCCTGGAATGGATGGGGATGGTCGTGCTTGCGCTGGGCGCGTTTGTCGCTGTGATGACACTCTTCTCGCGCGATTTTCGGCGCTGGCTGATACGCAACCTTCCGCTATATCTGCTCGTAATGCTGACGGTCTATCTGCTCATGGCGAACCTGCGACCGCCGCTCTTCGAGCCACGCAGCGCTCCAGGTCAGGCGGCTGGTGCACCCAATCAGGCGTCTGACATCCCAGATGTCGTTCTTCCGCCCGATCTCGTGACCAATCCGCCAGCGTGGCTGGTGACCCTCATCAGCTTGGCGATTGCAGCGGGTATGGTACTAGCGGCGTGGTGGATGGTGCGGCGCTTTCCAAAACGGGCAACCGTGAACATTGGCGATGATATTGCCGCCAGCGCGCAGGCTGCCCTGCGCGACCTGGAGGCAGGCGTCGATGTGCGTGACGCGGTTACGCGCTGCTATGTCGAGATGGTGCGTATTCTACGCACGGAACGCGGCATTGTGCGCGAACCGGATATGACAGCGCGCGAATTCGAGCAACGTCTGGCACGTACTGGTCTTGCCGCAGCCGATATTCGTCGCCTGACGCGATTGTTCGAGACGGTGCGCTATAGCCCGCGTGCGCCTGGTCCGCGTGAAACGCGAGAAGCGGAGGCGTGCCTGCGGGGAATCGTCGAAGCGTATCATTCGCACAATGGTCGGTTGTAAAGCGGAGATAGCATGTGGCGGCAACGTTTGATCGTGATCCTGGCGCTGGCGGCGACGGTTGAAATCGTCGCGCTGGGTATTCGCGGCTTGCTCGAAGATACGCTCATTACGCCGCTGCTGTATGTGATCTGGGGGGCGATACGGATCTTCGAGAGTATCCCGCAGGGGATGATCTGGCTCGCGTTTGTGCTGGCGGCGAGCGTCGTTGCCCTGGTGAGCATCTGGGGCGGACGGCGGCGAGAGGCTCGCCGCAGTACCGATACCGCGCTGCGCGGACGCGTTTATGAATGGCTACGGCTGGTGACACTAGCGCAACGGCACGAGTATTCGCGCTGGCGTATGGCGCAGCGCCTGATGCTGTTGCTGGCGGAAACGATCGCCGCGCGTGAGCGTATCGAGTTGCGCATCGCCCGGCAGCGCATCGCATCCGGCGCTATCGACGTGCCTCAGCACGTTGCTGCGTTTCTTTGCGCCGGCGCCGACTCGTATCGACCGCGCCATCGCACACTGCTGCAGCGTGATGAACCTTCACCACTCGATGTCGATCTGGAACAGGTGATTGTCGCTGTCGAGCGTCTTGTGCGCAGCCAGTGACGATGCGTGAAAAATCTATGTCAGGTAACTACACGGATGTCGCCGCCCTCGGGCAGCGCGTGATTGCACAGGTTGAACGGGTGATCGTCGGGAAGCGAGCTGTGCTCGATCAGATCATGGCAGCAACGCTGGCTGGCGGGCACGTGTTGCTCGAGGATTACCCCGGGCTGGCAAAAACGCTCATTGCGCGCAGTTTCGCGGCTGCGCTCGGTCTCGATTTTCGCCGCATCCAGTTCACGCCCGATCTGTTGCCGGGCGATATCACCGGCGGTTACGTCTACAATCGCGCTGCAGAGCGCTTCGAGTTGCGGCGCGGACCGATTTTCGCCAATGTTGTGCTTGCTGACGAGATCAACCGGGCGTCGCCAAAGACCCAATCGGCGCTTCTTGAAGCTATGCAGGAACGCCAGGTGACTCTCGAGGGCGAAACGATGCCGCTGCCGGAGCCATTCCTGGTACTCGCAACCCAGAATCCGATCGAGTACGAGGGAACATTTCCACTTCCCGAGGCGCAACTCGATCGCTTTTTGATGAAACTCTCAATCGGCTATCCCTCGCTGGAGGAAGAGCGCGAAATTCTGCGCCGCCGGCGGGAGCGCCGCAGCGATGATGTGGTCATCGAGCAGGTGACCGATGCGGCAGAACTCCTGGCAATGCGCAATGCTATCGAAGATGTGTATGTCGATGCCGACATCGAGGACTATATCGTGAGGCTGGTCGCCGCCACTCGCACCGATGCGCGCGTGGCGGTCGGCGCGAGTCCGCGCGGGTCGCTGGCGCTGCTCAAACTGGCGCGCGTGCGTGCAGCGCTCGATGGTCGCGATTTCGTCATCCCCGACGATGTCAAGGTTTTCGTGCGCCCTGCGCTGGCGCACCGGCTCATTCTGACGCCGGATCTCTGGATGCAGCGCCGTGCCGCCGATGAGATTCTGGCATCGGCGCTCCATGCGACTCCTGCGCCGGTTATGCGATGACTGCCCTGTCCGACAACCGTACTCTGATCGGGCTCAGCGCGCTGGCGTTCGGTCTGGCGCTGCTGGGTCTTGCCACACTCAATGGCACGCTCATTGTCCTTGCCATTCCTCCAGCGATCTTTGCCGGCGCAGCGCTGCTCGACATCCCGGACGATCCGCACCTGCAGGCGACGCGCATCCTGAGCGCGGAGCGCGCATTACCAGGAGCAGTGATCGAGGTGCTTGTCACTGTCACGAACCAGGGATCGCGTCCGGCGCCGGTCGAGATCGAAGATGTGGTTCCTGCCGGACTGAATCTGACCGGCGGTCAACCGACCTGCATGACTATGCTGGCGCCTGGCGCAACGGTGACCATCACGTATACTGTGCGCGGTGTGCGCGGTTTTTATCATTTCAACGGCGTGCAGGCGACGGTGAGCGATCGCCTGGGGCTGAGTCGTCGCACGGTTGCAGTGGCAGCGCCGGGCAAAATCCTGATCATGCCAGAAGTTGTGCGCCTGACTCGCCTCGGTATTCGTCCGCGACGCACGCGCATCTTTTCAGGAACCATTCCAGCACGTCAAGGCGGGGCAGGCATCGAATTCTTTGGTGTGCGCGAGTATCAGGCAGGTGATCCGGTTCGCTGGATCAACAACCGCGCCACTGCCCGCTTCCCCGGCTCGCTGTACGTCAACGAGTTCGAGCAGGAGCGTGTTGCCGATATCGGCATCATTCTCGATGCGCGGCGCGGGAGTGATGTGCAGGGAAACCATCACACCCTGTTTGAGTATAGCGTGCAGGCCGCCGCAGCGCTGTCGGATGCGCTCATCAGTCAGGGGAACCGGGTCGGACTGTTGATCTATGGTCACGCCATCGAGTGGACATTTCCCGGCTATGGCAAAATCCAGCGCGAAAAGGTATTGCGTGCGCTGGCACAGGCGCGTACTGGCGACCGCGCTGCTCTTGCAAGTCTGGCGGATATTCCGACGCGCCTGTTTCCGGCGCGTTCCCAGATCGTTTTGGTCAGCCCACTGCAACCCGGTGACGCCCCGCCTATTCTTCATATGCGCGCACACGGTTACGAGGTGCTGATCATCAGCCCCGATCCGGTTGCGTTCGAGGCGAACATTCTTGGTCCTGGGGCGGATCTGGCGGCGCGGATCGCGCGCGTCGAACGTCAGGCGCTGCTGCAGCGTCTGCTGGTGGCGGGCGTGCGCATCGTCGATTGGAATGTCGATATTCCGCTGGCGCAGGCGCTGGCGCACATCCGGCGCTGATATCATCGCAATTTTGTGCTATACTCAACCTGTTACATCGCGTGGCAGGTGAAGAGATGAGTTTGTTCCACCTGGGTGACTGTTCACTTCCTGACATTCGACGAGCCGGCTCAGGCGCGCCAGAACATTGGAGCACACATCTGCCAGGAAGCGGCGGCGCGGGCGGAGGCGGAGGCGCGCCTGCGCGCCGTCGAAGCCGAACTGCAGCGCCTGCGCGGTCAGTCGTGAACTGCTCAGAGGAGGGTTGCCGATGACCATCACCCATCCCATCCAGCCGACGCCGACGCCTGCCGAGGACCCATTCCGCTACGGCTGGCGCCTGGTGCCGCGCCCGACCCCCGAGAACCCGCACCATCTGGAACAGGTTCCGCTTACGCTGGACGATGTCCTGCACCCCGAGGTGGGAGACTTCATCGTGCACAATGACCGTCACGAAACCGACCGGATGTATCTCACCGCCGTGTTGCGCGCGCGTCTCGAACCTGCGGGCATTGCCATCGTGCTCAGCGATGTGCGCATCGCGTGGGATATCCCCGACCTGCGCGCGCACGGACCGGACGTGATGGTGATTCCGGGC
>JBEPYG010000188.1:0-8740 GCA_041641515.1 Roseiflexus sp.
CGATCTGCGCCAACGACGCGGCATACTGCGGAGCAGGAATGCTGGCTTTCCCGCGAATCGACTGCGCGCCTCTACGAGTTTGCACGCCAGTATGGCCTGACGCCTGGCGTGCTCGTGCATGCTGCCTGGGCATTGCTGCTCAGTCGCTACAGCGGCGAGGATGATGTCGTGTTCGGTGCAACGGTTTCGGGAAGACCACCCGATCTTCCCGCTGTGGAGCGCATGGTAGGGCTGTTCATCAATACGCTGCCGGTGCGCGCGCAGATCCCGCCGGATATGTCGGTGCTGAAATGGCTGCACCATGTTCGGGATCAACTGGCTGAGATGCGCCAGTATGAGTACACGCCGCTGGTGCAGATCCAGGGGTGGAGCGAGGTTCAGCGCAACCAACCACTCTTCGAGAGCCTGCTGGTGTTCGAGAACTATCCCATGCCGTCGGCGGATCAGGTGTGGGGCGGAGATTTCGTGATCGAAGCGATCCGCACGTCGGAACGCACCAACTACCCGTTGACCTGCGTGGCAGGACCGGCAGACCGGCTGATGCTGAAGATCAGTTATGACCGGGATCGGTTCGATGAGCCGGTCATCCTGCGTATGCTCGATCATCTGCGCACGCTGCTCGAAGGAATGGTTGCCAATCCCGACAGTCCGCTCGTGCATCTGCCGCTGCTGTCTTCGGCAGAGAAACGCTCTCTCCTGCGCGAATGGGGTCAGGGAGGCGATCCGCTGTGCATCGATTGTATTCACCGACTCGTCGAGGAGCAGGCGGCGCGCACCCCCGATGTGGTCGCCGTCGAGTTCCGGGACATGCGCGTGACCTACGCTCAACTGGATCGTCAGGCGAACCGCCTGGCGCGGTATCTGCGCAACCACGGGGTTGGACCGGAAACGATTGTCGCGATCTGTGCCGAACCGGCGCCAGAAACGATCATCGGCATCCTGGCAATCCTGAAAGCTGGCGGCGCCTATCTGCCGCTCGATCCCTCGTACCCGTCGGCGCGACTGCGCTTTATGATCGACGATGCGCGTCCGGCGTTGTTGCTCACGCAGCAGCATCTCGCAGCAACGCTTCCACTCGATGGATATCCAGTCCTGCTGCTCGACGACGAACGCTGGACCAGCGAATCGGACGACGCTGTGCCGTGTGATGTAACTCCCGACAATCTCGTGTATGTCATCTACACCTCTGGTTCCACCGGCATTCCTAAAGGCGTGCTCGTCTGTCATGGCGGTCTGACCAATTTCGTGAGGGCGCAGTGCACCGACTGGTCAATCGGGTGCGGCAGTCGTGTCCTCCAGTTCGCGTCGTTGAGTTTCGACGCCTCGGCGGCCGAGATATTTACCGCGCTGACATCCGGTGCGACGCTCTGTCTGGCGCCGCGCGCGGTTCTTGCTTCGGTTGAGGACCTGCATCGTCTGTTGCGTGATGCAGCGATTACCACCGTGACCCTTCCGCCATCACTGCTTGCTGTACTGCCATCCGCCGATCTCCCGGCACTCCAGACGGTCGCTGCAGCGGGTGAGGCATGTTCGTGGGAAGTGGCGCTAAAATGGGCCAACGGACGGCGCTTTTTCAACGCCTACGGTCCAACCGAAACCACCATCGGACCTGCCTGGGGGCAAATGTGCGACCGGATCCCTGGCACAACAACCGCTCCCATCGGTCGTCCGATCCCGGGTATGGCGATCTACCTCCTCGACCGCCATCGCGAGCCGGTTCCGGTTGGCGTTCCGGGCGAGATCTGGGTCAGCGGCGCAGGAGTGACACGCGGGTATCTCAACCGTCCCGATCTGACCGCCGAACGGTTTATCACCATTCCCGCCGGAGCATTTGGGGAAGGCATACCCCCACATCCCCAACGTCTCTACCGCACCGGTGATCTCGCGCGCTGGTTGCCCGACGCGACCCTCGAATACCTGGGGCGGTGCGATGATCAGGTGAAACTGCGCGGTTTTCGGGTCGAACCCGGCGAGATCGCTGCCGTTCTGCACCGCCATCCCGCTGTGAGCGACGCTGTGGTTGTTGTGCGCGAAGACCGGCCCGGTGACCGACGGTTGGTGGCGTATGTTCGCCCTGCCAGCGTCGATGTGGCAGCAGTGCGCTCCTGGCTGAAAGACCAGTTGCCCGAATACATGGTCCCCACAGCGATTGTAGCGCTCGATGCGTGGCCCCTGACGCCAGGCGGCAAGATTGATCGCGCTGCGCTGCCCGCTCCCAATGCTGGCGTCGAAACTGGCGTTCAGGATGCCCTGTGCTCTCCTGCCGAAGAACTGCTGGCGGGCATCTGGGCTGATGTGCTCGGCTTGACCCACGTCGGCGCGCACGACGATTTCTTCGATCTTGGCGGTCATTCGCTCAATGCGACGCAGGTGATCGGGCGGGCGCGCGATGCTTTTGGACTGGACATTCCACTGCGCTGGCTGTTCGAGACGCGCACCGTCGCCGAGCTGGCGGCGCGTATCGAAGAGGAACGTCGGGCAGCGCGCGGCGCCACGTTACCGCCCCTCACACGCGCCAAACGGACTGGCGATCTGCCGCTTTCGTATGCCCAGCAGCGCCTCTGGTTCCTTGATCGTCTCGAGCCGGAGAGCGCTCTCTACAATAATCCCGCAATCGTGCGCCTGCGGGGTCGTCTCGATATTGCCGCCTTCGAGTGCAGCTTGAATGAGATTGTGCGCCGTCACGAAGCGTTGCGCACGTCCTTTGCGATGATCAATGGTCGCCCCGTTCAGCGTATTGCGCCGGAACTGCTTATCGAATTACCGCTGATCGATCTCAGCCGTCTGCCGATGCCGGAACGCGACGCCGAAGCGCGACGGCTGGCAACAGAGGTGGCGGAGCAACCGTTTGACCTTGCGCGTGGTCCGCTGGTGCGCGCCATGCTCCTGCGTCTGGCGGAAGATGACCATATTGCAGTGCTGGTGACCCACCATATCGTCTCCGATGGATGGTCGGTCGGGGTGCTGGTACGCGAACTGGCCGCGTTGTACAGCGCGTTCATCGAGGGGTGCGCGTCGCCGTTGCCCCAATTGCCGCTTCAGTATGCCGATTATGCCGTCTGGCAACGCTCATGGATGGAGGGGGATAGTGCACTGCTGGAGCGTCAGATCGCCTATTGGAAGGAACAGCTTGCTGGAGCGGCGCCGCTGCTCGACCTGCCGACCGACCGGCCACGTCCGCCGGTTGCGACATTCCACGGCGCAGAGGTTCCATTCGTGCTCTCACGCGAGATGACGCAGGCGCTGCAACGCCTTAGCGCCGGCGAAGGCGCAACGTTATTCATGACCCTGCTTGCCGCGTTCGAGGTGTTGCTCGCGCGCTACTCCGGGCAGAACGACTTCTGCATCGGCACGCCGATCGCCGGGCGGACGCGCACCGAAACCGAAGACCTGATTGGCTTTTTCGTCAACACGCTCGTGCTGCGCACGCGGTATCGCGGCGACCTCTCGTTTGTCGAATTGCTGCAGCAGGTGCGCGAAACGGCGCTGGCAGCCTATGCCCATCAGGATGTTCCCTTCGAGATGCTGGTCGAGGTGCTGCGCCCCGAACGGCGCCTGAACTATGCGCCGCTCTTCCAGGTGATGCTGGTGCTCGACACCACCCCGCGTGCGCCGATAACGCTGCCTGATGTGACGATCGAGCCATTCCCGCTCGACCGCCGCCACGCACGCTTCGATCTGACATTGGAGTTGCGTGTCGATGACGATGGCGTGAGAGGTGCGTTCGAATATAACACCGATCTGTTCGATGCCGCCACGATCGAAGCGATGGCGCGGCGCTTCCATACACTGCTTGCAGCTGTTGTCGCCAATCCTGAACAGTGCGTCGCCGATCTGCAGTTGCTGACCGACAGCGAACGGCAGTGCATTCTGGTTGAATGGAACCGAACCGATACGCCTTTTCCGCATCAGCATTGCATTCACGACCTGTTCGAAGCTCATGCAGCTGCACTCCCCGATCATCCTGCTGTCACATTCGAGAGCGCAACGCTCGGGTATGCTGAGTTGAATCGGTATGCCAATCAGATCGCCCATACCCTGCAGCAACGTGGGGTTGGTCCTGAAACGCTGGTGGGCATTGCCGTCGAACGCTCGATACCCATGGTAGCGGGCATTCTCGGCGTGTTGAAGGCAGGCGCTGCGTTCCTGCCGCTCGATCCGGCGTATCCGCCTGAGCGCCTGCGTTTCATGATCGAAGATGCCCGTCCGGCAGCTATTCTCACGCAGGCGCACCTTGCGAGTAGTTCTTGGGTCGCGCAATCGCGCACTCAAGCTGACGTTATTCTGCTGGACGCCGATCACGAACGGATCGTCTGCGAGTCAACCGATACGCCGGTGTGCCACGCAACGCCAGATAGTCTTGCCTATGTGATCTACACCTCGGGTTCGACCGGCGTCCCAAAGGGGACGCTGCTGCACCACCGTGGACTGTGCAACCTGGCGATCGCCCAGCAGCAGGTGTTTGGCGTCAAACCAGGAGATCGCGTGCTTCAATTTTCGGCATTGAGTTTCGATGCCGCCGTGTGGGAACTGGTTATGGCGCTCTGCAGCGGTGCGACGCTCTGTCTGGCATCGCAGGAGACGCTGGCTTCCGCGCCAGCGCTTCTCCGTCTGCTCCGCGATCGGTCGATCTCGATCGTGACGTTGCCGCCATCGCTGCTGGCAGTGCTGCCGCCTGAGGATTTGCCAGAACTTACCACTGTGATTGCAGCTGGTGAGCGCTGTTCGCGAGAACTGGTTGCCCGCTGGGGACGGGGACGGCGCTTTTTCAATGCGTATGGTCCGACCGAAACGACGGTCTGCGCCTCAATCGCGCTGTGCGATCCCGATGATCCGCGCGATCCACCGATTGGACGGCCAATTGCCAATACGCGGCTCTTCGTGCTGGACGAGCATCGTCAGCCTGTACCCGCAGGAACGCCAGGCGAGTTGTACATTGCCGGCGTGGGTGTGGCGCGCGCCTACCTCAACCGTCCCGATCTGACCGCTGAACGTTTTGTTGAACTGGATCATGCGCTGATCGGCGATCCGCCAGTGGTCTGGCACACGACGCCTGCCAGACGGCGGCGTGCCTACCGTACCGGTGATCGGGTGCGCTGGCGGCGCGATGGGCAACTGGAGTTCCTGGAACGACTCGACCAGCAGGTGAAGGTGCGCGGCTTCCGGATCGAACCTGGTGAGGTCGAAGCGGCATTGCGCTCCCACACGGCTGTGGCGGATGCCCTGGTGCTGGCGCGGAACGACCGGTTGCTGGCGTATGTCATTCCGGCATCCGGGCATGATGCCGGTGACGGCGCAGCGTTCCGTCACGAGTTGCGCGCATTTCTCGCCGAACGATTGCCAGGGTATATGGTTCCGTCTGCAATTGTGGAGTTACAATCCTGGCCCCTGACGCCGGGTGGCAAGATTGATCGCGCGGCGTTGCCCGACCCCGAATGGCTGGACGCGCCGGGATCAGAGTATGTGGCGCCACGCACACCGACCGAGGAAGCGCTGACCGCGATCTGCGCGGAGTTGCTCGGCATTCCGCGGGTTGGCGTCAATGACAATTTCTTCGAGATCGGCGGACACTCATTGCTGGCAACGCAACTGCTGGCGCGGGTCCAGGCGCGCTGGGGAGTGGATGTGCCATTACGCACGCTGTTCAATGACCCCGCCATCGCCACGCTAGCTGCGGCGATCGATGAGGCGGTAGCGTCCGGCGCCGTCCATACCGCTCCACCCATCGCACCAGTCGCACGCGCCACGCGGCGCGTCAGTCGCGCAGCGCTGCTCCAGAATGGTCTCGAGGAAGAAGAAGTGGATATGCGTTAGAGGGATGGCATGGCACAGATCAGCAACGCTATCGGAATGAACCTGTCGGGGTCGCCGTCGGCGGACGATGTGTATGTGTTTCCGACATCGTTCGCCCAGCAGCGCCTCTGGTTCCTCGATCAGTTCGAGCCAGGCAGTCCATTCTATAACATTCCGCTCGCCGTCCGGCTCCAGGGACAGCTCGACGGCGACATTCTGCATCGCGCCCTCATCGAAATTGTGCATCGCCACGAAATCCTGCGTACCACATTCGCGGAACTTGATGGGCAACCGATGCAACTCATTACTCCCGTCGAGGCGCTTGGCGACGATCCGCTGCCGTTGCCGATGACCGATCTCAGCCGCCTGCCGGACGATCAACGCGAAGCCGAAATGTATCGCCTGGCGACCTGGGAGGCGCAGCGCCCCTTCGATCTGCGCGCGGGTCCGCTCATCCGCGCTGCATTGCTGCGCCTGGCGGACGACGACCACCTCGCGCTCCTCACCCTGCACCACATCATCGCCGATGGCTGGTCGATGGGGGTGCTCCTGCACGACATCGCGGCGCTCTACACCGCCTTCACCGCCGGACGCCCCTCGCCGCTGCCCGACCTGCCGCTCCAGTACGCCGATTATGCCGTCTGGCAGCGCGACACGCTCAACCGTAGCGCCGCCGGCGTCACGTCGCTTGAACAGCAACGCGCGTACTGGCGGCAGCGCCTGGCGGACGCTCCCGCCGCGCTCGACCTGCCGACCGACCGTCCCCGTCCGCCGGTGCAGTCGTCGCGAGGGGCGAGTTGCAGCGCGCGTCTGCCGCGGACGCTGGTGGAGCAGGTGCGCGCTGTGAGCCGGCAGGCGGGGGCGACGCTGTTTATGACGCTGGACGCGGCATTCGCGGTGCTGCTGGCGCGCTGGAGCGGGCAGGATGACGTGTGCATCGGCACGCCGGTGGCGGGACGACGCCGACCCGAACTGGAGGGATTGATCGGGTGTTTCATCAACACGCTGGTGGTGCGCCACGACCTGGGGGGCAACCCGTCGTTCCGTGAGCTGCTGACGCGGGTGCGCACCGTGGCGCTGGAAGCGTTTGCGCATCAGGATGTGCCGTTCGAGTGGCTGGTGGAGGAGGTGCAGGCGACGCGCGATATCAGCCGGACGCCGCTGTTTCAGGTGATGTTCATTCTGCAGAATGCGCCTGCGCACGTTCACCGTCTTCCCGGATTGACCATGACGCAGATCGAAGTCGAAACCGGCACATCCACGTTCGACCTGACGCTGTCGGTGACGGAGGATGACGCGGGGCTAGCGCTGGCGGCGGAGTACTGCACCGACCTGTTTGATGGGGGGACGATTGAGCGGTTGCTGGGGCAGTATCGGGTGCTGCTAGAGGGGATCGTCGCCGATCCTGAGTGTCCCATCGAGCGCCTGCCGTTGTTGAGCGCCGAGGAGCGCGATGTCCTGTTGAGGTGGGGCGGTGTAACACACCCATTGAGAACACCGGGTGACACGGTGGTCGAACGGTTCGAGGCGGAAGCGGCGCGCACGCCCGACGCCGAGGCGGTCGTTTGGGGCGAAACGCGCCTGTCGTATGCTGATCTCGACCAGCGCGCCAACCGGCTGGCGCACTACCTGCGCGATCTGGGGGTGCGCCCAGGGGTGCTCGTCGGCATCGCCGTTGACCGATCTGCCGAACTGATTGTGTCCGTGCTGGGAACGCTCAAGGCGGGTGGCGCCTATGTGCCGCTCGACCCGGCGTATCCGTCGGAACGCCTGGCATGGATGATCGCTGATGCGCACCCGTCGGTCGTGCTGACCGACGCCGATGATTGTCCGGAGTGGCTGCGCACCGGCAACCAGCGCGTGGTTCATCTAATGGCTGAGGCGAACACGATTGCCGCCTGCCCGGCGCAGCGTCTCTCCGGTGGCGCCACACTCGATGATCTGGCGTATGTCATCTACACCTCGGGATCGACCGGTCCGGCGAAAGGGGTGATGGTGACCCACGCGGCGCTGTCGCATGCGTATGTGGCATGGGAGCGCGCGTATGAGCTGCGTAGCGCTGTGCGTCGCCATTTGCAGATGACCAGTTTCTCCTTCGACGTTTTCGCTGGTGATCTGGTGCGGGCGCTCTGTTCGGGGGGCGCGCTGGTGCTCTGTCCGCGTGAGCATCTGCTGGAACCGGCGCGCCTGTACGATCTGCTGCGGCGGGAGCGGATCGACTGCGCCGAGTTCGTGCCGGGTGTGCTACGTCTACTCATGGAACATCTGACCGCCAGCGGTGTGCGCTTGGACTGGATGCGGCTGGTGGTTTGCGGGTCGGACACCTGGTTTGTCGGCGAGTATCGGCGTTTGCAGCGGCTGTGTGGTGCAAACACGCGGGTCATCAACTCGTTCGGTCTGACGGAAACGACGATCGACAGCACGTATTTCGATGGCGGGGTCGGTACGTTGCTCGATGAGCAGAGTGTGCCGATTGGTCGCCCGTTCGATGGCGTGCACTTGTTCATTCTCGACAGGCAGCGACAACCGGCGCCGATCGGTGTACCAGGGGAGCTGTACATCGGTGGGTCCGGCGTCGCTGTTGGGTATCTTAACCGTTCCGATCTGACAGCTGAGCGATTTGTGCTGCTGGAAGGATTCGGCGGCGACGGGAACGAGGCGCCAGAGCGTGTCTACCGGACGGGGGATCGGGCGCGTTGGCTGTCCGATGGCAACATCGAGTTTCTGGGACGGCTCGATAACCAGGTCAAAATCCGGGGGTATCGGATCGAACCGGGTGAGATCGAAGCGACACTGGCACGTCATCCGGCGGTGCGCGCGGCTGCGGTGACGCTCCATCCCGATGCGCCTGGCGGTCCGCGCCTGGCGGCGTACCTTGAGCCGATCGCCTCGGATCTCGCCGGACGCGATGGGTTGGCTGCCGAGGTGCGGCGCTGGCTGCAGGAAC
>JBEPYG010000189.1:0-8683 GCA_041641515.1 Roseiflexus sp.
TGCAGAGTCGCTCATCGTTCTCTCCCTTTCAGGCTGCCGGGAATGCCTCGACCAGTTTCGCCGCAACAAAGTCCATATCTGCAATCTGCCCGGCCTGTGCAGCAAAGATGGCGGGCAGGTTGAGCGAATTCGCCAGGTTCGGATCCGTTTGACCGGCGCCGATCAGCCAGGCGAGTCCATCGGTGGCAACCTTGTAGGCGGCCATGCGTGCAAAGATACGGGCCAGCGCCTGTTCGGTCGGCAGATCGAGACCGGAGGCGACTGTGGGCTTGCTGGTGACGCGTTCACTGAAGATTGCTGCGGTTTCCGCCCAAGCGATCAATTCACCGAGACGGAACAGAATATGCTGATTGCGCGTCAGGCGGTCGATCCGTGCGCGCTCCAGGATATTCGCCAGTGCGTGCATCGCCAGCGCCGCCACATTCGCGCCATTGTTTGGTTCGCGCTGATGCACCTGCTCAACGCGCGCGGCCCAATCGTGGTAGTAGGCGCCTTTCGTCTTCAGATGGAACTGCCAGCGGTCACGCGCGATCGTCCATTCCATAATCTCGGAAGTGCCCTCATAGATGCAGGTAATGCGCACATCGCGTTTGATCTTCTCGACCATGTACTCTTTGGTGTAGCCATAGCCGCCGTGCACCTGAATGGCATCTTCGGCAGCTTTGTTTCCGGCTTCGGTCGCCATATACTTCGCCACGGCGCCTTCGGTCTGCTGCTGATCATTGCCGCCGTCGATCGTCTCGGCGACCCATTCGATGTAGTGGCGCGCCGCTTCGAGACGAGCAACATTGGGCACGATCAGTTTGTGCGTCAAGCCCTGCTGCTGGCTGAGCGGCTTTCCGCCCTGAATGCGCGTCTGCGCGTAGCGAATCGCGCGACGCATCGCCTCCCACCCGGCGCCAAGACCGAACGACCCGACCATCAGGCGGGTATAGCCGAAGACTGCTGCTGCCTGCGCCAATCCTTTGCCTTCCACGCCGCCGACCAGCCGATCAGCCGGAACGAAGACTTCATCAAGAAACAGAGCAGCGGTATTCGAGGCGCGGATGCCGTGCTTGTCTTCCGGTTTGCCTTTGGTGAAGCCGGGAGCATCGTGCTCGACAATGAACCAGGAGATGCCGCCGGGAGCATTCGCGAGAATTGTATAGATTCTGGCGACGCCGCCGTTTGAGATCCACTGCTTGCGCCCGCTGATCTTGTACCCGATTACCTTGCCGTCTTCGACCACCGGCACAGCTTTGGTCGTCAGGGTCGCCAGGTCGGAGCCAGCCTGCGGCTCGGTGGCACCATACGCCACGAGCAACCCTTCCTCGGCGATGCGTCCCATCCAGTATTTCTTCTGCTCCTCGGTGCCGCCGACGGTGATCGGGTCGGTGCCGAGGAATGTCGCCAGCACGCCAGTTGCAATTCCGAGGTCGATGGCGGCCATCGCTTCCGAAACGCGATAGATATCGTAAGCTCCGCCGCCCAAACCGCCGTACTCTTCGGGAATGAACAGCAGGTGAATGCCAAGTTTGTTGGGGTCGTACAGGTCTTTCAGCACGTCGGCCGGGAATTCGTCGTTATGATCGAGATGGCGGAGATATTCGGGCGTTAGTTTCCGTTCAGCGTACTCGCGCAGCGTCGCCAGAACCATATCGAGCGTCTCGACATCCAGAGTGGTCATTGCAGGCTCCTCCTCGTAACGTACCACATGGTACATGCTCAAAGCTTGTACCCGACTTCACGGAAATCCTTGCAGATTGTACCGATGCGCACTGCATCATGCAGGAAAGAACTATCTATCGTATGGAAAGAACTCTTCACCTGTCTGTAACTTTTGCGGTACACTGCTGTGTATGATAATGACGAAGCGCACCGCAATATATCTCGCAGGTCTGGCGCTCCCTCTGGTGTTATGCCTTGTAACGGGCGTCTGGATCGGCGCCGATGAACAAGCACGGCGTGCCAGACAGCACGACCTTGTGCACGCGCGCGCGTTATGGGAGCAACGTCCATTCCGCGACTACCGCCTGGTGGTGGAGGACGGCGATTGCACCTACGACGTGGTGGTGCGTCAGGGACAGGTGACCGGCAGCTATCGCGACAGTTGCAATCTCCGCGCACGCACGATCGAGACATTGTTTCTCGTCGCCGAAGGCGACGGAACAACCACACCAGTGTGCGGCGTGCGCGGGTGCGTGTGCGAAACGTACATTCGCGCACGCGCCGACTACGATCCGGCGTTGGGTTTCCCGCGTTCACTCATCATCGAAGCGACGCTGCGACCGAACTGGCGCCACCAGGACTTCTGGCGCAGCATGCTGGCGGACGGTGGTGCAGCCCTGTGCCGTGGCGCAAACCGACGAACGATCAGCGTGTTGTATGTTGCCGCAGCACCATGAATCATCGGAAGAGCGCCAGTGCCGGCTATCTGCTATTGGCGAATGCTGTACGCTATCGGCTCCAGGATCGCTCGTGAATGGTTCGGTGCTGCGTCTGGGTTCAGGAATGCGGAAAGGGTGAATGACGGTTTACTGCTGATTCGTCGTCGCTTACTATTCTTACATAAAGCGCCAAAGATTGCAACCTTCTCTTGTGGTCAAGTGGCCGCGATCGTGGGCTGAAATCGGCGATGTGAGCCGAACATTGTGCGTTGAACGCAGGCAGGTTGAAGGGTGCGAAGGTGAGCAGCAGGAAAGTTGCAGATGAACGGCAGGCGCTGAACGGTTCGTGTTTCACGGCGAAGGTGGAAAGGCGCGAGAGGTTGCATCGCAACAGCCAACAGCGTTAAACGATGATCCCCTACAAGCATTGATCTCTGCTGCGTGTGCAATACATGGTTTACGCAGACAGGTCGCCGCCAACTCAGTCCGCATATGAACTCTCATTAGAGCGCATTGCAATGTCATCACAGCAATCTACAATCTAAAATGGCAGCAATGCTCCTGAAGCCTGATCTGATTTCATGCTTTTTACACAGTACGACGACTGCTAGCAGGATCGCGGGATTTCATGCGTTTGGCGCCGTATCTTTCTGGCGCATTTCTGCATTGTTATTGATCAGGAAAGGAGATACGAGGAGAAAACCTATGTCCCGCGTTGTCTGCCTGTCTGATACGGTTTCGCTGGTGCGCCTAGTGCGTGAAGAAGTGACCATTGGAGGTCACCTCCTGTTTCCTTTTCCCGGCTCACAACTCAACAATGCGCTCCGCCAGGCAGTGCGGCAGGCGGCGCCGGATGTGGTGCTCCTCGAATTGACCAATACCCTCGATAACCCGCATATCTACTTCTTCCTGCGCTCCGACCAGGCGATGCGGCGCGTTCCGGTGATCCTCCTCTCGTCTCGTCCCGATCTCGAACTCCTTGCCAAGGCGCTCGGCGCCGACGGCTACCTTCCCATCCCGCTCGATCGAGCGGCGTTTCATGTCACTCTGAGCGCGTATCTGGACACGCCTGTCCCGTCTGGTGCGCCGCGTATTGAGGTTCCCCGTTCAACTGTGCAGCGGTATGCGTCGTTGATGCAACGTCCACAGTTGATGACGCGGGTTATGGCTGGCGTGTCAGCCGTGTAGGACTCGCCAGGATCACTCCGCTTCGCCGGAGGTGAGGGTCATCGGCAGGGAGGCGATCGGCCCGATGATCTGGTGTGGGAGCACGGTGCACATTGACGCACTATAGACTATCCCATCCTCTCTGTCGTCGGTTCCGGAGGTTCATCGGTCTTGCTGGAGGGCGCGACCTTCCCATGCGGTTCAGGTGATGCGCTCCCTGTGCGCTCATCGCTGTCCGGCGCCATCTCCTTCAACCGTTGCTGCACCAATTCGTGCAGAGCTGCCAGTGTCATGTCGGCTGCCGCCGGGTCATCGTGTCGCTGCTGACGTACAGTGTCGAGGTGCAGATTGATGTACGCCAGCGTATGGTGCATGCCATCGCGCATGTCCACCAGCGCCTGTTCGCGGCTCTGCAGTGCGTCCAGGCGACGCAACAGCGGCGTCACCCGTTCGATCTCGGCATGTGCCGCATGCAGGTCGCGTTCCAGTGCTGCGCGTTCCTCCCGCTCGTCGAAGAAGAGCCGAATGTACAGGAATAGCACCGGAAGCCAGGCGATGATCGCCACAAGACCGGTGGCGGTTCCCCAGCGTTGCGTTGCCAGCGCATCATACAATCCGATCGGTCCTGCCAGCGTCAGCAGGATGACCGAACCTGGCAACCACCAGCGGCGGATTGGCGCTGCGGCTGCGACCTGCCCCAGCATAGCCAGGAGCAGCAGGGCGAACCACGCGCTCGCCGGCAGCAGCGCCAGCACCAGGACGAACTCGACTGCCAGGACAATCAGCAGATCGCGGTAGAGCGGGGGCCACTCATCGCTCGCATGACGCACCGGCGCCCAGAGCCAGCGGTGCGCGATCAGGAATGCCAGCGCCAGCAGCAGCATCCAGAGACCGTGTGCATTCCACAGACCGCTGCGCTGCGCTGCGTCGAACAATCCCGCCCCGATGACGACTGTCAGAAATGCATCCCAGAAGATCGCAAAATGGCGTCGCCAGGATGAATGACGAGTGACGGGTGATGGGTCGTGTCGTTCTTGAAGAAGCGTGGTAGAGCGCCAGATTTTTTTCTGCATCTCCGTGACGATCCGCGCAAGATTCCGATAGTAGGCGGATGCATACGATGGGATGGATCAACACGGATTAATGTGGCAATCCATCGTTTCCGCGCTCATCCCTGTCCATTCTGACAACTGGCGGACGCCGCCGCCAGTGACCGGTCGCCTGCTCGAAGGCGTGTGCCAGCTGCAACACACCGAAATCGTTGTGGTAGCGTCCGACCAGTTGCAACCCCACCGGCAATCCATCGCGCGTGAACCCGGCGGGAACCGAAATAGCCGGAAGACCGGTTATCGAGATGTAGTAGCACGACCGCATCCAGTCGATGTAGGTTTCCATCGGGAAGCCGTTGATCTGCGTCACATACGGCTGCTCGATTGAGAAGGGCGGAACCTGGACCGTCGGCAGTGCCAGGAATTCATACGTCTTCATGAATCGGCGCATCCGGTGGTAGAGTGCAGTGCGCAGCCGTTCAGCGCGCCCGATCTGCGGTCCGGTGAGTATGCGTCCACGTTCGATCTCCCAGAGAATCGTCTCTTTGATGTGGTCCCGATGCGTCTCGACAAGATCGCCCAGTTTTTGTTCGTACCCCCAGGCGCGCCATACTTTGAATGCTTCATCGGCGCCGCTGAAATCCGGCTCAATCTCTTCAACGCTGCAACCGATCGCTTCCAGTGCCGGTCGTGCCTGTTCGAGCACGGCGGTCACCTCGGGATCGACCGGCAATTCACCGAGGTTTCGGCTCCACGCCACCCGCACGCCGCGAACATCCCGCTCAAGCGACTGGCGAAAGAATGCGCCTGGCTTCTGGAGCGCAATCGGCGAGCAGGGGTGTGGGCCTGCAATGGCGCTGAGCATGAGCGCAGTATCTTCGACGGTGCGCGCCATCGGACCCAGGACACTGAGGGTTTGCCAGGCAGCACGGTCCGAACAGGACGGCACGCGCCCCGGCGAAGGGCGGAAGCCGACCACATTGCAGAAACTGGCCGGGTTGCGCAACGATCCGCCGGTATCGCTGCCGTCAGCGATCGGAATCATGCCGCACGCAAGCGCTGCCGCTGCGCCGCCACTGCTGCCGCCGCAGGTTTTCGTGAGATCGTAGGGATTGCGGGTTGCGCCAAAGATTGGGTTGAAGGTCTGGGAACCGGCGCCGAACTCAGGCGTATTGGTTTTGCCGATCATGATAGCGCCTGCTTTGCGCAAGCGGGTCACAATCAGGTCATCGACATCGGGAACGAAATTGGCGTAAATTGGTGATCCGAAGGTCGTTCGTACCCCTTTCGTCTGCACCAGGTCCTTGTGCGCTACCGGCAACCCGTGCAGCGGTCCTACGGCATCGCCGCGTTGCAATGCAGCGTCCGCGGCGCGCGCCTGTTCGATCGCCCGTTCCGGCAGCAGGGTGACGATTGCATTGACGAGCGGGTTGGTGCGTTCGATCTGGCGCAGATGCGCTTCCATCACCTCAACACACGACACCTCGCGGCTGCGGATGCGCTGCGCGAGTTCGACAGCGGTCAGAAAACAGAGATCACACGGGTCGGTCATACCGGTCAGTTCTGCAAATAGAAGACTGTTCCTGTCAGGAAGAATGCCAGGAAGAAGAGGATACACAGGAGTGCCATCACCACCAGTTGTATATACCCCATCACGATCCCGGCTGTGGCGCGTCCGCTCCCGCCGATCCGTCCGTTCGATTCGGCAATCTCACGGCGCGCGTAATGCCCTGCAACAATGGCGATAATCGAACAGATGACCGGCGCCATGAACCAGCCAAGAATGCCGAACACCAGGCTAACGGTTGCTGCTGTGCTGATCGGCAGTACCGATGTTTCATGGCCGCCTAACGTATATGATGCCGTTCCTGCGGGAGACGGGGTGTCGAATGATGGTGTGAGGGTTGGTGTGTCGAGGACTGTGCCGACGCGCTGTGTTGGTTTGCCGGCGCTTGAATCGCGCATCTGCATGCCACAGAACGGGCAGAACTGAACGTCCGATTCCTCGATCAGACCGCCACAACTGGAACACCTCATATACGCCCTCCAAGTTCGCGCACTTTGCCGGCAATATCGGGCGCCGTGACCAGTGCTTCGCCGACCAGCACGGCATCTGCGCCCCAGGAGCGCACCAGTGCAACATGGTCAGCGGTGAAGATGCCGCTTTCGCTGACCAGCAGCGGACGGTTCTCTACCGGCAGGAGCGCCGCAAGATGACGGGTTGTTTCGAGAGTCGTTGTGAAACTGTGCAGGTCGCGATTGTTGACGCCGATGATGGTTGCGCCGACATTGAGCGCGCGTCGGAGTTCGTCTTCGTTGTGTACCTCGACCAGCGCCTGCATGCCGAGTTCGCCAGTGAGACGCAGCAATGCTGCAAGGGGTTCATCGTCGAGTGCGGCGACAATCAGCAGCAGCGCATCGGCGCCATAAGCTCGCGCTTCGACGACCTGATACGGGTCGATAATGAAGTCCTTGCGCAGCAGTGGCAAAGGCGGCGCGGCGCCCTGGTCGAACAGTGATCGAATCCCCTCCAGATACTTGAGATGCCCCTGGAAGAAGCGAATATCGGTCAGCACCGAAATGGCGGCAGCGCCGTTGCCGGCGTAGATCCGCGCCAGTGCCAGCGGATCGAAGTTCTCGATCAGGATGCCCTTTGAGGGTGACGCTTTCTTGACCTCGGCGATCAATGCGATCGGTCGAGCTGCACGCAGCGCAGCGCCAAAGTTGCGCGGCGGCGGGGCAGCGTCCGCGCGAGCTAGCATTCGGTCATAGGGTATTTTGATGCGCTGCCGCTCGACTTCAGTGCGCTTGTGCGCAAGAATGCGGTTGAGAAATGTTTCCATGTTTTACGTTTCACATTCTCATGTTGAACGTTCAACGTTCAACGTTCGCACGCTCAACACGACCGGCAAGGTAGACTTCCTCGACCGCCGCCTGAATCTGCGGGTCTTCTTCGAAGGAATAGCGCCACCATTCGACTTCGACGACTCGATCGGGTTGGACCCCCGTTCCTTCGAGCAACGAACCGTCAGGCAGACGGAAGACCAGTTCCGCCAGCCAGAAGCGTGAGCCATCGTCGAGGTCATACCCGATGAGATTTTCGGTGTTGCCTGCACTGGGCGTCCCGACCACCCGCGCCCGTCCACGCATCTGCATGCCGGCGGCGAACATTTCGGCGGCGCTGGCAGTTTCATTACCGGTCAGCACAACGATCGGCACCTGTTCGAGCAGCGGCAACGTCTTGCCAGACGGCACATCGATGCTGAAGGTGCGATCGCGTCCACTGCTGCTGCCAATCGTTCCGCCATCGAGAAATAATCCGAGCGTGCGCCGCAGCATGTCGAGGCGTCCCCCGCCATTTGTGCGCACGTCCAGGATCAACCCATCAAGCGGACCGGATTGATAGAGTGACATAATTGCGTCAGTCACACGTTCGTCGAGAGCTGAGACATTGAAGGTGTCGATCAGGACCACGCCGACATCGGTTCCCGGCACACGGCGCGCCTCAACGGTCGGAAAAGCGTCGGGAGGGATGACCTGGCGAATAATCGTGACATCACGAGTTGCGCCGCTGTTGTCGATGACCCGGAGTTGTACCGGTGTTCCGGGTTGCCCGCGCACGACGGTGACCGGACCGCCTGGACCGAACGTGACGGTGTCGCTCACCGGCACGCCATTGACCGCAATAATCAGGTCGCGTGGCTGAAGCCCCGCCTGCTCCGCCGGACCGCCAGGCGCCAGGCGGGTGATCAGAATCCCTTCCTCCAGTTCGCGGATCATGGCGCCGATGCCGGCATACGCCACTCCGCCATCGAAGCGCGCTGCTTCTTCAGCCACTTCCTGCGGTGTATCGAAGCGCGTGTGATCATCGCCGAGCAACCCCACCATTTCTTCGATGAGTGCGTAAAATTCCTCTTCCGAAGCTGCACCGGCAATGCGCGGCTCGAACTCCTTGCGCACCGCGTCCCAATCGACGCCGCCGTAATCTTCGTACACATACCGGTCACGCACCAGCGTCCAGACATCTTCAAAAATTTCCTGGCGCGCGTTGGCGCTGAGCGGCGCGAGTGTAGGGGTTGGCAGAAGCGGGTATGGCGTAAC
>JBEPYG010000190.1:0-8653 GCA_041641515.1 Roseiflexus sp.
CCGTAGTACTCTAAAATCAAAAATGGTATTACCTTGCTCGCAGGCGCACCCATCCGCGCCGGATGGCGATTTCGAGGGGCCAGAGCAGCGCAGCTAGACCGATCAGCCAGGGCCACAGACCGGTGTCGGGCAGCCGTTCGACGCTGGCGACGGGTCCGCCTGGCGCAATGATCGAACCGCCACGCAGCACGCTCCCGCCGGTGATCGCGCTGATGTCGTTCATCAGTCGTGCGCCGGTTTGCGGATCGGCGGGGGGAAGGTACTCGTCGGAGTAGCGTTGCACGTAACCGGCCTGCGCTACGCGCACCTCAGTCCCTTTTTGCTGGCGCACTTCGATGGCATAGGGTCCATCGGCGGGCAGGATCAACGCCTGTTCGTAGCGTCCCGGCGCTGTCTGTCGCAGGGTGATCAACTGCGAGGCGCCATCGGGCAGCACGATTGTCGCCTGAGTGTCTGCCAGATCGAGCGGTCTGCCGCCTGGCGCGATCGAATCGGCCACAATGCGCACGCTTTCACCATCGCGCACAACGCGCACCTGGAGCGGTCCGCTATCCGGTTCGGGAAGGGTGTAACGGATCATCTGCGACCAGAAGCGACCATACTCGGGCCAGTTCGACCAGTCGGCAGCCCATGGCGCTTCTGCGCCCGGCGTCCAGGCGGCAGCGCGCCCAAGCCCATACTGCCAGACTGCCAGCACCGGATCGCCGTCAGGCGACTGCAACACCAGATCGGCGCCGGGTTTTAATGTTGTGGCGACATACCCTTTCAATCCGGGTATCTGTTCTGGTGCAAAGTCGCGCAGCATTGCGTGGGGAGCAGGTTGTTCCGCCCGGAAATCCCCCTCGACTTGCGGTTCGGTGCGCACGATTTCGCTTTCGAGCAGCGTCAGGCGCGGAATGTCGCCCGGTTCGGCGGCGAAGTAGTAGCGTCCGGCGCCCCAGCGCGCCAGCACCTGGAGCAGATCGATGTCCGCGTCGGCGCCAATCGCAATCGTCGAAAGGGTAATATTCTGGCTGCGCGCCTCTGCGATCAATGTCTGGTACGCCTGCCGGTTGTCGGTGAAGGAACGACCGTCGGTGAGCAGCACGGCGTGGCGCACCCGTCCCGGCTGGCGCGCCAATTCCGGCAGCCCCGTCTGCAGTGCGTTGTAAATGTCGGTGCCGCCGCCAAGGGGCAATGTGCTGATCCGACGCTGCACATCGGCGAGGCTCAAACCAACGCCGACCATCTGAAAATCGACCACCCAGCGCGTCGATACGTCGAACGCCAGCACCCCAATCCGATCCTCTGCACGCAACGACTCGGTCGCCATGATCGCAGCTTCTTTCGCCATGGTGAATTTGGAGAGACCGGTTTCCGGTCCCATGCTGGCAGATTGGTCGATGATCAGCAGCAGTGTCGTGTCGGAGCGCTCCGGACGCGGCGGCGGGACCATGGTCACAGGCAGCGTTTCTTCGAGCGGCGTGTCCTTGTAGGCGCCAAGCGTAAAACTTGATCGTCCGCCGATTGCGAGCAACCCGCGCCCCTCGCTGCGCACGAACTCGCGCAGCGTCGCCATCTGGTCGAGTGTCAGCGCGCTGGCGGGCACATCGATCAGCACAATCCCGTCGTATAGACCGAGCGCCGAGATCTGTGCAGGCAGCGATGTCGCATCCGCCACGTCGGCGATGACGCCAGCCTCCCGCAGTGCGCTGCGTAACGGCGCATTGCCGGCGTTGTCCGGTCCTTCGACCAGGAGAATACGCGGCATCGGCGCAACCAGCACCGTCGCGCCTGCAATATTATTGCGCGCCAGTGTGTCCGGTTGACCGGTCAGCGTCGCTTGCATCCGCAGAATGCCCGGTCGTCCGGCGCGACCGGTGTAGGGGACGGCATTCTCGCCCGGTGCCAGACGTATCTGTTGCGTCAGTACACGCTCATCGCCGGCAGTCAAGTCGAGTTGAACATCGGCAGCGACGGTGCTGAACATGACGATTCGAGCGGTGAACTCTTCACCTTCACGCAACGTGGCGGGCGTTTCGATGGCAGCGACCCAGAACTCCGGTCGCGCAGGCGTCTGGTAATATTCGGTATCGACCGGAATGCCCGCAAGCGCCAGCGCTCGCGCCTCAGCAAGCGCGTCGCCCCGGGTCTGAAGCCCATCCGAGAGGAGCACCACACGACCGCCACCAGCGCCGATCAGACCGCGTGCGGCGCGCAACGCTGCAGCAATGTCGGTCTGATCGCCGGGTGGGGCGCTCTGTTCCGCAGCTGCCATCGTTCCAAACGTCATAATCTGCACCGAGCTGCTGCTGGTGGCGGCAAGCGTCGCAGCGCGCGCGCGCAATGCCGCCTTTCCTTCGTCGGTCAAGCTGTCCGATTGATCGACCAGCACCACGACGAGCGGCGCACCAGCGCTTTCGATCCGCCCCTGCAGAACAACCGGGTTGGCGAGCGCGCCGACAATAAGCGCCACAATGATCACCCGCAGCACAAGCGCCGCTGCAGGCAGGCGACCGCGTCGCCACAGCCAGCCGCCGATGATCAGCGGTATGAGCGTCAGGAGCAGAAGAAACTGCGGGTTACGAAGGATCATACAGGCTCTTTCTAGCGTCGGCGCAACACATACGCCCATTCCAGCGCCAGAACCAGGAGCGCAGCCAGCGCCAGCCAGGGCCACAGGTCGAGCATCTGTTGGTTTGAGGCGCTGCCCGGGTCATTTCCCGGCGCGCGCAGCGGCGGCGCACTCTGCGGGCGCAGGTTCGACTCAATCGCCGCCCCTGCATTGACCCCGACGACGCCGGCCACGACTATTGCGTTGTTGCGCTGCTCTTCCACCTGATACAACCCCGGCTCAACCAGCGTATCGAGGGTGACGACCGATGCTGCCGGTATGGTGATCGCCTGATCGTTGGGTCCGCGCAGCCGCAGCGTTGTCGTGCGCGGATCGGGGCGAATGATCAGCGACTCGCCAGCGCGCACCGCCTGTGGCAGCGGCGGCGGCGCAAGGTCGCGCACCGTGCGCGCAACCAGAAGCGGAAATGCCAGGCGCGTCGTCAGATTGCTGCTGGCAAGGTTGAACGTCCAGACGGCGATTTCGTGATTATCGACCCGTCCCCGCAGGATCAACGGCAGATTGCCGGACGCCAGCTGCACCTCTGCCCATTGCGGCGTTTCCACCTGCCGGACAGCACCAAACACCACGCCGCCAAACTCCAGCTCTTCGAGCGTGCGTCCCCGTTGTTGCAGCGGTTTTCCGGTTTCGATTTCGCGCACGTCTGGAGCGACGCTCAACAACGATGAACCAGGTGGCGGGGCAATCGCCAGGATGGCGCCCGGGGGCCAGGTCTCCGGCAGAGAGCCGTCGAAGATCGTCAGATCTGCAGCAGCGCGCTCCGGCGCGGTTGCGTAAGCAGATGGAGTTGTAACAGCGACCGTCACGCCAGGAATAGCTTCGAGCGCACGACGAAGGGTGGCGGGTTCGTCCGACACCAGCAACGCCAGAATCGGGCGACCCTGGGACACGCTGAGGTAGGCAGAGTCGTCCTGCGGCAGCGCATCGTTTCCGTCGATCACTGCACGCAACGCGCCATGTCTGCCGGTCAACGTCCAGCTTACCTCGGTTTCGCCGTTTGGCGTGATGGCAACCCGTTCTTCGGCGACAACCTGAGCGTCGGAGAAGACCCGGAGCGTCCCGTTGAAAGGTGCAGCTTCGTAGTTGGCAACCCGCACATACACCTGGAGGCGACCGCCCCAGGGACGGCTGGCAAAGGCAATGATGGCGCGGTTCGGTATATTCGAGCCGATCGTCTGCCATTCGAGGGGCACAAGCACATCACGCGCGGGTTGCGGTGGCAGCGCGCCATCGGTCAGAACAACAATCCGCCGGCTGAACTGCGGGTCGAGCGCCGCTTCTGCCAGCGTCAACGCCTCATCGAGCGCCATGCCGACACCGCCAGGTTGCAGGCGACCGAGCGCAGCAGTGATCAGGAAGGGGTCGTCGCCGGATGCAACGATCTGCGCCCGTGGTCCGGCGGCGATCAACGTGATCCGGTCGCCGGGAGAAGCGGATGCCACAATCGCGCGCGCGCGCTGGCGCGCCTGTTCAAAGCGGCTGGCGCCGCCATCGACAGCTGCCATACTGGTGGATGTATCGAGAATAATGGCGGTATGGCGGGCATCGGGCGTGAGCGCGCCTGCAATCTGCGGTCCCCCCAGCGCCACGCCGAGCAGCGCCGCGATCAGAAGGTGAAGGAGCAACAGCAGGGTGAGCGGCAGGCGTCGGCTGCGCTCCCCTTCCACACGTCGCGGCAGATTTGCCCAGAGCAGCAAACTTGGCGTCGGCACGCGCCGCCGCCGTTCGCGCAGAAAATGAAGCAGCACGATGATCGGCAGGGCGAGCAGCGCCAGTAATCCGAGTGGCAGGAGAAAACTCATGAGCTATGTCAGTATCTGGCGTGCGCGGAGATACGGGATGATCTGGCGCTCCAGCGGCCACGTGCTGAGCACACGCGCACAGGTAGCGCCCCGTTTGCCGCATGCCGACTCAATGCGGCGCTGCCAGTCGGCCAGATTGCGGCGGTAGTGCGCAAGCGTTTCATCATCAACAACCAGCGGCAGCAGTTTGCCGGTCTCCAGGTCTTCGAGTTCGATCGGTCCGAGCGGTTCGGGATTCAACTCCCCCGGATCGAGCAGATGGATCACCAGCACCTGCCAGATCGGCGGCAAGTAGGCGCGCAACCCGGCTTCGAGACCTTCCGGCGCCAGCAGATCGGAGCAGAGCACCAGGAGTCCGCCGCGCGGGTGGTGTCGCGCATACCCTTCGAGTACGGCGCCAAGGTTCGTTTCGCCGCCGGGTTGCACCTGTTCGATAAATCGCAGCATCTCGATCAGCCGCGATTTTCCATGCGCCGGACCGAACTCTCGCTGAACCGTCGCAGCGAATGGCGCCACATGGAGCCGGTCGTTATGCGCCAGCGCAAGGTACCCCAACGCCCCGGCAAGCAACTGCGCCGCGCGCAGTTTCGGCGGAGAACCCCACGTCATCGAGCGCGACACGTCGAGCAGCAGATGAATGTTGACGTCCTGCTCGATTTCGCCAAGTTTGACGAAAAGCGCATCCTGATGCGCATAGACGTTCCAATCGACATAACGATAGTCATCACCGGTACTGTAGGGGCGATGGTCGCTAAAGATCGACGTCGGCAGCAGGCGGTGACTGAGATGCGCCCCGCCGGAGGGTCGACCGCGCAGGGTGCGTTGCGCCTGCAAGCTCAACCGTTCCAGGCGGCGGAGAAACGCTTCATTGAACAGCGGCGGAAGTGCCGCCTGCTGTTTAGGGCTGAAAATATTCCTGAACCACATCGCGTTCATCGAGAGGAATACGCAGCGGGTCGGCGCCGATTGCGCCGCCTGTTCCCGGCTGCCCGCCAAATGCCGTGCCAACACCCCCCTGGAGAGTTGCGTTCGGATTACCGGTTGTGCCCGTACTCTGCCCGCCCCCCTGCGCCTCGATCGTCACCGGTTGCCCTTCGACGCCGAGTCGTCCGGCAGGGGCGATCGGACGCTGCTCACCGGAAGGATTGTTGCCGGCGGCGCTGCCCGAGGGACCCGTCTGACTCTCGCCTTCTGCGCCGGGTTGACCGGATGGACCGCCAGGGCTGCTCGCCTGCCCCTCGTTTCCTGGTTCGTTCGATGGCGAGGCGCTGCTGTTCGCTGCCGATTCTCCGATCTGATCGATAGCTTGCGCCAGCTCCTCGAGACCCTGGGCAGCGCTCTGCTGGCGCGCCAGATCGCGCGCCGACTGGCGCACCTGCCCGGCGAGCGCCGGGTCGCGGCGTTCGATGTCGCGCGCCGCGTCCTGCAATGCGCGGCTGAGCGCCTGGCGCGCCTCTTCTGAAAGCGCGCCAGCCTGATCGGCAAGTTCGCGCAGACGTTGCGCTGCAGCATTGGTGTCGCCGCGATCAAGCGCCTCCGCTATCGGACGGGTGGCGCCCAGGTCGCGCAGTGCATTTGCCAGCGCCTCGAGCGTCTGCGGGTCTGCCTGCGACAGCGACGGTTGTTGAGACGACGCCGATGTCGATTGCTGATTTCCAGCGCTGACGCCTGGTCGAAATGGCAGCATCTCCTCGCCTCCATCCAGCGGGATCACCTGGTCGCTGCCGGGCAGCGGATCCATCCCCTCCATCGGAAACGGCAGAGGCGCACTTTGCTGCGGCAGCGTCGGGAGCGACGCCACCGACGGGTTGAGCGACAAGCTGCCAATGCCCGCTATAAGCGCCAGCCCGCCGGCGACCAGCAGCAACGCCAGCAGTGTGAGGAGATCGGTCCAGGGCGCCGTCTGCTGCCGACGCACATACTGGTGCACCTGATGCACGGTTGCAGTCGATCGGTCGAGCAGACGCGCCGTCATTGCCGATGTACGCGGATCGACCTGCACCATCTCGATGGCGGTTGCCAGTTGCTCATTGAGCTGGAAGCGCCGGTCGAGCCGGCGCGCAACCTCGGCGGGGCGCATAGGCGGGCGGAGCAACGACAGCAGAGCAACGCCGACGATCGCCAGCGCCAGCGCCGTCAGTTCCGGCACACCGATATTCCAGTCCCATAGCAGGTTTGCGCCCATGCCGGCGCACCAGACGCCCAGCGCAATCGATGCAGATTGCAGAATGGTGCGCAGGGCACGCCGCGTCCAGCGTTCGGTCGCAAGGCGTTGCAAGCGCTGCACCAGCGGATGCTGACGTTCCGACATCACCACACCTCCGCTTCACGCACAACCAGGCGCCGGGTGAAACCGACAGCAATGCCCCCCAACCCGACGGTAAGCAGGACGACGCCCGCCAGATTCTGCACGCGGTCGATTTCGGCGCGCAGCGTCAGCGCGCGTGCCGCATGCTCCTGGTTCCCAAGCGAGAGAAACTCCGACGCAGCTTGGTCGGCGACAACGCGCGCATCGGCGAAGGTGCGCCAGTCACCGGCGAGTACGGTTGCCCGTTCGAGCAACGCCGTCGCGCGCAACCCGCGGTCGGCGATAGCTGCATAGACGGTCAGCGTTTCGACGCGGCTCTGGTTGTCGAGGGCGACATACGCATCGAGTGCGCGGCGTGCAAGGTTTGCTGCAGCTGGATAGTCATTCGCCTCGAGCGCTGCGCGTGCCTGCCGCGCCAGGTCTTCGGCGTACAGACCAGTCTCGCTGCGCGCCAGCAGGTCTTGCGCACGCGCCAGAACGTCGTTCTGCTGCGTATTGCGCAACCAGGGAATCGCCAGTTCGAGTTCGCGTTTCGCATCTGCATAGCGACCATCGGCAACCAGTGTTTCGATGGGAGTCAGGTCATACTCTGTCAGCGCATTATGGCGAAAGCCGCCGTCGAGATACGAAGGCAGCCATTCGCGCCACATGCGCTCAAGATCGGTCGATGGCACGCCATACGTGCGTTCGAGCGCCGAGCGGTACCCGCTGCTGCGCGCGCTCACCGTAATGAACTCGCGCAATTTGACGAACGAATAGCGTTCGACCAGAAACGCAACGATCGAGAGGGTCTGCGGATACCCGATCTGCGGGCTGCCATAGATCTGATCGCGATCATCGAGCGCACTCCACGGAAGGAGTGCGTCGCGCTCCAGCGCCTGCCGCAGCGCTGCCGCCTTGCGCTCCAGGTCGGGCGAAGGGCGCTCGACATACTGCGCAATGCCCTCGTGGAAACCAACGTTCAACCGGTTCGATGACAGGTCCGCCAGTACGATATGGGTCAACTCGTGGCGAACGTTATTTTTGATCTCTTCGAGAGACTGATTGGTGGTCTGATCGAGAATGACCACCACCTCATTGCGGCGAAAATCGGCATGCGCGATGATCCCCTGCACCGGGGCAGCTAGCGGATTGGCAGCGTCGTAGGCGCGGCGGTTCGGATAGAGGCGCAACGTCACCGGCGTTGGCGCGGGATGGCTGAAAATCGATGTAATCTCATCATACACCTCGTCCACAAAGGTCGCATACTCCTCAGCCTGCGCCAGATCGCCATCGGCGTACAGGATTGCAAATCTCTGGGTGCGGAGTTCGTACCACTGTGGCAGCGTCGCCTGAGCCTGCGCCGTCGCCGGCATCAGATATGCTGCAAGCGCGAGAAGAACACCTATCGCTACTGCCAGACGCGCCAGCACGCGCATGCGCCTCTCCTTTGCGTGGGGAATTGGAAGAACGCTGTCAGGATTGTATAAAAAGTCTACCACAAGACAACGACTTCTGCCTGAGATGATGGTGAGAAAGTTGGGGGTTGAATGTAGGAACGGGGAACGTGGACATGTCGAACACCTGCCCGACCCGTGAGGTCTCCGCTGGAGATGCGTCCCTGCCAGGACACGTCACCGGCGTTGCGCTTCCCGATCTCGCCGGCGACCGCATCCCGACCTCACGAGTCTTGCAAAAGTAAGGTAGAGATGGCGTTTCCCGCAGCGCGGACAGATCGGCGACCGCATCCCGACCTCACGGGTCTTGCAAAAGGGGAATGTGGAGCGGAGGGACGTGCAAACGTAACCACACGACAATCACCCAATCTCATAATCACGTCATCGATCACCTTTACCATTTGTTACCAAATCAGCTCGAACTGTCAATTATTTTGCATATGTGTACAGTACACTTGTTTTGTATAATGAGACGCAAATGTTTGTGGCCATG
>JBEPYG010000191.1:0-8636 GCA_041641515.1 Roseiflexus sp.
TGCTGTTAGTGTACCGATGAGGCGCTAGCTGCAGAAGATGCTATTTGCGCACGATATGGTGAAGAGATCGCAACACAGCGAACACGAACATGGTTGATAGCCGATACGCTTCCGTGGGTGTCAACGGGCGGCGTGCATGAGTTGCATGGATGGCTGACGTGAACAGCGCCGCTGGGTGCACGGGCGTCAGGCGCCGGGTGCGCAAGCGTCGCGCCCGCATCCCCAGACCTGTGTTCATCGCAATGGTGAGACTAGCTTGTGTGCATCACGTCAGGTGCGGCGTGACTGCGCGGGGGACTGGTATGGAAATCGAGAGGCGGGAATCAGAAACAAAGCGCCAAACGCCAGGAACCGAGAGCCAGGAACGGCGAACCAAACGCCAGGAATCGCTGATGCCCTGACACTTTTAGCGCCGTCGTTCGAGGAGGCGGGGAGGGAGGCGTATAGGCGTCAGTGATGCGAAAAACGCGCTGAGCTGTTGCAGAAAAGTGGCAAGGCATCGAGATAGCCGGCTTAGGCCGAGCTGAAAGATGCTCAACGCCTGCTTCCAGCCTAGGTCGACCCGGCGGCGCTGACAGATGAACAGCGCCGCTTCGTCCAGTTCGTGTCACCACAACGCTGCAATGGCGACCGCCAGCAGCAGGCGCTCGATACGCGCTAGATCGTCGAGTTTGGTTTGGTCCATGTCGAAGCCAGCCGATTTGTCATCACGAAAGCTTTGCTCGATACGGCGGTCGGAATGCCCGACCGCCGCGTCCAATGCGTTCAACGCACGACCAGCGGCAACAAGACGCGACTCGTTGCCGCAGGGCGCCATGCAGCTTCGAGCGCATTGCCACTCGAGGTGATTGGCCCTGTTGCGCCGCTTGTCACATCGAGCCACCAGATATCGGTTCGTCCATCGAATTGCTCGAGCGTGTACACTAAGTACGCGCCGTCAGATGACCAGCTCAGATTGCTGATCGTCCGCCCATGGTCGCCAAACAGCACCATGCGTGGATTGTCAAGACTCTGTCGATCGTAGAGCATAATGGCAAAAGTGCGGTCACTCACATCCTGCGAAGGACTGGTAGTGATACGCACAACGGCAAAGCGGCGACCATCTGGCGCCCACACAGGTTCACGGTCGGCGCCGAATGCAATCAGCTGCGTTTCGCCTGGCGGTTGACTACTCATATCACCCTCCCACACTCCATCGGCGCGATTGCTCCGCGATGATGATAGGTCGAAGCCATCGAACAATATCCGTCCCTGTCGATTGACAGATGGCCGGGTTGCGTGCTGCGCCAGAGGAGATGTGGCTAGCGAAGGAGGGGTCAAGAGTAGGATGTCCGACTTTCCTCCTTGAGCGAGGTTACCGTTGCAAAAGACGCCAAACCCTGTTTGAGCCAGAGCGACTCGATTGTTATCCGGCATCCATTGCACCCCGGAAACCCGGATGATGAGAGAGGGAACCTCTCCTCCGGAGCCACCGGGTGGCGGTACGAAGGGACAACGCGATCCTTTCTGGCTCTGCGTTTGATAGATTTGCCTGGCGTTGCTGCCATCGGCATTCATCACCGTCACTGCAGAGGCGGGTAGATTGTTTTGCGGGTCGGGATCGGGTGTGGGCCAGGGCCAGGTGTTGTTGTCAACAACCACAATGCGCTGACCATTGGGTGACCACGCAGGGGAGCGTACATCACCGCGCAACCCGCGGTAAATGAGCTGTGCGTTCTCGCCATCGGTATCCATCCGGTAGAGCAAGCGGTCTTGTCCATTTCTCAGTACAACTGCGAGGGGTCGGCTCCCATCGCCCCGGAGACTCGGTGGCAATGGCGATGCAGTGGTTCGTCCATTGGCAGCAATGACCTGCACATCATCGATCAACAATACTGCTTCTGGTTCTACGCTGGTTCCGCCTTGGATGACGACCGAGAACCGTACCGTCTGACCGCGAACGCGCTCGAGTCTGTCGTCTTGAAGCACAGTGCGGTACAATTGCCATCCTGGCGGTTGAGCGGTTGAGAATGTGCCTAGTTTGACACCGCCTAGATTCGGATCGAACTGATAGAAGCCACGGGCAAGAAAGATATCGACCGCAGTGCCCGAATTAGCGCGGAACCAGAAGGAAACCGTCACGGCTGTAGCATCTTCGGGGAGGCTGATCTGCTGGGTGAGAACCTGCTTTGGCGTGGTGCCATCAGGTAGTTGCGGGCAGTCACTGCTGTCAGCATTAACGCCCATCACAGCTGCGTAGCGTCCGGCGTAGACCAATTCAGCGCCGCCTGATTGACCGTCTACGATCTGCACATTCCCGCATCCTTCCCAACCTTCGCCTTGTTGCTCGAACCCGCCGTTCTGGATCAGGTTCTGTGTGTTTACCGGACCTGGGGATTGTGATGTGACAGTTTGTGCACCGATAAGAAGTACACATACGAGGACTATGAGAGCTATGCGTTGCAATACCCTTCCGAGTGCGCGCACCCACCGGTTTCGATACAGCGACAGAATGAACAAGATGCTCTCCTTTCTCACAGATGACATACTCTGGTCTGGATCTAGCGCGTGCTCTGTTGAGCGCCGCTTTCGCTTCAGACATCTCGTATTAGGAACGATCCGTCGGTAGATGGAGTATCCTTGTATGAAAACGTTTTATTGATACCGAATTTCCATATTTCATGGTATCAGAAGTCGAGCGCGTGCAGGGGGTGCAACGATATGAGATAGCGTTCAATCTCCCGCTGCAGAATCTTGGGTGTGTTCAGATTTGGGGACCATGTGCCTGATCGGGATCGCAGTTGTCCTGTTCGTATCCTTGCATGTGTGGGCCAGGTACCGGTGTATCCAGGAGGAGGGTGAACGTGTGCGCTGAAGAAACAGTTTCCCGTAAGGTATAATCAAAGGTGGAACGGTCCGGTGGCGCGCTGCTCGGCATCTCGTGAAGCAATGATTACAATAGCGCCTGGTTCAGCTGCTGTGGCGACAACGATCTCGATAGCGACAGGTTTTGTCTTGTTGCTCGCGCCTACTGCCCGCCAGAGATGCGCTGTCATGCGTTCGATGCCTTGATCGGCAGAGCAGGTGTGGCGCTGTGGTGTTCAAGGAGGCGACTGGCGAGTTCTGGTTCGCCTCAACGAGACCAGCGTGACCTGTCCTGCGCTCTGTGGCAGGTGTCCACCCGTTGTATCTCGGGGTGGCGCGTACATGTTTGCTCGCTCCCAAACTATGAAAGCCAAACGCCCAACACCTTTCAACCACGCAACCCGGATTGCGCTCTGGACGGGAACGCTGTTGACGGTGATCGGTCTGGTCAATCGCTACGTGATCGGAGCGCGCGGGGTCAGTTCGTTCAGCGCGCTACTGGTCGGGATAGCGATCACAATCCTGGCGCTGATCGCCCTGGAGCCGGCCTATGTCCGGGGGGCAATCAGCGGTGTCGCGGTGGCGTCTGTGATCGGTCTGCTGCTGACCTACAATGCCTTGCCGCTTCTACAAGCGCTTGCATTCGGGCAACAGACCGACGGCAATCCGATCCTCATTCTCGCTGACGGCGTTACCTTACTGCTCTGTGGCGCCTTGCTGGCGGTTTGTATTCTTTCATTCGTCGTTGCCTGGTATCGGCAACTTCGCCGATAGCCATTTCGGTTGGTATTCTTTCGGCGTGCGTAAACTAGGGAGCGCACACAAGATGTCCCCCTACCTGCGGGTCTCCTCTTGTGTGCGCCCCTACGATTGTCCTGTGCAGGAGCTTGGAACTAGAACTCTTCCTCAGGCATCGACGGCGTGCGTGCGCCGTTCTTCTTCGGCTCCGGCGCGTCGGTGATCAGCGCGTCGGTCGTGAGCACGATGCCGGCGACGCTCACGGCGTTCTCCAGGGCGCTGCGCACGACCTTTGCCGGGTCGATGATGCCAGCTTGCATCAGGTCAACATAAGAACCTGTCATCACATCGTACCCGTAGTGCGGGTTGTTGTGCTCGCGCTGGAGGGTGCGCACCTGGTTCACCACAACCGAACCGTCCTCACCGGCGTTGATCGCCAGCTGGCGCAGTGGCTCTTCCAGCGCACGCCGCAGGAGGTTGAGCGCCATACGCTCTTCCTCAAACTGCGTCTGAACGCTGTCGAGCGCCTGGATGGCGTTGAGCAGCGCAATGCCGCCGCCGGGAACGATGCCCTCTTCGACTGCGGCGCGCGTCGCGTTCAAGGCGTCTTCAACGCGCGCTTTGCGCTCCTTCAATGCCGGTTCGGTTGGTGCGCCAACCTTGATGACAGCTACGCCACCCGACAGTTTGGCAACGCGCTCCTGCAGTTTCTCGCGGTCGTAGTCCGATGTTGTGGTTTCGATCTGCTGCTTGAGTTGCCTGATACGTGCCTGGATGGACTGTTTGTCGCCGAACCCTTCGACGATCACGGTGTTGTCCTTGTCCGACTTCACCCGTCGAGCGCGACCGAGATCCTGTACTTTGGCGCTGTCGAGTTTGCGCCCAACTTCTTCACTGATCACGGTACCGCCAGTGAGGATGGCAATGTCCTGGAGCATCGCTTTGCGGCGGTCGCCGAAGCCAGGCGCCTTCACCGCCAGTGGGTTGAGCGTGCCGCGCATCTTGTTGACGACCAGTGTCGCCAGCGCTTCGCCATCGACGTCCTCGGCGATAATGACCAGGTCTTTCTTTCCGGTCGCCAGTACCGACTCCAGGACCGGCAGCAGGTCGTTCACCGCGCTGATCTTCTTGTCGGTGATCAGAATGTAGGGTTCGTCGATCACTGCTTCCATCCGGCTCGAGTCGGTGACGAAGTAGGGCGAGATGTAGCCGCGGTCGAACTGCATTCCTTCGACCAGTTCATACTCCAGTGTGGTGCCCTTGCCCTCTTCGATCGTGACAACACCATCATGCCCGATCTTGTCCATGATGGTTGCCAGCAACTCGCCGATCTCAGGGTCCTGCGCGGAGATCGTCGCGACTTGGCGAATCTCGTCGCGGCTCTTTAGGGAGATGGCCTGCTCTTTGATGCGCGCAACCAGCGCTTCGCGACCTTTATCGAGACCACGTTTGAGGATCATCGGGTTCGCGCCGGCAGCGACTAGTTTCAACCCTTCGTCGATCATTGCCTGTGCCAGCACGGTTGCTGTGGTCGTGCCGTCACCGGCGACATCATTGGTTTTGCTGGCGGCTTCCTTGAGCAGTTGCGCGCCCATGTTCTCGAAGGGGTCTTTTAGTTCGACTTCTTTGGCGACGGTCACACCATCATGGGTGACGGATGGTGCGCCCCATTTCTTGCCCATCGCAACGTTGCGCCCGCGCGGACCGAGGGTGGTTTTGACAGCGAGCGCCATCGTATCAACACCATGCTTCAGAGCTGCACGCGCCTGCTCGTTGAAGACGATCTGTTTCGCCATAGACTATTCCTCCTGGATAATGCCAAGAAGATCGCGTTCTTGCAGAATCAGATATTCTTCGTCGTCGATCTTGAACTCGGTGCCGGAGTATTTGGCAAACAACACCTGTTGCCCCACTTCGACGCTGATCGGGATCAGCTTGCCATCATCGGTGCGTCGTCCTGGTCCTACGGCAATGACCTCACCCTGCATGGGGCGTTCTTTTGAAGCGGTATCGGGCAGGATTACCCCACCCTTCGTTCTTTCCTCCTTCGGTTTGGGTTTGACAACAACCCGATCGCCTAACGGCTGGACATGCATAAGCTTGCCTCCTTACCGAAATTGCGTATCGGCTTGCGCTTGAGTGTGACATGAGATTCTATACCGGAGAAGTGTTAGAGGAACATAAGCGGAATGTTGGCGGTGTGTTAATGTTTTCGAGACGGACTGAACCGCAGAAATGTCACGTGGTAAGCCAGATGTCATCAGCCGCTGCGATAGTGATAGCATATCTGAATGTGATCACTGCTTCCATCTGCACTTCTCGAGTCACAGTAACCGGACTCTCGCGGTTATGCTGCCGGCGAGCGGGGTTGTCCAGGAGTCTTGGCGAATATGGTTTAACGATACTCACACGATCAACATGTCCCCAGCTATCGCAACATAAAAACAGGCGAAAGCAACGCTTTCGCCTGCACCTGATCGTATTAGAATGCGAGACGCGCCACGTTGCGATGCGCAGCAGCGCGTCTCGTCTCCGCTATCGGTTGCCGCCGCCGAAATCGTCGAAGGTCGCGTTGCTCGCCTGGTGGAAGAAGACGCCGATACGACCGCCGCGATTGACGTACAGATTGCCGACAACCGTCGTCGTATCTGCGACCCCGATCAGTTCACAGTTGACATAGACCCGCACCGAGCCGTCAGCCAGCGCGCGTGCGCCGAGCACATCTCCTGCGTTGAGGGTGATGCCCGTGAAGATGCGCACGGTGCGCCATCCCTGCCCTGGTTGCAGCGCTTCGACAACAATCTGGCGGTTCACTGCGTCGTAGGAGACCAGAATGGCGCCTTGTGTTGCGTTCGTGCCGCGCCCCTTCAGCAACAGCGTATGGTGTGGACTGTTCGGGTCGATGCCGGTTAGGGTGATGAATGCTTCCTGATCGACGCCAAACTGCGTGCTCCACAACGCAACTCCGCCTTTCTCGACATCGACCTCGTTGCCGCTGATGCGGTACTGGTCGAGTTGGGTTGCACCCGTCCAGTTGCGCCCAAGTCGCCCGTTTGCACGGTTGAAGGTGTCGAGGATGGTCGTTGCCGGGAAGGTGGTGACCTTCACGCTGATCGATTTCACTTCCTCAATGGCGCCCCACTCGTCGGTCGAGAAGAACTCGACGAGGTTCGTTCCTTCAGTTGTGATCACGAATGGTCCTGTGTACGTCTGCCACGGACCACCGTTGACCCGATACTGAGTTGTTGCCGGCTCATCGGTTGTCAGGGTGACGGTCGCGCTGCCGAAGAAGCAGTCTGCCGGGCAGAGCGGTGTGGTCGGTCCACTGACACTCGCCGTTGTCACCGGTGGGATGGCGATGCCGTTGAGCAGGATGCGCCCACTCGTTTCGGTCAGTCCATCGGTGGCGGTAACGTTGATGGTGACCGGACCGGCGTAATTCGGCGCTGGTGTGAAGATTAGGTTCGCGAGTGCTGCGTTGACCGTTGCAGGAGAGCCGCTCGCGCTGGTGATATTGAGGGCGCCGGCAGTTGCCGGGGATACGGAGAGCGTGACCTGCACCGGTGTCGAGTCTGGGTCGATGACAAACGGATCGTGGAGTACCAGCGGCGTCTCTTCGGTGTACGTCTGGGTAAAGAGCACATCACCGAGCGGGACGCGCGTGACGGTCAGCGTATTACTAACCTCGTTCGCTGCCAGTGCGTACAGAGCGCCATTGCGCTCGAACAGTTTGACCCCTTCGGGAGCTGTTCCGGCAGGAATGATCAGGAAGGCATTCGGCGCGGTAGGATTGGTGATATCCACCAGTGCAATGGCATTCGCACGCTCCAAACCAACGGCAACGATTGCCCGCCCGCCGAATACTTTCGCATCCAGCACCTCAGGTTCGGAACCGCCACGGTCACTGCGACTATCGGGATAGATGCCATACCGCGCTGCCAGTTCATCGAGCTGGTTGCCGGTATCGCCAACCAATGCACCGGTTGTTGCATCGAAGACGCTGACCGTGCGACCGCCGCGCACCCGACCGCTGATTGCGCCAGAGGGAATGTCGTCGCGGGTGTCACCCTCATCGGCGGTGACGAAGTAGCGGTTGCTGCCAATCTCGATGACGGCAATGCCGTCTGGCTCGCGGAAGAGGCTCAGCAGCCGGGTCGGATTGAAGCCGCCGCCGTTGACCGTATCGAAGACGTGAGTGGTCTTGCCTAAGCCGAAGAATGTCAAGCTGTTGTCGGCCAGGTTGAGCCGCGCGACGCCGTTGTTTTCCTGGAGGGTGATGAAGGCAAACTGGCTGTCGGCAGAGAAAGCTACCGATTCCGGCTCCAGCGTGCTAGGCGTGTTGTCAATCGGCAGACGAGCTGCATCATCGGTGCGGTTAACCGTGAAGCCGGGTGTGCTCGCGAGTGACGGCAATGCGATCTGCGTCACGTTCAGGGTAGTTGAGGTGTCGGGATTGAAACCGCTGAGGTCAACCACCGTCAGTGAACCGGGGCCGCCGTTGTCGCCAACCGCAAACCCTTCGGCCTCGTTGGCAATGACCGCGTATTGCCCGTTTGGCGAGATGGCAACCGAGTCTGGTTGGATGCCGGTGCTTGCACTCGCTATCAGGGATCCGTCCAGGCGATAGGCATAGACTGTGCCGTTCACCGGCGCCGCTGCCGGCGCTGCCGAACCGGCAACCGCTAGGAAGTAATCCTGTGTCGGATGGATGGCGACCGAGTTTAGGCCGGTCAGACCGGTGACGGTTGTCAGTACGCGAATGTCGAGTAGGTCGGTCGTATCGAGAACATACACAATGCCCGCATCTGCATTGCTCAGCACAGCGCGGTTACCGCGAATATCGATGATTTCGGCGCCTGTAATGCCGCGATCGGCGCCAAAGGTAGCTACTGCTGAAAGTGCTACCGGATCATTCAACCTCAACCCGACCAGAATGGGATCGTGGTCCGAGGTGCGGTACTGGTCGGGCGCGAACAAGCTCGTCACCTGTCCTGGGCTCTTGAAGTTCGTGTTGTAGTCGAGCACGTTCGGCTCATCGGCGTTGATGTGGTGCT
>JBEPYG010000192.1:0-8599 GCA_041641515.1 Roseiflexus sp.
CGGATGTTGATCTGGATGTGATCGTGGTCATGCGTTTAGGTTTGCAAGTACATTGTGCATCGCGGGTTGACCTATGCATTAGTTCATAGTACTATTGTTCTAGCATTATGTGGAAGCGGTTCACCCCTGCGTTGGGTCGAGCAACACGCGATCACTGCGCTCACCGTTTTCTTCCGGTTCTTCAACGCACAACGCCGCCACGCGGTCATTGGGCGCCAGGTTGACGATCGTGACACCCTGCGTGTTGCGTCCGAACATCGAAATACCACTAGCTTCGGTGCGCATCACCATGCCGCTTTCAGTGATAATGGTCAGCAGCGAGTTTGTGTGAACCACGTGCGCAACGGCAACTTCATCGCCAGGGCGGAGCCGAATGGTAATGACACCGCTGGTGGCGCGCCCTTTGACCGGGTATTCATCCAGATCGGTGCGTTTCCCGTATCCCTGCGCGGTAACAACCAGCAATGCCGCGTTCTCCTGCGCCAGATCCATCGAAACAACACGATCGCCTTCGGCAAGCGCAATACCGATCACCCCCGTCGCCGGTCGCCCCATCGGGCGCACCTCCTCCTGGCGGAAGCGGATCGTCTGCCCGCGTGCCGTGGTGAGCAGCACATCCTCGTGCCCCTGAGTCATCGCAACCCAGCCAAGTTCATCGCCCTCTTCGAGACCGATCGCAATCAACCCATTCGAGCGCACCTGGCTGTATTCCCTGATCGAAGTGCGCTTGATCTTGCCGCGCACCGTCGCCATAATCAGGTATTCCGCCTTGTCGAAGTCGGGCACGGCTAGTACCGATGTGACCTGTTCACCAGGTTCGAGCGAAATCAGATTGACCAGCGGCAACCCTTTGGCGGTGCGACTGGCGTCGGGGAGTTCATGCGCCTTGATCTGGTAGACTTTGCCGCGATCGGTGAAGAAGAGCAGATCGTCCATCGTATTGGCGGCCAGGATATGACGCACAACATCCTGTTCGCGAGTGGTTGCACCGCGGATGCCGCGCCCGCCGCGCCGTTGCGTCCGGTACACATCGGGTGACTGGCGTTTGACATACCCACGGTCGGTGAGCGTGATCAGCACCCGCACATCCGGGATCAGGTCCTCATCGCTGACCTCGCCGTTGGCGTCGGGAATGATGCGGGTGCGGCGGGCATCGCCGTACTTCGCCTTCAGGTCGGCGAGGTCCTGCTTGATCAGGTGCAGAATCTTACGCGGGTTCGCCAGAATGTCCTCAAGTTCGCCGATCAGTTGAATGACTTCGCGGTACTCATCCTCGATCCGCTGACGTTCGAGCGCGGCGAGACGCCCCAGTTGCATCTCCAGAATGGCATTCGCCTGCGCCTCGCTGAGCGCAAACCCGGTCATCAGGTTGGTGCGCGCATTGTCGCGCGAACGTGAATTGCGGATGGTTGTAATCACTGCGTCGAGGTTGTCGAGTGCAATTTTGAGACCTTCAAGGATGTGAGCGCGCGCACGCGCTTTGTCGAGGTCGAACTCGGTACGGCGGCGGATGACCTCGCGGCGGTGGTCGATGTACTCCTGAAGCATGCGCTTGAGCGTCAGCAATCGCGGCTGCCGTCCCCCTTCGACGAGCGCCAGCATGTTGACGCCAAACGTTGTCTGCATTTGTGTGTGTTTGTAGAGTGCGTTCAACACCTTCTTTGGCTGTGCATCCTGCTTCAGAATGATCACCAGCCGCATGCCGCTGCGGTCGGACTCGTCGCGCACGTCGCGGATGCCTTCGATCTTGCGGTCGCGTGCCAGCTCGGCGATACGTTCCTGCAGGCGAGCTTTGTTGACCTGGTAGGGAAGTTCGGTCACGACGATATGGAATGCGCCGCGCGCCGCTTCCTCGATGTGCGCTTTTGCACGAATAATGATGTGGCCACGCCCGGTGCTGTAGGCGTTCATGATCCCTTCCGTGCCAAGGATCATGCCTGCAGTCGGAAAATCGGGACCGGGCAGAATCTTCACCAGGTCTTCGACAGTCGCATCGGGGTTGTCGATCAGACAGATCATTGCATCGCAGACTTCGCTCAGGTTGTGGGGCGGGATGTTCGTCGCCATGCCAACGGCAATGCCGGCTGCGCCGTTGAGCAGTAGGTTGGGAATGCGCGCCGGCAACACGACCGGTTCGCGATACTGACCGTCGAAGTTATCGCGGAAATCGACGGTATTCTTTTCGATATCGGCAAGCATTTCTTCAGCGATCGGCGTGAGGCGCGCTTCGGTGTAGCGCATCGCTGCAGGCGGGTCGCCATCGACACTGCCGAAGTTGCCCTGCCCTTCGACAAGCGGGTAGCGCATATTCCAGGGCTGCGCCAGGCGCACCAGCGCATCGTAGACGGCGCTATCGCCGTGGGGGTGCATTTTGCCCAGGATTTCGCCGACAATACGGGCGCATTTTTTGAAGGGCTGATTCGCACGAATACCCATATCCCACATCCCATACAGGATGCGCGTCTGCACCGGTTTCAACCCATCGCGTGCATCGGGAAGCGCGCGCGATACGATGACGCTCATCGCGTAATCGAGGTAGGCGCTGCGCATTTCTTCAGTAATGTTGCGCGTTCGGACGATCCCGATTTCCATACGATCTCCTGAACATGATCAACGGCGGCATGGAAGCCGCCGGGTGTCGCCCTGCCTGCATAGTTACTATGCACAGTATACCGCTCCCTCGCGGTTTTGTCCAGGATTTTCAAACAAAAGTTCTATTTTTCGAGGGGGCGCAATCCGCGCACCGCCACCGGACCGAATCCCAGGTAGTCGCACGAGGTCAGCTGATAGTACACACCGTCGATCACCCCCTGCGTCGCTGCTGCCCAGTCTTCAGGGCGATGCAGATGCCCGTAGACACAGGCTGACGCCTTTGCAGCTGCGATCCGACGCGCAAATTCGGTTGGGCGGCGCGCAACAAATGGCGGGAAGTGGATCATCACCACAATCGGGCGCCTGCCTTCGGCAAGGCGCAGCGCCTCTGTCAGCGCTCTGTCGAGGCGCTCCAGTTCACGTTCGTAGTATGGTCGATCTGCCGACTCCTGGAAGCCGGGAGTCTCTGGTGTATTCCAGCCGCGCGTGGCGCAGACAACCGCCTCACCAATGTCGATGGCGCTTGCTTCGAGGATGTCGATGCCGGGCGGCAGCGCACGACGCACGCGATTGGTGCGCTCCGAACTCCACCAGTAATCGTGATTACCGCGGGAGATAATCTTCCGCCCTGGCAGCGCTGCGAGCCATTCCAGATCAACGAGCGCATCCTGCAATTTCATTGCCCACGAGGTATCGCCCGCCAGCAATACCACATCATCGGGTCGGACGCGCGCGCGCCAGGCGACGGCGATGCGCTCCGGGTGATCCTTCCAGCGACTGCCGAAAATGTCCATCGGCTTGGGCCGGGCGAAGGAGAGGTGCAGGTCTGAGATACTCCATACCATGCCGCGCATGGTACCAGACCTGTGAGCGCCTGCCAAATCACGCAGTGTGCAGGCCGCACTCGGTCTTGGCGAACCCGACCCAGCGCCCGGCGCGTGGATCGCTCACGGTGGCGGGACGGGTGCAGGGGGTACAGCCGATGCTCGGATACCCCCGGTCGAGCAGCGGGTTGTACGGCACCTGGTGATGGTGGATGTATGCCCAGGTCTGTCGGTCGGTCCAGAAGGCGAGCGGGTTGATCTTCACCAGGTGATGGCGCGTGTTCCACTCCAGCAGGTCGATAGTCGCGCGCGTGGCTGACTGATCGCGCCGGAGTCCGCTGATCCAGGCGTCGTAATGGCGCAGCGTTTCGGCGAGCGGCGCCACTTTGCGCAACTGGCAGCAGCGATCTGGGTCGCGCGCATAGAGCTGCGGTCCTTCCTGGCGATCCTGCTCTTCGAGAGACAGGGCAGGACGGCGCCGCTGGATTGGGATGCCGTAACGACGCTCGGCGATGGCAGCAAGTTCGTAGGTTTCGGAAAAGAGGAGATCGGTGTCCAGGAAAACAACTGTAATGTCCAGGTTGAACCGGGCGATCATGTCGAGCAGGACCATCCCCGACGGGCCGCTGAAACTGCATGTCAACGCGATACGGGGACGAAACGTATGCGCTGCCCACGCCAGCAACGCTTCCGGCGGTTGGGTCTTGAATTGTTCGTTCAATCGTTGAAGTTCTTCCGGCGGCCATACTGAACGACGATCAACGCCTGTTTCCATATTTACGCGCCTCCGAGAACCAGGAACCGATTACGCGATTGGATGATTACGTGATTCCATCTCCCCTATGCCGCATTCCACTACCGCTCCTGTGTGAGATACTGCTGGATGGCGATGAATGCAGGGCGTGGACTGCCGTCGGGATTGAGAATGGCAAACGACGCCTGTTCGTGCAAGGGTTGACCGCTCCGTGCGCGCAGGATGGCAAAGTTCAGGTTCCACAAAAACATTGCCTCTACCCACGGATAGCGCTCCTCTGTCAGGCGCATCGCCCCGACGATATATTCCGCCTGTTGCTCGAATGATACCTGATTTCCATACTCGAACCCCGGCGTTGTATTGCGCGTTGCCCAGCCGAATTCCGTGATCCAGACCGGAATGTCACCAAGACCGGATTGAACCATCAGTTGCCGAATATGTTCGACGTGGCGGAAATAGAACGTCGGATGATCTGTCCACCCCCGAGCAGTGCTCGGGTTGGCGGGCCAGAGCGTGTCGGGCGGGTTGGCGGCGCCACCAGGATGGACCGCCTGAGCATCCATACACCCCCGTATCATGCGCTCCCGATAGGTGTACATTGCCGAGTAGTATACTCTATCATCTACTGCGATCCGTGCATCAGTGATGCCGGTCGAAGAGGGCGCGCCCGCCAGGACGACGATCGACGGATCAAGCGCCTTGATCCGCGGGTAGGCTGCGCAGAGCAGTTCAACATATCTCCCTGCGTCGTCGATAGTCACACGTCCGCCATTTTCGTATGCCAGGTTTTGCTCATTCCAGATTTCGATAGCATGGATCTTGCCGGGAAACCGCTGCACCAGCGCCTCGACGAAATCCCCCAGACGTTCCGGATCGGTCGGCATGCCATAGGTTCCGCGCGAGTAGAACCCCGGAGCACGCACAATCGTGACAAGCAGGCGCAGGTTCGCTGCATCGACCGCATCGATCACAGACGGCAGTTCTCCCCACGCATAGCGTCCTGGCGGTCCTTCCAGATCTTTCCAGTGAATTTGCTGGCGGATCCAGGTAAACCCGGCTTCCCTGGCGCGTTCCAGCGGCAACCGGCGTGACGTGTAGAACAGATGGGCCGCAACGCCAAACTGGAGGGGATTGGCGCGAACCAGCGTCGGAGTAGCGGTCGGGAGCGGCGTGGTTGTTGGAAGTGGCGTGACGGTTATCGTTGGCGAAGAGGTAGCAGTCGCAGTTGGTGAAAGGGTGGCGGTGGCGGTCGGCAACGGTGTGGGCGGAACAGTCGGAGGCAGCGGAGTTGGCGTGGCAGTTGGAGAGGCGAAAGAAGGCGGCGCAACGGCAACAGGCGCCACGCCGCACGATGTGAGCAGGACGGCGATACAGAACAGCCGGACAATCTGCATAATGCGCTGGCGGCTAATACTGGATCATCGAGAACACAGGATATTTTGCCAGACGTTCACGTCCGTGAAGGAACGTCAATTCGATCAGGAAAGCTGCTTCCTCAACGACAGCGCCTGCCATCTCGACCAGCTGACACGCAGCAGCGACAGTTCCCCCAGTCGCCAGCACATCGTCAACGACAATGACACGCGCTCCAGGACGCAGAGCATCGCGGTGCATTTCGAGTTTGTTCGAGCCATACTCCAATTCATATTCGACCGCAAACGTCTCCCATGGCAGTTTACCCGGTTTGCGGATCGGGATCAGACCGATACCGAGGCGGTAGGCGAGGGGTGCGCTAAAAATAAATCCACGCGACTCGATCCCAACAACAGCATCGAGGGCGCGTCCTTCATAGCGCGACGCCAGCGCGTCGATCGCCTGTTTGAGCGCTTCACCATTTTGCAGCAGCGGCGTTATATCTTTGAACTGGATGCCAGGAACGGGAAAATCAGGAATGTTGCGGATCAGGTCAGCCAGATGAGCAGTCATGAGAAACCTCCACACAGCCCAAACGCACCACCACCAGGAAGGGAAAGACGTGTGGGCAGCGGTTTTGCACGCACACTGCCCGTCACGCATTCAGTAAACAGTTATCGATCAGCCGGGTCGTTCCGATGCGTACAGCAAGCGATGCCAGCGCCGAGTCGGTCACTTCGTCGAGTTCGTGCAAATCTTCCAGGTCAGCAATACTGACATAATCGGCGCGCGCCAGCGGTTCGGCATCGATGACGGCGCGCATCGCTGCACGCAACTCATCACCGTTGCGTTCACCGGCGCGAAAGCGCTCCTGCACTGCCTGCAGTGCACGGAACAGCACCGTTGCTGCACGGCGTTCTTCGGGATTGAGGTAAACATTGCGGCTACTCATCGCCAGACCGTCCGGCTCACGCACAATCGGGCAGACGACAATCTCGACAGGGAGGTTCAGGTCGCGAGTCATCCGGCGGATCACCAGCGTTTGCTGTGCGTCTTTCTGACCGAAGTACGCGCGGTGCGGCGTGGTGATATTGAACAATTTACACACCACTGTAGCGACACCGCGGAAATGACCGGGGCGCGCCGCGCCTTCCAGCGGTGCAGCGATCGGTCCAGCATCGACGAACGTGCCAAACCCGGGCGGATACATTTCGGCAACGTCCGGCGCGAAGACAAGATCGACCTTCCCGGCTTCGAGAAGCGCCAGATCGCGCGGCAGATCACGCGGGTAGCGCGCCAGGTCTTCGGAGGGACCGAACTGAGTCGGGTTGACAAAGATCGTCGTAATGACGTAATCGTTCTCAGAGCGGGCGCGGCGCACCAGCGAGAGATGCCCCTCGTGCAAATACCCCATTGTCGGCACGAGACCCACCGTGCCGTGCAAAGCGGCGCGCGCCGCGCGGAATTCATCGATCGTGGCAATCACGCGCATAGCAGCCTACGATAATCCCTCCAGCGCCTCTTGCAGTGTTGCTTCGTCCATCCGACTGCTGTGTTCGTCAGCAGGGAAGCTGCGCTCGCCGACAGCAGCGATGTAAGCGGCGACGGCAGCACGGATGATCGGCGCCAGTTCGGCGAAGCGGCGTGCGTGACGTGGCTTGAAATCGTCGCGCAACCCGAGCATATCGGTGGACACCTGCACCTGCCCGTCGCAGTGCGGACCGGCGCCGATGCCGATAGTTGGGATGCGCAGGCGTGTGGTAATAGCAGCAGCTAGCTGTGCCGGAACCAGTTCGAGAACCAGCGCAAAAGCGCCGGCTTCTTCCAGGGCAAGAGCATCTTCGACCATGCGGCGCGCTGCAGCAGCAGACTTCCCCTGCACCCGCACTTTCCCAAAGACGTGTGCTGACTGCGGTGTGTATCCCAGATGCCCCATAACCGGAACACCGCATTCGACCAGACGACGGACGATGGGCGTCATCGTCTGCCCACCTTCGAGTTTGACCGCCTGCGCGCCGCCTTCCTGCATCAACCGACGCGCGGCAGCAACTGCCATGTCCAGCGTGGCATAGGACAGGAAGGGCATATCGGCGACGATCAGGGCTGACTGCGCGCCACGCGCCACCGCTGCCGTATGGCGCACCATATCATCGATGGTCACCGGGATGGTCGAGCTGAACCCGAGGACATTATCACCCAGCGAGTCACCAACCAGCAACATTGGAACGCCGGCGGCATCGAACAGCGCGGCGGTGACCGCATCGTAGGCGGTCAGCATTGCGATCGGCTCACCGCGCGTTTTCATCTGCTGAATATCGATAATGGTTTTTCGCATCGTGTAACAGAAAAAAGCGGCGAGGAGGGATCGCCGATCCGACCTCGCCGGTCATGCCTGTGCAGAAACGAGCGCTATACCAGGCTCAACAACTCATTTGCGGTGCGCTTCATCTCAAGAAAGACGAGGCCGAGTTTCGCCTTGCTGGCGGCGAGCGCGGTCAGCACCGCTTCATCTCCAATCGACACCAGCACAACATATCCTTCTTCGCCACGGACGAACACCTGATCGAGCTGCCCGCGCTTCAGTTCGTTCGCGATCCGCTCCCCAAGCGACAGCATGGCGGCGCTCATCGCGGAGACGCGATCCTCCTCTACATCAGCCGGCAGCGCCGAGGCCATGATCAGGCCATCTACACTCACGACAGCAGACGCCTCGATATCGGGCGTATTCATCTGCAAGGCCTTGAGATGCCGAACCATCTCCTCGGTTCTGCTAGCCATTCAGGTCCTCCTCAGGACATTGGAATGAGCGAAAGCTGGTTCTGTATCCTTGCGTACAGGCAATGCCGCGTTTTTACCTTCCACGACAGACGCCCGTATGGTGCAAGTCGCTGATATTCTACTACACTTTTTGACAGAGAGCAACTGGTAATCCCCATTTTCTAGGGCGCCGGCGCAATCCGCAGTTCAAATGCGCCGACACCCTGGTGTCTATTGCTGCCCACGCTCAGGCGGTAGACGCCGGTTTCCGGAAGCGTTCTTTCGCCGGGGTCACCGCACCCTAGGCAACCGGCGAATA
>JBEPYG010000193.1:0-8594 GCA_041641515.1 Roseiflexus sp.
ACCGGCAGTTACCAATATTTTACTCATATGATACACTATTATCCGTATCTTGCTCATATCATCCCCCCACGCAGTTCTTCCTGACAGCGCACGGCATCGCGTGCAGTGTCTTGCACAGATGCCTAGTGCGACGGATGGAGTATTCTGATTGTATTCTTCATGGGCTACAGGAGGCAGGATCATGACGAAAGGGGCGCGTTCGGCAAAAACGGCGAGTCAGACAACGGTTGCGACTGAGCATATCGATGATCCGACATCGACTTCTGGCGAGACGTCGCCCCCGGCGTCTCCCGAAGTTGTTCCTGCGAGTGACTCCCCTTCTGAAGAAATGTCTTCACCACCTTCCCGGCAGGATCCACCCCCTCTGATCAGCAGAAGCGGCGCCTCTGCAATCCCCGAGCCATTTCCCGATCGACCATCCGAGCATGATCGTCTGCCGCTCAGTGGGATTCGGGTGATTGACGTCGGTAACTTTCTTGCCGGTCCATATGCCGCCTCTATCCTGGGAGAGTTTGGCGCCGAGGTCTTGAAGGTCGAGCATCCCATCGGCGGCGATCCAATGCGACGGTTCGGCACCCCTACCACGCGCCACGATGCAACGCTGGCATGGCTTAGCGAAGCGCGCAATCGCAAATCGGTCACGATCGATCTGCGGCAGAAGGAGGGTGTTGAACTGTTCCTCAAACTGGTGGCAAAGTCGGATGTGCTGGTCGAGAACTTTCGTCCCGGCACAATGGAAGAATGGGGATTGGGATGGTCTGTGTTGCATGAGGTCAATCCAGGACTGGTTATGCTGCGGGTGTCCGGGTATGGGCAGACTGGCCCGTATCGTCGTCGCTCCGGGTTTGCGCATATCGCCCACGCCTTTGGCGGTCTCTCGTACCTGGCGGGTTTTCCCGGCGAAACGCCGGTGCTGCCGGGCACGGCGCCGCTCGGCGACTATGTGGCGAGTCTGTTTGGCGCGATCGGTATCTTGATTGCACTGCTGCACAAGGAGAAAACCGGTCGGGGGCAGTTGATCGATGTGGCCATCTACGAGGCGGTCTTTCGCATTCTCGATGAGATTGCCCCTGCCTATGGTCTGTTCGGCAAAATTCGGGAGCGTGAAGGGTCGGGCAGTTTTATTGCTGTGCCCCACGGACACTTCCGCACCAAAGACGATAAATGGGTCGCAATTGCATGCACGACCGACAAGATGTTCGAGCGCCTGGCAGAAGCAATGGAGCGTCCCGAACTTGCCTCCTCTGAACTGTATGGCGATCAGCGCAAACGGCTAGCTGCGCGTGACACCGTCAACCAGATTACTATCGAGTGGGTCGGCTCACTGACGCGCGATGAGGTGATGCAACGCTGTCTCGAAAAAGAGGTCCCGATCGGTCCTTTGAACAGCATCGCTGACATTTTCAACGACGAACATTTTCAAGCGCGCGGTAATCTTGCGTGCATCGAAGCAGAAGGCGTTGGCAAGGTGGTTGTGCCGAATGTCGTCCCTACCCTTTCCGAAACGCCTGGGCGCATCACAAATTTGGGACCGCCGCTTGGTAATGATACGTATGAGGTCTTGCGCGAACTGCTCAACATTTCGGCCGAGGAAATCAAGCGCCTGCGCAGCCGAAAGATTATTTAGGACGAGGTGATCTGCAATGGATGGAAACGAACGTTCCTTGCCGCTAGCTGGTATTCGTGTGATCGATGCTGCAACTGTCGTTGCGGCGCCTTTCTGCGCCACCCTGCTTGGCGAGTTTGGCGCGGATGTGTTGAAGGTCGAGCATCCGGTTGGCGGCGATGCCCTGCGCCGTTTTGGAACGCCGACGGCGCGCGGCGATACGTTGACCTGGCTCAGCGAGTCGCGCAACAAGCGTTCGGTGACCCTCAATCTGCAACATCCCGAAGGTGCACAACTTTTCAAGGACCTGATCGCAAAAGCCGATGTGTTGTGCGAGAACTTTCGTCCTGGCACGCTCGAAAAGTGGGGATTGGGGTGGGATGTGCTCAGTCAGATCAATCCGGGTCTGATCATGCTGCGCGTGACCGGCTATGGGCAGACGGGACCGTATAAGGATCGACCGGGGTTTGCCCGCATTGCCCACGCCGTCGGCGGCATCTCGTATCTTGCCGGTATGCCGAAGGGAACGCCGGTTACGCCTGGTTCGACCACCCTCGGCGACTATATGACGGGGCTGTACGGTTGTATCGGGGTGCTCATTGCGCTCCACTATCGTGAAAAAACCGGACGCGGGCAGTATATCGATGCTGCGCTGTACGAGTCGGTCTTTCGTTGTAGCGACGAGCTGGTACCCGCCTATGGGATGTACAAAAAGGTGCGTGAACGGCATGGACCCCATCACAATGATTTTGCCTGCCCTCACGGACACTTTCAGACGAAGGATGGCAAGTGGGTAGCGATTTCCTGTGCAACCGACAAACTATTCGCCCGGCTCGCCAAAGCGATGGGACGTCCCGAACTTGCGTCGTCGAGCATTTACGGCGAACAGAAGATACGCCTCGAGCACGCAAGTGATGTGAACGAAATCGTGCGCGACTGGTGTAGTTCGTTGACCCGCGCCGAAGTGCTGGAACGATGCTATGCGACTGCCACTCCAGCTGCACCGCTCAACGACATCGCTGACATCTTCGGCAATCGTCAGGTGCACGCACGGCGCAATCTCGTCGCGATCGATGTCGAGGATCTGGGCGAAACGATCATCGTGCCGAACGTTGTGCCCAAACTGTCGGAAACACCAGGGAAGATCAGGCGTCTTGGTCCAAAACTCGGTGAGCATACCGAAGAGGTGCTGAGAGATCTTCTCGGCATGAACGATGAACAGATCGGCGAATTGCGCGCCAAACGGGTGATCTGATGCGAACATGCGAACGTGAAACGTGCGAACGTGGCATGTAGGAACACAATCACACGACCATCTCATAATCACGTCATTTCATCGCGGGAACGTGTAAACGTGAAACGTGCAAACGTGCAAACGTTGAATGTGGGAACATAATCACACGACAATCTCACAATCCCGTAATCCTACAATCACGTCATCTCACAACACGATTCCCCGTTCTTCTAGGTCACGGAGTGCAATCCAATGAACGGTATTCTCAGTGGAATGCGAGTCGTCGAAGGATCGGCGTTCGTTGCTGCACCGCTCGGTGGTATGACCCTGGCGCAGCTGGGCGCCGATGTCATTCGTTTCGACCCGATCGGCGGCGGTCTTGACTACAGGCGCTGGCCCGTGACTCTCGACGGCAAACACAGCTTGTTCTGGGCGGGTCTCAACAAGGGCAAACGTTCGATTGCCGTCGATATTCGGCACCCGCGTGGGCAGGAATTGTTGACGCAACTGATCTGTGCACCCGGCGATGAGGCGGGGTTGTTCATCACCAATTTCCCGGCGCGCGGATGGCTCAGCTACGAGGCGCTGAAAGCGCACCGCGCCGATCTGATCATGGTCAACCTGCTGGGGCGGCGCGACGGCGGCTCGGAGGTCGATTACACAGTCAATCCGCAGCTGGGCCTGCCCTTCATGACCGGTCCCTTCACTTCACCCGAGGTGGTCAATCACGTTTTGCCGGCGTGGGATATTGTCACCGGACAGATGATTGCACTCGGTCTGCTAGCTGCCGAACGCCATCGACGACGCACCGGCGAAGGGCAGCTGGTCAAACTGGCGCTGAAGGATGTCGGGCTGGCAATGATCGGTCATCTCGGCATGATCGCCGAGGTGATGGTCAACGATACCGACCGCCCTAAACAGGGGAACTATCTGTACGGCGCTTTTGGGCGCGATTTCGAGACCCTCGACGGCAAACGGGTCATGGTTGTCGGGTTGACTGACCTGCAGTGGCAGGCGCTCGGCAAGGCGACCGGGCTGAGCGATGCCTTCACAGCGCTCGGTGAGCGCCTTGGTCTCGACATGAACGAAGAGGGCGACCGCTTTCGTGCGCGACGAGAAATTGCAGCTCTGCTGGAACCCTGGTTTCATGCGCGTACATTTGTCGAGGTGCGTCGCATCTTCGAGCAACACCGCGTCACGTGGGGACCGTATCGCACGGTGCGGGAGGCGATCGCTCAAGACCCGGATTGTTCGCCGGACAACCCGATGTTCAGCATGGTCGATCAACCCGGCATTGGCGCTTATCTCATGCCCGCCTCGCCGTTCGATTTCAGCCAGATGCCGCGGCTGCCGGCGCAGCGCGCGCCACGGCTCGGCGAACACACTGACGAGATCCTGCTGGACATCCTCGGCTTGAGTGAAGGCGAAGTCGGCAAACTGCACGATGAAGGGATCGTCGCCGGACCTGACGTTCCGCAAGCGTAACTGTTCACGATTGGAGGGTGCGGGGGAAGCTCGCGAGATGACACTTCGGCGGCGGGATGGCTTTCGCAGATGCCGTGAGACGTCGCCCCGCCGACGCAAAACACTATGGGGACGGTAAGTGTGCACACTTACCCGTAAGGAGGCGTTATGAAACTTCCCGTTCACTTCTACAAACCGCTGGCGGCTGGTGCGCCGCAACCGATCCGCGAACTGCCGGTGCGGCCCGAGCGCGTGATCCACTTCTTCCCGCCGCACATCGAGAAGATTCGCGCGCGCATTCCCGACGTGGCAAAGCAGGTGGATGTACTGTGCGGCAACCTGGAAGACGCCATCCCGATGGATGCCAAAGAAGCGGCGCGCGCCGGGTTCATCGACGTCGCCCGCGCCACCGACTTCGGCGATACCGCGCTGTGGGTGCGGGTCAATGCGCTCAACAGCCCCTGGGTCCTCGACGATATTGCCGAAATTGTCGCAGCAGTCGGCAACAAACTCGATGTGATGATGATCCCCAAGGTGGAAGGACCGTGGGATATTCACTTCGTCGACCAGTATCTGGCGTTGCTGGAGGCAAAACACCAGATTCAGAAGCCGATCCTGATCCACGCTTTGCTCGAAACGGCGCAGGGGATGATGAACCTTGAAGCGATTGCCAGCGCAAGCCCGAGGATGCACGGCTTCAGCCTGGGACCGGCAGACCTGGCGGCGTCGCGCGGCATGAAGACGACCCGTGTCGGCGGCGGGCACCCGTTCTACGGCGTCCTTGCCGATCCACAGGAAGGGCAGGAGCATCGCCCCTTCTACCAGCAAGATTTATGGCACTACACGATTGCGCGCATGGTCGATGTCGCTGTTGCGCACGGGTTGCGCGCCTTCTACGGACCATTCGGCGACATCAAGGACGAAGCTGCCTGCGAGGCGCAGTTCCGTAACGCTTTCCTCCTCGGCTGCACCGGCGCCTGGTCGCTCGCGCCAAACCAGATCCCGATCGCCAAGCGCGTTTTCAGCCCTGATGTCAACGAAGTTTTGTTTGCCAAACGCATCCTCGATGCCATGCCCGACGGTTCCGGCGTCGCTATGATCGATGGCAAGATGCAGGACGACGCAACCTGGAAGCAGGCGAAGGTGATTGTCGATCTGGCGCGCATGATCGCCAAAAAAGACCCCGAACTGGCGCAGGCGTATGGTCTTTGAGCAGAGGAGGGCGGCATGAGCGTCAAAACCAATCCCGGCAATTTTTTCGAGGATTTTCGGTTGGGGCAGGAGATCGTTCACGCTACCCCACGCACTGTCACCGAGGGTGATGTGGCGCTCTACACATCGCTCTACGGGTCGCGGTTTGCGCTGACGTCTTCGACGCCGTTCGCCCAGACGTTAGGACTGGAGCGCGCCCCTGTTGATAGTCTGCTCGTGTTCCACATTGTGTTCGGCAAAACGGTGCCCGACATTTCGCTCAATGCGATCGCCAACCTGGGGTATGCCGGCGGGCGCTTCGGCGCAATCGTGTATCCCGGCGACACTCTCTCGACGACCTCGACCGTTATCGGGCTGCGACAGAACAGGGATGGTAAAACCGGCGTCGTGTACGTTCATTCGGTCGGCGTCAACCAGCGGAACGAAGTCGTGCTCGAATACACACGCTGGGTCATGGTGCGCAAACGCGATCTGGATGCACCTGCACCGGAGGCGGTCGTACCGACGTTGCCCGAATCGGTTGCTGTGACTGATCTGACGGTTCCGTACCGGCTGCAGCCGGGGCAGTACGACCTTGCGCGCGCCGGAAGCTCGTATGTGTGGGAAGATTACCAGGTGGGCGAGAAGATCGACCATGTCGATGGTGTCACGATCGAAGAAGCCGAGCACATGCAGGCGACACGCCTGTACCAGAATACGGCGCGGGTGCACTTCAATCAGCATGTCGAGAAAGAAGGACGTTTCGGGAGGCGGATTGTCTATGGCGGGCATATCATCAGTCTGGCGCGCGCGCTGTCGTTCAACGGGCTGGCGAACGCCCTGAGCATTGCCGCGATCAACAGCGGTCGCCATACGAACCCGAGTTTTGCCGGCGATACGATCTACGCCTGGTCGGAAATCCTCGACAAGATGGAGATCCCGGGGCGTGCCGACATCGGTGCGCTGCGGGTGCGCACTGTCGCCGTCAAAGACCGCTCATGCCACGACTTTCCGTATCAGAACGCTGATGGAACCTATGATCCGGCGGTCGTGCTCGACTTCGACTACACTGTGCTCATGCCGCGACGAATCTGACGCAACGCCAGAACCGCCACCGGCATCGCCCAATCGGTGCAGACGGACGGTGTCGATAGGGGTGCATCTTCGTGTGTCGTCCCGCAACGGCGCCGTTTGTCTGCACAAAAACGATGGGGAACGCCGCGCCATATGACGTAGCGCCGTTGCAGTGCCACGGGCAGGAGGCGTTGCGATGCAACGCCTCTACGTAGTATGTTTGCCCGATGCCCACGCTGGCGAACGTTTTTCGATGAAAGCGTCGATCCCTTCTTGCGCGCAGGGTTCCATCATGTTGCATGCCATCGTCTCACCCGCCAACTGGTAGGCATCGGCGATGCCCATTTCGATCTGGCGGTAGAAGAGTGACTTGCCAATCGCAATTGCTTCTGCTGGACGGGCAATGATGGCATCGATCAGACGCTGCACCTCGGCGTCGAGATCGGCGGCAGGTACGACACGGTTGACCAGTCCAAGCGCCTGTGCAGTGCGGGCATCGATACGTTCGCCGGTAACCAGCATCTCGAAGGCGGCTTTACGCCCGATATTGCGCGACAGAGCCACTGCCGGCGTGGAGCAGAACAACCCCACATTGATGCCGGACACGGCGAATGTTGCGTCTTCAGAAGCGACGGCCAGATCGCACGTGGCGACCAGCTGGCATCCGGCTGCTGTGGCGATCCCGTGCACCCGGGCGATCACGGGCTGCGGCATACGCTGGATCGTCAACATCATCTGCGAGCAGCGGGCGAACAGTTCTTCGTAGTATTCCTGGCTGGGGTTAGCTCTCATCTGTTTCAGATCGTGCCCGGCGCAGAACGCTTTGCCCCGACCGGCAATGACGACCACGCGCGCCTGTGGATCGGCAGCTGCAGCGTCGAGTTCCGTCTGGAGCGCGGATAGCATTTCTTCGGATAGGGCATTGAACTGGCGAGGACGGTTCAGGGTCAGCCGCACCACGCCACGCGCGTCGCAGTCGGCGATCACATACGGCTCATTCGCGGGGAGAGCGTCTGTTGGGTGCATACCCGGCTCCTTTACGTCTCTGGATGAGCAACGCCGTTTCTTTCCGGCATTATACACTACATCGATTGCCAGTTCACTCATAACGCCCTCCGGTTTGCTTGCCGTCAGCGTAGCGCAAAGCTAGCACTTGGTGAAGTGCAGGAGGATAGAGATGCGAGCGTGTGAAAAGCGGGATACCACACTATGACGAACGTCATAGCGAAGGTTGCGTTCCATTGCCTTTCCAGAGATAATGTCGTCACACGGTTTCGGTCAGCAGAACAACAGGCGCCCTATGAACGATCTTCTCATCCGTGGCGGGCGAGTCATCGACCCGGCAAACAATCTAGACGCTCCTGCCGATGTTGCGATCCGCGATGGGCGCATTGCGGCGGTGGCGCCATCACTCGACCCATCTCAGGCACGCGACGTGATCGATGCCTCGGGGCACATCGTCACCCCCGGGCTGGTCGATCTCCATACTCATGTGTACTGGGGCGTTACGTATTGGGGCATCGAGGCTGACCCGGTAGCAGCACGCAGCGGCGTGACAACCTGGGTTGATGCCGGAAGCGCTGGCGCCTACAGTTTTCCGGGATTTCGCGAATTCATCTGCACTGCCAGCCGGGTGCGGATGTTTGGTTTTCTCAACCTCTCAGCGATCGGATTGATCGCGCCGACCTGGGAGTTCGCCAATCTCGACTATTGTGATGTCGATCTGGCGATCAGGACAGTCGAGGAGAATCGCGACATTATCGTAGGCATCAAGGCGCGCATCGACCACAACACCACGCGCGGCGTCGGGATTCGCCCGCTGCAACTGGCGCGCGCACTCGCCGACCGGGTAGCGCTGCCACTCATGGTGCATATCGGCAACGGACCGCCTCCACTCTACGAGATTGTCGATCTGTTGCGCCCTGGTGATATTCTGACTCACTGCTTCACCGGCGGCACGCACCGTCTGCTCACAGACGACGGGCGCCTCTCCCCCATTGCGCGGGAGTTACAGCAGCGCGGGGT
>JBEPYG010000194.1:0-8588 GCA_041641515.1 Roseiflexus sp.
GGTGCGTCCCGGGCAGATCGTGGCCGGTTTTTTGCACCTTTCGGTCACGCCGCGTCGTGTCATCGATGCGCTGGCGGCGGCAGGCGCATCGACGCTCAGTTACGAAGCAATCCGGCGCAACGACGGGATCGCGCCGGTGCTGTTGCCCATGAGCGAGATCGGCGGTCGTTTGATGCCGCAACTGGCAGCGCATCTGCTGGAAACGCCGAGCGGCGGGCGCGGCACCTTGCTGGCGCCGATTCCTGGTGTTCCATCAGCAGAAGTTGTAATCCTGGGGGCGGGACGGGTCGGTGGTAATGCAGCGTATGGCTTCAGTTCCTGGGGAGTGCAGACGACGGTGCTCGACCAGGATATGGATCGGTTGCGCGCAGTAGAACAGATCTGCCGGGGGCATGTCACGACCCGGCTTGCAACCGAAAGCGCCCTGGCGCATGTGCTCCCCTTTGCCGACGTGGTCATCGGAGCGGTCAAGGTCCCACACGGTCGGGCGCCTAAACTGGTGAGCGCCGCCATGGTCGCAACGATGAAGCCGCGCAGCGTGATTATCGATGTTGCCATTGACGAAGGCGGATGTATCGAGACGAGCCGTCCGACGACGCATAGCAACCCGACGTACCTGGCATCGGGCGTGCTGCACTATGCGGTGCCAAACATTCCGAGCGCCGTGGCGCGCACTGCGGCCCATGCGTTGAATAATGCGCTCCTGCCCTTTGTCCTGCGGATCGCTGCACAGGGTCTCGAACAGGCAGCAGAGCAGGATCGCGCCATTGCTCGCGGGATTGGTCTGTACCACGGGCAACCGTATACAGCGCGCGTCGAACAGGCGCTCGAACGTTCGTGAACGCTGGTTGAGAACCAACGCATCTGCGCGGGTATGCGTATGCCTGGCGTCTGATGTTTCTGTACGCGTTCCCGCGTCGTATTGACCTCTCCACGTGTCTACGCCCCGGCGCGTAACTCGCTTGCCTATCATGCGAGCAGGTGAGGAGTGGGACGTGTGGGGCGTCACAGAACGAAGCAGCGTATTGATACAGATATGTGGAGATAAGTGCCATGCCACGTTCGCTGACGGCAGGAAGACGTGAAATGACCGCTGAAGAAGCGGTGGAACTGATAGAGTCGCACCATCGCGTCTATATTGGCGGTGGATGCGGCGTACCGACACCGTTGCTGTATGCGCTGGTTGCGCGCGCTCCTGAGTTGCGCAACGTCGAGATCATTCATATGCTGACGGCAGGGGAAGACCCGACAACGGCGCCGGAACTGGCGGCGTCATTCCGTCACAATGCGCTCTTCATCGGGCACAACACCCGGCGCGCAGTCAACGAAGGGCGCGCCGATTTTACGCCGATATTCCTGGGCGAGATCCCAAAACTGTTTCGGCAGGGCATTCTGCCGCTCGATGTCGCCATGATTCAGGTTTCTCCGCCGGACCGTCACGGATTCTGCTCGCTGGGGGTGGAAGTGGGATGCACCCTGCCGGCGGCGCGCACGGCAAAGATTGTCATTGCCGAGGTCAATGCACGCATGCCACGCACCCTTGGCGATAGTTTCATTCATATCTCGCGTTTGACAGCACTGGTCGAAAGCGACCGTCCGCTGCTGGAATTGCCGCAGGGCGAAACGAACAGCGTCGCACAGGCGATTGGTCAGCATGTTGCAGAACTCATTCCTGACGGCGCGACGTTGCAACTCGGGATCGGCGCCATTCCAGACGCAGTGCTATCGAATCTGCACGGTAAACGGCATCTGGGCATCCATACCGAGTTGTTCTCCGACGGTGTCATCGATCTGGTCGAAGCCGGGGTGATCGATGGCGAAATGAAGACCATCCATCAGGGAAAGGTCGTTGCCGGTTTCATCCTCGGCAGCCAGCGCTGCTTCGACTGGGTGCACAACAACGCGATGGTGGAAATGCACCCCACCGATTACGTCAATGATCCTTTCGTCATTGCGCAACACAAACACATGGTCGCTGTTAATTCAGCGTTGCAGGTGGACCTGACCGGTCAGGTGTGCGCCGACAGCATCGGCACGCGCCTGTACAGCGGCGTTGGCGGGCAGGTCGATTTTATTCGCGGCGCGTCGCGCTCGGAGGGAGGTATTCCAATTATCGCCATCTCGTCAACCGCGCGTGATGGCGCCATTTCGCGCATCGTACCGACGCTCGATGTTGGCGCTGGTGTGGTCACCAGCCGCTACGATGTTCACTTTGTAGTGACCGAGTATGGTGTAGCGGACCTGTATGGGCACACCCTGGCGCAACGCGCACGCGCACTGATCAACATTGCGCATCCGGCTTTTCGCGATCAGTTGACCGAAGCCGCCAAAAAACTGCACTATATCTGACGCTTACGCACCGACGCGCACCAGGATAAGGGGCGTCGTGGTGGCGTGCAGCACCTTATCCGCCACACTGCCGAGCGCCCAGCGGCGCAACCCGCCATACCCGTGGGTCGCCATCACAATCAGGTCGACATCCATCTCGCGCGCCTCGTCCACGATAACTTCGGCAGGATACCCGACGATGGCGTGGGTGAGGATGCGCGGAACTTCGGCGCGCAGTAATGCCGCTTCCGCTTTCAGGTCATCCAGCGCGTACTCGCGCAGCGCACCGAGCGCTTCATTATTTTCGGCGATAGGACGCCCCAGCATGGGTGCGCCGACATACGCCTCGATCATGGGCACAACTGCGCGGAGCAGGATCAATTCGGCGTGTGCAGCACGGGCAATCTCGCTCGCAAGCGGCAGCGCCTGTCGCGCCAGTCCGGAGCCGTCGAGCGGCGCAAGAATGCGCCGTGGCGGGTGCACAACCTGCTGCGCCTGCCCGCGTACCAGCAGCACCGGCGCTTCTGTCGCGTGGATGACCTTGTCGGCGACGCTGCCAAGCGCCCAGCGGCGCAACCCGCTGTAGCCGTGGGTGGCCATTGCGATCAGCGCGCCAGGGGAGTGTTCGGCAGCGACTTCAACGATAACCTCCGCCGGCGAACCGCAGCGCACATCGCTGGTAACGTCAATCCCTGCATCTTCGAGCATCCGCGCCTGTTCATTGAGGTAGGCATACGCCCGCTGACGGAGCGCCTCCATCGATGCATCGTATTGATCGCGTTGCAGCGCTTCGCTCTCTGGAACGCCATAGACTGAAATCAGCACCTGCGTCCACGACTCGCCGCCACCCACATGGACATCCTGAACGACGCGGAGCAGATGAACCTTCGCCCCCAACAACGGCGCCAGAACCCTGACATACGGCAGCACCTGGACTGCCAGTTCGGAACCATCGAGCGGTACTACGATAGTCTGCATACTTGTCCTCCTCGTCGAGGCCGGTTCTCTGTTCAGCATACCATACTCCATCCCTCCCTTTGGAAGGAGATGTTCACTGTGGATGGCGTCCTCACAACGCACTGAGACGACGTTGTGATACCTTTACGCACTGTACTGGCATCTTTCCTGCACTTTTCCGTCACGATCACGTATAGTGGGGAGGAACGTAGTAGCCTGTGATCGCACTCAAAGGAGAGGTGGTCAGCATGTTTCACAAAATACTCGTCGCCGTGGATGGTTCGCCGACGTCGTCGCGGGCGATCGACGTAGCAGTCGACATCGCAAAGCGTTACAATGCCAAATTGTGCCTGCTCCACGCATTCCCGCATGTCTCCGATCTTCTCGGCACGCCCGAATACGAGCGTCTGCTGGAAACGCGGATGCTGATAGGCCAGTCGCTGATTGAGGCCGCACGCACGCAGGTCGGCGATCAGGCGGATGTCGATGTACAATTACTCGAAGGGCCGCCAGCGCAAGCTATTCTGCGCGTCGCAGAAGAGGAGAACTTCGACCTGATCGTGATGGGGTCGCGCGGGCATGGTACGCTCGTCGGTCTGCTGCTGGGCAGTGTGAGCAATACGGTTGTCCAGCGCGCTCACTGTCCGGTGCTGGTTGTGCATTAGAATAGCGCTGCCAGATAGCAATCCGGTACGGTTCGGCGAGGAGACGCGCATGTGCCGATCCATCCTGGTGCCGCTCGATGGTTCGACGTTCAGTGAGCACGCGTTGCCGCTGGCGCTCTCGGTCGCGCGGCGATCAGGCGCACAACTCTATCTTGCTCACGTCCTGTCGGGACGTGGCAGTCTGACCGATGTGGCAGAACGCGCCACCGCTACAAGCCGAACAGCCTACCTCGAACGGGTGGCGCAGCAGATCGAAAAGCAAGCGGTGCGCGCGCCGATCACATCGATCCTTAGCGGACCCGTCGCCGAGACGCTCCTCGAGTACGCACAGTCGATCAGGTGCGACCTGATCGTACTGACAACCCACGGTCGAGGGGCGCTCTCGCGTCTCTGGCTTGGCAGCGTCGCCGATGTCATTGTGCGGCGTTCGCCTGTACCGGTGATGCTGGTGCGCCCCCATCAGCCAACTGTAACCATCGATGCCCAAAACGCCAGGCGTCCTCTGCGCCGCATTCTGATCCCGCTCGATGGGTCTCCGCTGGCGGAAGCGATCATCGAACACAGCATCCATTTTGGGCGCATTATGGATGCAGAGTATACGCTGTTGCGCGTCGTTGATCCTGCTGCACTTGGTCTATCGGTTCACGATGAGAATGTTGCTGCCTCTGCGGTATTGCAACCACTCAAGGATCGCGCGCAGACGTATCTGGAGCGACAGGCGGAGGAATTGCGCGCCCGTGGTTTGCAGGTCGATGCTGTTGTGACGGTGGGAGAACCATCTGCATGCATTCTCGATTATGCCCGGGCGCATAGCATCGACCTGATTGCAATGGCAACCCATGGACGGGGCGGGTTCTCCCTGTTGTTGCTTGGCAGCGTCGCCGATAAGGTTCTGCGTGGGTCGTCGTTGCCGCTGTTGCTGTACAGCCCTGGGGTCAAGTGAGGACAGTCGAGGATCGTTGCAGGGTGCATGTCAGACGGTCACACGCCTGGCGCTGCGGGCGAAGCTCCCAACCCCTCTCCTACTCTGTGGGAGAAGGGAGGCGCCGACATCACCGGTCTCGTCATTGCGGTGCACCGTGGCGCCGATAGCGCTCGAGCAGAACAGCGGCATCTTCGTCGCTCAGCGGCAACTGCCAGCCATCAACCGTGTTGGTGGAGCTGTGAGTGTGGAGATGGAGCACGATCACATCATCCGCCCATAGTCTGATCGTGCGCAGGATATGTTCGTCGGCGCGCGGCGTCGCAAGCAGGCATGCCACCGGATGATAGCGCCGGAGCGCCTGAAGTGCCGCTAGTTGCGCCAGACCGCTGCTCAAACCGTCATCGACCAGGATAACCGGTCGCCGGATGTCGAACGGCAGCGGACGTCCGTGGCGGTAGAGCGCGATCAATTCGGGAAGAATCGCCTGCTCGGACCTGACGATATCCCAAAGCATTGCAGGTGTCACCCCCGGCACGCGCAGAATGGCGCCATTCAGACACAACCCGCCCGACTCGCTGATGGCGCCGGCGGCAACAGCAGGATTGACGCGCACCCAAAACTCACGCGAGACGATCACATCAACCTGGAGACGGAGGGAACGCGCCAGTTCTCCTGCGACTGCCACGCCTCCCGGCGGGATCGCGAGCACGATGGCGTGCGTACCGCGGAAACGCCCCAGAAACGACGCAAGCTGCCGACCCGCCGTCGCGCGATCCTCGTAGCGATCATCGCACCCAATGAGCGGCGCTCCGTATATCGGTTCGATGAGAGTAGTTTTCATCATTGCGTGTCGGCCCGTTGCTACCGTTCCGCACCCTGTTCCTGGGCCGCCAGATAGACAAAGCAGGGACAATCCCGTCCGGGAATTGCAGTGTGGCGTTCCGGTCGATCCAGCATGCAGCCAATGCCATCAAAATAGCGGCAGTTGTCGCAGCGGTGGAGATGGTAGTGACAGCGCCAGCACTGATCATCTCGACCAATGGTCTCGAGTGATCGCCCGCGCAGCACTGCGCCGCAGTGGTGGCATATCAGCGTCGGACGGACGGTGTCCTGCAATGTACTACCGGTCGCCAGCGCAATCTGAAGGCGGAAGAGATCGCTCTCGGTGATCATGCCGATCACCCGTCCCTCATCATCGACAACCGGCAGCCCGCCGATTTTGTAGTTCAACATCAGCCGTGCCGCGTCGAGCGTCGATGCTTCCGGGGTGATGGTAACAACGTGACGCGTCATACATTCAACGACCGTTACCCGATCGAGTAATGCACGCCACTCGTAGTAACTCAGCGTCGTATCGGCTGGTTGAGCTGCACGCAGATCGCCGCGCGTGATAATGCCTATCAGTTTGCCGTTGTCTACCACAGGCAACCGGCGAACACGTCGCTGCTCCATCAGGCGTTGTGCATCGGCAAGGGTTGTTGTGGGAGCAATGACGATTGCGGGGGTGCTCATCCAGTCAGCCACTCGTTGTTCTTTCATGTCTGCCTCCAACGCCCGGCGAGTCTGGATTCCTCAATTTGTACTGTATCATGCCGCAATGTGTCGGAAAGGAAAGAAACCATTACATATGGAGAGTATGCGTTTACACGCTGGTGATGGAATGAGCGCTGGAGCAGTCCGTTTGGGTGGTGAATCTGTCACTGCGGGTGATAACCTGTTACGTCAAACACGAGATATGACGGACTACAATTGTTAAGGAACCGATTCATGCGTCAGGTTGCTGTGCTCCTCCCGCCGTCCGGTGAGGATGGATGGAGCGCATAGCACTGTTCCAGAAAGGAGAACTTCAATGACGAAGACATCGACATCTTCCAGGCGACGCGCTTCGGTGCCTGCCGAGGAGGAAATCCGCTTCTGGATGCGCGCTCCGGCAGTCACAGTCAACCTGGCGGCGCCGGTCAGTGAAGCGCTGGCGCTGATGCGTGAACATAATATCCGCCGGCTGCCGGTTGTGATTGATACAGGAGAACTGCGCGGCATCATTACGCAGGGCGATATTCGTGGCGCCGATCTGCTGCGGGTTGCGGGGATGGATCCGTTTGACATTGCCGATGCATTGCGGCGGATTAAGGTGTACGAGGTGATGACAGAAGATCCGATCACGGTGGCGCCGGAGACCAGCCTGCGTGAAGCGGCGATGCTCATGATCGAAAACAAGATTGGCGGTTTGCCGGTGGTGGACGAGAACAACATGGTCGTCGGCATCATTACCGAAAGCGACCTGTTCGAGGCGCTGGTGCATGTCCTTGAACGCCGGGATGTGGAAGAGTAGCGCCGTTGCAGTGCAACGACGCTACCCCTGGTGCAATGCAACATCGCCAACCCTGCGCTGACAGCGTGTCACGGCGTCTCGGATGCATCCTCTTCAAGCGCTTCCAAGGTCTGATCGCGCGCGCGTTCGATGCGGTCGAGACGACGCTGGAACTGCCCCATCGCAAACTGCATAAAATCGTCGTGGCTCAACCCGAAAGGGACAACCTCATAGCAGGAAAAGGCATCGTCAATCACGCCCATCGCGTACACCACGAGTTCGTTCATGCGCTCGACGACCACATCCCACAGACGTGGTTCGGCATTGATCAGGCGCGACAGGAGATACACGCCATAGGCGATGTGGCGTGATTCGTCCTGTTTGAGCAACCCAATCCCTTTGCGCGTACCAGGCATCAGGTTGCGTCGTTCGAGCATGGTGAAGTAGGCGTGGTAGCCGGTTTCTGCCAGGACGCCTTCGACGATCATGTTGTAGGTGAGCGAGGCGATAGCTTGCGCTTCTGGCGAAGGATCGTCGCGCAGACGACCCATGGCGGCCGGCAGCGCTTCGTGGATGAGCGCGCGGTAGTTAGCCGTATGGTAATGGCTCAGATCGCCCGTCACCCCGGCGACTTCGGTCAGGAAGCGGTTGAAGAAGTCGGTGTGTTTGGCTTCCTCCCAAAGAAAACTGGTCAGAAACAGTTCCTCTTCGATACGCCCTTCGGCAGCGATGGTGGCGACCAGGGGCAGCAGGTCGAGCGTGACCGCCTCTTCACCGGCCTGAAAGAGCGAGGTCAGGCGCAACACCAGATCGCGCTCTTCCACGGTCAGCGTGTTCCAGTCGCGGATGTCCTGACTGAAATCGATATCGCTGGGATTCCATATGCCCAGACGTTTCGCCTTCTCGAACAGGCGCATTGGCAGTGTGTCGCGGCGTAGACCACGGCTGGTGGTCACGAATGATGTATGGGTCATGCGGGTCTCCTTTCCGTTTTAGCTGCTTTTCCGAGCGCTTTGCTTTCCAGCGGCGACTGGATGCCCATGTCGTGCAGGATGGCGAGCATATGCTGCCCGGTAAAGAAAGCAAACGCTTCCTGAACGGCGCGCGACATCGTGTGTTCGCGTGAGCGCAGCGCGAACCATTCCTGCTGCAAGCGCAACTCGATCGAGACGACGCTGATGTCAGGGAAACGCTGCAGAAGCGACTGGGGCACAAAAGCCAGCCCAATACCGCTGCGAACCGCCTCGATTGCAACGCTGGCGCTATCAGTTTCCAGCACGACGCGCATATCGGCAGGCGCCAGTCCACTATTGTGCAACCGCTCTTCGATGGTCTGCCGGATTGTGCATCCGTTGAGCGGCATGATCATCGGAACCTGGCGCAGTGCGTCGGGTGCGATAAG
>JBEPYG010000195.1:0-8575 GCA_041641515.1 Roseiflexus sp.
AGCCGGTACGATCGCTGATATGGAAACCGGAGGACGCGAAATACATGTTTTGCACGGACGGCAACGGAACCGCCTCTTGCCCGCCTGGTTGCTGTTGCATCTGTGCGCTGCGCAGCGCGCGTTCGGGGGCCCGGGCCGCGCAGACCGCCGCCTGCGCTTCGGCTGGCGTCATCAGCGGCGCAAAATCGGCGATTGCAGGGCGCTGCCGCGCTCGCAGTTCGGCAGGCGCGACAACAGCTAGCGTCGTCAGAGCCATAATGCTGATCATGGTCAGATGTGCATGCCAGGGTCGAGCGGTCATAGCACGCCTCGATTTCGTCAGCGCAGGACGTTGTATCACTGCTATTATACCTCTTTCGGGGTGCATGGAAGGTTACGGTATCGTGAAAGACACGATACCGCTGCGCTAGTCGCTTTTGCGTGCACTCACAGGTGGACGGATCACTGCGGAGCAGATTTTTTGCAGCGCGCCCGCCGGTTGTTGAGCACGTGGACTCCATGGTGGAGGTGGAGGTGGGCGCGGGTTCCGCGTGACATACGAGTTGCAATGGATTACTTACGCCAGGAATGGCGCACCGTGTGCTACCGACCGTGTCGCCGCCGGTGAAAGGCGCTTCGCCCAGAACAGAGAGCCGATCTGCAATCAATAATTATCGATCTGCGCACGCTGGAGCGTGCCCGAAAAATCGACGTAGATCGATTTCCACTCGCTGAAGACGTCCAGCACCTGAATGCCGCCTTCGCGGTGACCGTTGCCGGTGCCCTTGGTGCCGCCGAAGGGCAGGTGGATCTCTGCGCCAATCGTTGGCGCATTCACATACACAATGCCGGTGTAGAGGTCACGCATCGCACGGAATGCGGCGTTCACGTCGCGGGTGTAGATTGCGGACGACAGACCATACGGCACGTCGTTGGCGACATCGATCGCTTCTTCAAGACTATCGACGGTAATAATCGACAATACCGGACCGAAAATCTCTTCCTGCGCAATACGCATTGTGCGTTGCACATCGGCAAAGATCGTCGGTTGATGGAAGAAACCGTAGGAGTAATCGCCATCACGCAGAACCTCTCCGCCGACAACCAGGCGCGCACCTTCGTTCTTGCCGATTTCAACGTAGCGTTGCACTGTCTCAAGCTGGCTCCGGTTGATCGATGGGCCCATCTCGACGGTTTCATCGAGCCCGTTGCCGATCTTCAATCGCTCGGCGCGATCCGCCAGTCGTTCGGTCAATTCGCCGACCACGGCGCGATGGGCGATCAGCCGCGAGGTGGCGGTGCAGCGCTGGCCGGTCGTGCCGAAGGCGCCCCAGATTGCGCCATCGACGACCAGATCAAGGTTGGCGTCGTCCATCACGATCATCGGGTTCTTGCCGCCCATTTCCAGCGAAACATGCTTCATTCCCTCGGCGCCGACGCGCGCGACTTTGCTGCCGATCTCGGTCGAGCCGGTGAATGAAATGACCTGCACATCGGGATGGCGGATGAGTGGTTCGCCAACACGACTGCCGCTACCGGTGACGATGTTGACCACGCCATCGGGAATGCCGGCGTCGAGCAAACACTGCACTAGGTTGTACACTGAGAGTGGTGTATCGGAAGCAGGTTTGATGACAACCGTGTTGCCGACGATGAGCGCTGGCAGGATTTTCCAGGAGGGGATCGCCATCGGGAAGTTCCACGGGGTGATGAGTCCGCAGACGCCAAGCGGCTGGCGCACCGACATCTGAAACTTGTCGGGCATTTCGGAGGGGGTCGTCTGTCCGTAGAGGCGTCGCCCTTCACCCGCCATGAAGAAGCACATGTCGATCGCTTCCTGTACATCGCCGCGCGTTTCTTTGAGCACTTTGCCCATCTCGCGGGTCATGTCGCGCGCATATTGCTCTTTGCGCTCGACGAGCAACTGTGCCGCTTTGAACAGGATCTCGCCGCGCTTGGGGGCAGGAACCAGCCGCCAGTGACGGTATGCCCGCTTCGCCGCTTCAACAGCTGCCTGTACATCGCGTTCATCACTATCTTGAAAAATGCCAATGACCTCGCGCGTGTCCGCCGGGTTGCGGTTCTCGAACGTTCGCCCACTGGCCGAGTCGACAAACGTGCCGCCAATCAGATTCTGGTATACTGGAGGGGTTGACATATGTGTTCTCCTTTGAACCGCGAGCGCGGCAACCATGCGGAGCGACCGCGCTCGAATGCTCTGGCAGGTGCTGCTGTTTCAACGCGATTATAGCATGGGTCCGGCTGGCATCGCTGAGGTGGAAAGAGTCGCTGGGGATGCGGATGTCTCGCCTGCATCCCCGGCTCTGTTTTCATCGCGGCGTTGTGCCCCATGCATATGACCGTCTTACGTGTAAAGAAGGATCTTCCAATGCGCAGAGATCTCCATGAAATCAACCGTCGCTCATGGAATGAAGCGACCAAGGCGCACAACAGCCACAAAGCCGATCAGGCGCGATTTTTTCGCGATGGCGGCAGCACGCTGTTCCCCGAAGAACAGGAATTGCTGGGAGATGTGCGTGGGAAACGACTCCTCCACCTCCAGTGCAATGCCGGGCAGGATACGCTTAGTCTGGCGCAGCTTGGCGCGCACGTCACCGGTGTTGACATCAGCGATGAGGCGATCGCGTTTGCCCGTCGTCTTTCTGATGAATCCGGCATTCCTGCGACATTCCACCGCGCTGATGTGTACGACTGGCTCGATGAGGCGGCGCAACGCGGCGAGACGTTCGACATTGTGTTCAGTTCGTATGGCTTTCTGGTCTGGCTTTCCGATCTTCGCTCCTGGGCGCGCGGGGTCGCAGCAGTACTTGCCCCTGGCGGGCGGTTTGTGATGATCGAGTTTCATCCATTCCTGATGATGCTCGATGATCAGGGTCAGACCATCGCCTACAGCTATGGCGGCGGACAGATCTGGTCATTCGACGAGGGGATCGGCGACTATGTGGCGTGGGCGGGCGCAGCGCTTGCGCCTTCCGGCTATCTGGAAGGGGTGCAGAACTTCCGCAATCCGCACCCGTCACACGAGTTTAGCTGGGGAATAGGGGACCTGGTATCAATATTGCTGGACGCCGGTCTGCGCCTGGAAACCCTGCGCGAATATCCGTATGCCAATGGATTCCCCGCATTCGAGGGAACAGTGGCGTTGCCCGGCGGTCGCTTTGCGCCACCGCCGGATCGACCGACAATACCGATGATGCTGGGGTTAACTGCGCGCCGCGACGGAGTATGATACCATTTGAGATTTTTGATTCTGGAATACTACTCCTGGCGTCACAAAGCCTGATACCAATTGGAATTGAACAAGCTGCCGACGCAAACACACTATTTCTTGCGGCACGTATGAACACGCGCTCCTTCACGTCTCAGCGAAGCGCAGCAAGGGCGCGTGTCAGTTTTTCAACCGCTTCGTCAACCTGCGCGCGGGTGATGATCAGTGGCGGCACCAGGCGGAGCACATCATCACCTGCAGTAGCGATCAGCAACCCTTCGTGATGCGCCGATTCGCGCACTGTGCTGGCGGAGCCATTGATGACCACGCCGCGCATCAGACCACGCCCGCGCACCTCGAGGACGGTATCGGGATAAGCTGAGTGCATCTCGTTCAGCGCTTCTCCAAGGTAATCACCGACATCGCGCACGTGGGCAAGGAATGTGGGGTCGGCAATCTTGCGGAGCACGGTGTGCGCCACCGACGTGATGAACGGACCGCCGCCAAAGGTTGTTCCGTGATCACCGACGTGGATCGTTTGCGCGACTTTCTGGCGCATCAGAATGGCGCCGATCGGCAACCCGCCGCCAAGCGGCTTGGCAATCGTCATAACATCGGGCGCAATGCCATACGGTTCATGCGCCCACAGCGATCCGGTGCGCCCGATGCCGCACTGGATTTCGTCGAAGATGAGAAGTGCATCGACGGCATCGCACCGTTCACGCAGGGTGCGCAGGAACTCTGGCGTAGCTACGCTGAGACCACCTTCACCCTGCACCGGCTCGACGATCACACCGCACACATCGTCGGTGACGGCAGCTGCGGCGGCGGCGCTGTCGTTGAAAGGAACGAAGCGCACCCCCGGCATCACCGGTTCGAATGGCTGGCGATACTTCTCGCGCGCTGTCACTGCGACCGCGCCCATCGTGCGCCCATGAAACGAACCGCTGAATGCGACAATCGTCGTTTTGCCGTCGCCATGGGTGTCGCGCGCGTAGCGACGGCTAAACTTCAGCGCGCCTTCGACCGCCTCTGCGCCACTGTTGCAGAAAAACACCCGATCTGCCCATGGCGTGCGCTCGACCAGCATCTGCGCCAGCTCGACGGCAGGGCGCGAATGGTACAGATTCGAAAGGTGAATGATACCGTCAGCGTGCTCTCTGATCGCGCCCACAACATCGGGATCGCCGTAACCGAGAGCATTGACAGCGATACCGGCGACGCAATCCAGGTATCGGCGTCCCTCGCTGTCGTAGAGGTAACACCCCTCGCCCCGTTCGATCACGAAGCCGGGTCGAGCATAGGTTTGCAGCAGGTAGCGTTGTTCAGCAGCAATGACATCAGCGGCGTTCATCATGGCTCCTTCGAATGGGCGTGGGGATCAGAGTCGCCATCCTCTGTTCCCCACACCCGCATTCGCACGTTCAACGTTCCCACGTTCAGCGTTCAGCGTTCACCGCTTCCACGTTCTCACATTCCACGCTCAACGTTTCACATTCCACATTACCCTGTGCCACACTCATCTTACGAGCGGCGCGTTCACGCAGTCGCAGACCGCCACCAATCGCACCGGCTGCCGCCAGCGCCAGCAACCACGCCGGCAACGACTCGCCGCCGGTACGCGGCAATGCAGCTGGTGTATCGACCGGGGCAGGCGCCGGAGCCGCTGCACCCGGCAGTGTGCCGTCCTGCACGATGCGCCCTTCGACCTGCGGATTGACCGGCGAGCGTGTCTGCAGATACTCGGTCATAACATCGGCATCGATCAATCCGGTATCAACCCTGTTCGTTCCTTGCTGCAGCACACTGTACCCATCGCCGCCGCCGGCAATGAAGTTGTTGACGACCACGCGATAGGTGGCATTCGGGTCGATATTCACAAAGCCGCCCCTGCCATCCGAGACCTGGATGCCGGTGATACGGCTTCCGGCCGGCGCCGATGCGTTCCAGCTGTACCGCATCCCGCCGACCTGGGGGAAACGCCCGTCGGTTCGCTCGACCCGGCTGACGCCGTTCTCGAGCGCCTCCTTCACCTGCGCCCCGGTCAGAGTCAGCAGCACGAGCGTATTACCGAAGGGCATGACTTCGAGCACCTGCCCAAGCGTTATGCGTCCGGCAGGAATGCTGGTGCGAATACCGCCGCCATTCATAATCGCCAGTTGCGCACCAGCTGGCGCCGTCCTTGACAGCATACCATCTGCAATCAGGTTCCCTAGATTCGTTTCTTTCGAGCGCACATCGGCGCGTTCGCCATTGAGCGTCACCCGTGTTTCTCCCACGGGCGTGGCGCGCAACTGATCCAGTGGACCTTTGAAGGTTCTGATCCGGTTCTCGAAACCGCCATCAGGATTGATGGACGGCAGCACTTCGGTGGGCCGCCCCGCAACGACGCGCGTAACATCGCCGTTCGCATCGAAGCCAATCGTCAGATCGCCGAGCCAGCGTCCCCACTCCCAGTCTTGCGCCACGATCACCGGCTTGCCTGAGGGCGAAGCAATGACTTCGGGATACGGACGTTCTGGAACCGGCGGATTGACCATCGGTCCCATCGGTGTGTGGCTATGCCCGCCGATAATCACCGAAATCCCATCCACGCGCCGCGCCAGTTCACGATCCGCCTGGACGCCAACGTGAGTCAACGCAATAATCTTGTTGACTCCATCGCGGCGCAGCGACTCGACACCGAGGCGTACTGCTTCGATATAGTTCGTAAACCGCACGCCGGGACCGGGATTGCTGAGCACGGGGGTGTCTTCGGTGGTTGCGCCAATAATGCCGATCGGTTGCCCGCCGACCCAGATTACAACCCACGGCTTGATCAGACCGAACAGCGGCGACGAGCGATCCACCTGAATGTTGGCGCTGAGCAGCGGGAAGTTCGCACCACGCGCAAAATCGACCAGCGGCGGCTGACCGATGTCGAACTCGTGATTCCCAATCGCTACCGCGTCGTACTTGAGTGCATTGTAGAACTCCAGGTCTGCCAGCCCGCGATACTGATTGAAGTAGAGCGTCCCCTGAAAAACGTCGCCGGCGTCGAGCAAGAGCTGATTGCCGCCTTCTTTGCGGATGGCATCGATCAGGGTCTTACGTCGCGAGACGCCGCCGTGCACCGGGTTATTGCCGCTGAACACCGGTTCGATACGCGCATGGTGGTCGTTCGTATGCACGATGCGCAGGGTGTAAACTTCCGGACCGGCGCCGTGCACCGTCAGCGCCGTCGCCAGATACGCAATCGTTCCCGATCCGACCGCCATTGTCTTCACGAACGTGCGCCGCGAGATCGTGGGTATCGACATATCCCTTTCTCCTCCGTCTCTTCTTCCTGTTATTCGCTGATGAGGCGTATGGGGCGTCGATACTATACCATATTCTCGAGAAGGCAGTGCAGCGCTGATAAGCGAGAGGAAGCGAATCAAAAAGGCTCACGTCTGTGAGCCTTTTTGCCGCCGTATCTGGCGGGCCCGACGGGATTCGAACCCGCGCTCTGAGCCTTGACAGGGCTCCATGTTAACCGCTACACCACGGGCCCGTATACAGTTTGGTGACCCCAGCGGGATTCGAACCCGCGATCTCCACCTTGAGAGGGTGGCGTCCTAGGCCGCTAGACGATGGGGCCTGCTCTTTCCGTCGGCCCGAACTCCTTGCGGCCCCGACTGCGGTTATTATACCAGCATCTTCCAAACAATGCAAGTTGACACGGACGTGCTGAACGCATATACTGCCCGAGGGACCATAGCCGCCGGGTGCGCTGGCGCCGCGTCCGTGGACGCGCCTGAGCTTGCCATAAGTCTACGCCCGCCGTCGGGCTGAAGCTCTCGGCTACGGGGTCAAAGCCTGTCTTCGCGAGCTAGAGGGGATTATATACCGGAAAGCCATAACACTGACGCCGTTGTGTTCATCGAGCAGTGTGCGGTGCAGCTGCAGGGACGCCTGAGGTGAAGATAGCCGAGCGCCGATAAGCGGTCATTGGAGAACTGTTCACGACTGGGGGTCGGGGGAAGCTCCCGAAATTGAGAGTCGGCGGCGGTATGGCTTTTGCAATCGCTGGGAGACGTTGCCCCGCCGACGCAAACATACCATTTCTATGGTACGTGTGGTGGTCGTTCAGACATGAATCCGGTATACGTCTGATGCCGTCAGAGCGCGGTCGCGCTGTCCCCCAACCGGACGTAGCTCGCCAGCGCGAGCTGTAGCGGATTATGCACGGGAAGACCTTCACCGCCAGTCTTTTGAATGTGAGTATGCCAGAGATGCCAGCGCGCATTGCGGAAGTGATCGAAGCGACCAGCACGGAATTCACGGCAGGCGCATACGAGTTGCTGAAGGCGCCGCCGCTCGGTGCGCTGGTGCGAGCGCAGGCGCGTGACGAGCGCGGAGGAGTCTACGGACTGGTATACAACATTCGCACCGGTAGTCGGGATGCCGGTGGTCGCGCTCTGGTGCGTGGACGCACCTATGCCGGACGCGAGGTATACGATGCCGACATCTACCACGAGAATCCCGACCTAGCAGAGGTGTTGCAAACCGAGTTTTCTGCCATTATTGTCGGGTTCGTGGATAATGGGCAAATCTACCAATTCCTGCCGCCGCAACCACCGCCGGTGCATTACAGCGTATACGAATGTGATATCGAGGAAGTAGGAAGGTTTAACCAGGCGACCGATTATTTTCGCACCGTCTTGTTTACACCCCACATCCCCGGCGACGACACGCTTGCTGCCGCTCTTCGCCTCGCGGCCCGAACCTCTAACGACGAGCGTGCGTTTCTGGTGCGCGCCGGGCGCGAGATTGCAGCGCTCCTCCACGATGACTATGACCGTCTGATGGCGATCCTGCGCCGGATTCGTCCTTGATAGCATGTCTCCAATGGAGACTACACGCTACATCCAACGTCCAGAATTGGTATCAGTGTGCTTCAGCATGAAGTGGTGAGCGAGCGGACCCTACGATTTGACAAGCAGCTTCGTTGGTGAGACATGCACCTGGTACTTCGCTCCCCGCAGTGCGCATGTTGATCGCCTGTCCATACATTGCCTGAAGACCGTCTGACGGTCTCTATCGTTGCCTCGTAGATGGCATCGCAGGGTATATCTGCACGGTGGACGCAGGTATGCGCACGGTCTTCCATCGTCACCCAAAAAAGTGGTCACGTTTTGATGGTGATGCTGGATTTGATCCTTTCAAAGATCATCAGCCCTGTAGGTGCGATTTCGATCGTTCGCTTACTGCAAATCCGCATCTTTTTTCAACATTTTCGGAAGATCCTGTCATTACCCTAAAAAAACCGCATCTCTTAAGGAGTTTATCTGCTATGCTTTGAGCAATGGTTAAGGAGGGATTATGCCCAAGACCGAAACCCGCTAC
>JBEPYG010000196.1:0-8565 GCA_041641515.1 Roseiflexus sp.
CATTTGCCGGCATACCGAGCTCACGGTCTGCAGGTGATCGGCTGTGATGACATCAACCATGAAGCTGCGCAATCCACAGCAGAGCGGTATGCCATCCCGCGCGTATACGAGTCGCTCGATGCTGTGCTTCAGGATGCCGGGGTGGATATTTGCGGCGACACGTATGCCACATTTCGTTTCCTGGGGACTGAAGGTGTGATCAAGGGTATCATCGGGTTGCGCTACGACTACTCACACGGGCGGGCCGACTCATCGCAGTGCCGTTCCATAACAACAATGCCTGACATCTGGTTCGATGTGCGCCTTGAAGGGCGCTGGATCCCGGATGCGTTCATCGGTCCGATGGCATTGCTCATGGAAGCAATCCATACCGATGGAACGCCGCTGACCGATGCTGCTGATAACCTGCACACGCTGCGCCTTGTTCATGCCGCCTACCGTTCGGCTGCCGAACAGCGTTCGGTCCGCTTTGATGAATTATAAAATCTTAGAAAGGAGACGCTTATACACTGAATTTCGTCTATCGTTCGGGTTTTCAGATGATCCCTATGGGTATTGCGATCGTGATACCGCCTGCATCATTATCGGTCACTCTAGCGGCACATCGTCATCAGACATCATCATCCTGGCACATTCCAACAGCATACGGAGGAACTCCATGACCATGCATCACGAGGAAGAACTCGCGCAGGAGTTGAAACGGCGCGGTCTGAGCCGGCGAGAAATGCTGCAGATCTGTGCACGCCTGGGGTTGAGCGGCACGGCTATGGCAGCGGTTCTTGCGGCATGCGGTCAGGCGCCGCAACAGCCCGGCACGGGCGCTGCCCCTACCACCCCCCCTGCGACGGAACCGACGCCTGTATCACTCTTTGATCCCGACGAAGGCAACAGCGGGTGGCCAACAAGCGCGATTGCCGATCCGGGTGAGCGCGTGGAGATCAGCGTTGCACATTCCTGGGATGCCACCTTCTTCGAGCGCCAGAAGCAGTTCGATGCGCTCTTTATGCAGCGCCATCCAAACATTGTCGTCAAGGCAGAGAATACACCGTTCGGCGAATATCGCCAGAAGTATGTCGCACAGGCTGCCGGCAATGCGCTGCCCGACATTATGTATTGTCAGTTCTCCTGGGCGCAGGAGTTTATCAAGAACGGCTTGTTTCGCCCACTCGACGATTACATCGCCCGGGAGAAAGACTTCAACCTGCAGGACTTCACCCCGCAGTCACTGGTGTCGTACCAGCGCGATGGCAAGTTGTGGGGCATTCCATACGATGAAGGTCCGGGCAACCTGTACTACAACAAAGACCTGTTCGATGCCGCTGGCATTCCGTATCCGGACGAGACGTGGGACCTCGAAAAACTGAAAGAAGTCGCCTTGAAACTGACCCAGGGCGAAGGACCGAACAAGATTTTCGGTTTGGGTGAGCTGCCAACACCGGGCGATTCGCTGATGGCGCCGACGTATCTGATGCCCTTTGGAGCACAGTACCTGCGCGAACCGAAGGAAGACGAGTGTCTGATCAACCAGCCCGAAGCGGTTGCGGCGCTGGAATGGTGGCAAGAACTGCGTGAAAAAGGCGCTGTGCCAAGCCCGGCAGACCTGCAGAATGTCGCCTGGCCCGCCTTCCAGTTCGGTAAAATTGCTATGACGATGCAGGGATCGTGGGCGACGCCACCGATCCGCGCCGGCGCAAAGTTCAACTGGGACATCGCGATGTGGCCGAAGGGACCCAAGGCGCATGTTACCTTCTCGGCAGGAAGCGCCTACATGATCACACGTGATAGCAAGAACCCTGATGCGGCATGGATCTACCTCAATGAGTACCTCTCGACCACCGGTCAATCGTATATGTGGGGGATCACCGGTCGCGGCAGTCCGGCGCGCCTGTCAGCGTGGCCCTCATACCTCAATTCAAAGTTCGCTCCTCCCGGCGCCAAATATGTTGAGCAGGCGATGCGCACCATTGCCAGCCACGACATCATCGACCAGCCGACCGGTCCGCAGGTGACGCAGGCGGCGGGCCCGATCTGGGATCTGGTGGTGGCAGGTCAATTGACCGTCAAGGAAGCATGCGACCAGGTGTTTGCGGCGGTAGACCCGATCATTGCCGTCAATCGCGCGTGATACGCCGAGCGCGCAGGGCGCGGCCCTGCTGAGGCTAATCATAGGTGCTATGCCAGGTGATGGTTATTTCGAATAACCGTCACCTGGAAGACTGAATAGTTCTATGGAGCGAAGGGTATGGCGATTCGGCAACAACATATCGAGCAGGCGACAACGCGACCCGTGGGCAAACCAAAACTGGGAAAACTGGCGCGACGCGAAGAGCGCGAATTCTATCTGTTCATTTCGCTCTGGATCATCGGATTTATTGCGTTCGATGCCGGTCCGATCCTGGCATCGTTTGTCATCGGCTTTACGAACTGGTCGATGATGACCCCACCATCCTGGACAGGGCTGCAAAATTATCAGCGGCTGATCTCCGATCCACTCTTCTACACCGCAATGTGGAACTCGCTCTACTTTGGGGTCGGCAGCGTCGGTCTCGGATTGATCGTGTCGTTCCTGCTCGCGCTTCTGCTCAACCAGAAGGTGCTTGGCATTTCGGTCTTCCGCACGATCTTCTACCTGCCGTCGGTTGTGAGCGGTATTGCGGTCGCTATCCTGTGGATCATGATTCTGCACCAGGATTTTGGATTAATCAATTCGGTGCTCTCATGGTTCGGCATCCAGGGTCCAGGCTGGCTGGTGCAGCCACAGTGGGCGAAACCGGCGCTGATCCTCATGAGTCTATGGGGTGCAGGCGGCTCGATGGTGATCTACCTCGCCGGATTGCAGAGCGTGCCGCAACATCTGTACGAAGCCGCTTCCATCGATGGCGCCGGTCCGTGGATGAAGTTCTGGAACGTGACTGTCCCGATGATGTCACCGGTTATTTTTTACAACCTGATTGTCGGGTTCATTGCATCGCTGCAGGGTTTTGTGCTGGTGCTGATCATGACCAACGGCGGACCGGCGAATGCGACATTGATGTTCGGGTTGTATATCTATCGCGTGGCGTTTCAGTTCTTTCAGATGGGGTATGCTTCGGCGCTGGCGTGGGTGCTGCTGCTCGTGATCATGATCATCACGGCATTGCAATTCCTTGGCGCAAAGTACTGGGTGTTTTACGAGGGTGAGACTGCACGCTGAGTGTGGGGATGGCAGAGCGGGCTCTGCCGGCGGCACGCTGGCGTCCGATAGCAAGGTGACTTCGATGAGCGCAAATCTTCAGCAACAAACAATGGCAGCATCACAGGCGCAGCGTCATTCTCGATTCGGGATGCGGAACCAGCGTCTGCTGCAACGGATGATCGTCTATGTCCTGCTCGTCGGTCTGTCGATCATCTTTATCCTGCCTTTCATGTGGATGGTGTCGACGTCGCTCAAGAACAGCGAAGATGTGTTTACCTACCCGCCAAGTTTTTTTCCGACGACGTTTCTCTGGCAAAATTACCCGCGCGGCTGGACTATCCTGCCATTCAACACCTTTCTGGTCAATTCACTGGTTGTTACTTTTGCAAATGTGATCGGCAACCTGATTTCCTGTTCGCTGGTCGCGTTCGGGTTTGCCCGGTTGCGGGCGCGCGGGCGGAACATTCTGTTCCTGGCGTTACTGGCGACCCTCATGATTCCCCGTGAGGTTACGATTGTGCCACGCTTCCTGCTGTTCAGCCAGATGGGGCTGGTCAATACGTTGTGGCCCCTGATCCTGCCAGCATGGTTTGGCTATGCATTCTTCATCTTCCTGCTACGGCAGTTCTTTATGACGATCCCAACCGAACTGGACGATGCAGCACGTATCGATGGCGCATCATCGCTGCGCATTTTCTTCGAGATCATTCTGCCGCTTTCAAAGCCGGCGCTGGCAACAGTGGCAATCTTCGCGTTCATCGGGAACTGGAGCAATCTGCTCGATCCATTGATCTATATTCGTTCGCAAGACCTGTATACCCTGGCGCTTGGACTGAACCTGTTCCGGGGACAGAACTTCACTCAGTTCAACCTGCTCATGGCGGTATCGATCATTACCCTGATCCCGGTGCTCACTGTGTTCTTCCTATCGCAGCGCCTCTTTGTTCAGGGTGTGACACTGACCGGTATGGGCGGACGATAGGAGCCATCTCATGGCAACGCTTTCACTCAAGTGTCGCACATTGTTTCGTCCTCGAACACCCAGTTCTGCTGCCGTGCAATGTCGCGCAAGGCGCGTGACAGTGCATCGAGTTGCTTCAGCAACAGACCAATCTTCATCGGCGCATTCTGATCCTGACGCACCCATTTGACAAGGTCGCCTTCAGCGTGCGCCCGAAACAACCGGTCGGTTTCATCGATCATCTGGTCGAGCGAACGAATGCGGAAGACGCGCGCCTTGTTCTTTGGCTGGTTCTCGATGGTTTCGTCACCGATGTCGGGAAAGGCAGGCGCATCGTCCTCACCCTCTGCGTCCCACAGATCGGCGTCGCTTTCGCCATCGAGGGCGCCGCCGAGCGCAGCTCCCTTGAGGAGCGGACTGGCGGAGGGAGGCGGGATGTCGCCTGCGTTGCGCGGTGCATTCGCCGTCAGATCGACGCCCTGTTGCAGTGCGTGAAGCGCATCATCGAGCGAGAGACCGGGGTTGGCGGCGAAGAAACTCGCCAGGCGGCTGATCTCAGCTGCCGACATACCCTCTTCGACGGCCGCGCGCGCCAGTTCGATCTGCGTGCGTTCGTTCGGAACACGCCGCAGGTGTTGCGCCTGCGTCACGTTCAGCTCGCCCTTGCGCAGATACTCGTGGATTTCGAGTGGCAGATCGAGCAACCCCAGGTAACGCCGAACGGTGCGTGGGGAAAGACCAACAAGCCGCGCAGTCGCCTCGTCGAGCGCGCCTTCGTCGTCGATGCCGCGCTCCAGCGCGATCTGCTCGCGGAGTTTCTGGAAAGCGCGCGCCTGCTCGAGATCGTTCAGGTCACGCCGTTGCAGATTTTCAGTCAACTGGCGCAACAACACCCGCGGGTCGTCCGGATCGAGCAGCACGCATGGCACTCGCTCGAGCCCCAGTTTCAGCGCCGCCAGCCGCCTGCGGTTGCCATACACCACACGATAGCGACTGCGCCCAACATCGATCACGCCAAGCGGCTGAAGCAACCCATACTCGGCGATTGTCGCCGCAAGCCCATCAATCTCGCCAGGGTCTTCGCGGACGCCCTGCGGATCCGGTTCAAGCGCCCGCGGATCGATCCAGAGAAGCTGCATATATCCTCCACACAGGCGGTCTTAATCTGCACAGGTGTTCGGGGGGAGTATATCAGATGTTGCGCAGTGCGGCAACCTGTTTCGTGCTATAATCGCAACTGCGCACCTTTGCACAACGTCATGTCCTGTGATACGAGAATACCATCGGGATGCCACGAAGGCATTGCGCATGGAGAATTCGCAGACGACCGATGTTTGTGCAGCAACATGGAGGCTCCCAATGACCACACGACAGGGGCTAGCGCAGGAGATTGCCGACGCGCAGCGCACCATCAGCGCGCTGACCGAAGAAATTGCTGCAACCCGCGGGTATATCAGCGCCAACGAACAGACGCTCCAGAACCAGCCGCAGTCGCTGCGCGCCATCACCGAGGAAGGACTAGCAAAGGCGCGGGCAAACCTGTCGCGGAAAGAGGCCGAACTGCAGATTGCGCAGCAGACTCTGGCAAGTGCGCAGCGCACGCTGGCGAAGGTCGAGGAGATTGAGCGCAAACAGGCAGAGATTCGCACACTCGAACAGGACCTTGCGACGATCAATGCGCGGCTTGAACGCGCCCGCAGTGAACTTTCCCGCCTCGAAGGCGAACTGCTCGCCATGACCGGTCCGGTTGCGGTTCCTGCCTGTGCCCTGGTGCTGAACGATGGACGGTCCATCACGCTGCCGACTGATCGCTCCGAGATGCTGATCGGGTGCCAGGACGCGGCGGACAATATTTTCCCCGACGTCGATCTGTCCCCCTTCGATGCGCGCACCACCGGCGTCAGCCGGCGCCACGCCATTCTGCGTTACGCTGGCGGTCAGTGGATGCTCACCGATCTCGGCAGCGCCAATGGAACATTTGTGAATGATAAGGCGCTGACGCCGCATACACCGACAGTTCTGCCCGAAGGTTCGATTGTTCGCCTTGGCGCTTTCGTTGTCACCTTCCGCTCGATGGCGCCGAATAAAACGGTGCGTCTGTGATGTCTGCGCTTCCACTCTCCGCGCTGGTTGGACTGGAACTGGCACAGCAAGCGTTGCTGCTGCTGGCGGTCGAACCGCGCCTGCGCGGGATTGCCGTTGGCGCGCCGGCCGGCGCAGGGAAGAGCAGCCTGGCGCGCGGTATGCGCGACCTGCTCTGCGTCGGCGAGCGGTCGGTTCCGTTCGTGGAACTGCCGCCCGGCATCGATGAAGCTGGCCTGCTCGGCGGGCTCGACATCGAGGCGACTCTGCGCGCCGGACGACGGATTGCACGCGCTGGAGTGCTGGCGCGCGCCGATGGCGGCATGCTCTATGCCGATCAGGTCAATCTGCTGCCCGATGCGATCATCAACCCGCTCATCGCCGCCATCGACACTGGTGAGGTGCGGCTCGAGCGTGAGGGTCTCAGCATCCAGTCGCCGGCGCGTTTCATCTTCATCGGTTCGTATGATCCGGCGGAAGGTCTGCCACGCCGTCACCTGCTCGACCGGCTGGGGTTACTGATTGTGTTGCCGCGCGCCATGAATGAGCAGGCACGCGCAGAAGTGGTGCGGCGCAACCTGGGACGAGCAACGGTACAGACACCGGATGCGTATGTGGACGAACTCGATCTGCTGCGCGGGCTGGTGCAGGCTGCGCGCGAACAGTTGCCGCTGGTGCGGATCGACGATGCCCAGATCGAACAGCTGGTGGCAATGGCGGCGATCTGTGGCGTCGAGGGGCATCGTGCTGACACATTTGCGGTGTACGCCGCGTGTGCTGCAGCAGCGCTTGGTCTGCGCGACCGCGTCGAGCAAGAAGACCTGGAACTGGCGGTGCGACTGGTCATCCTGCCACGTGCGACACGCCTTCCCTCCCCGCCTGAACCGCCGCAGGACGAGGAACCACCGCCGCCATCCGACGCTGACAACGACACCTCCGATGCGCCGCCTGAACCGCCGCAGGACGATGAGTTGACCATTCCTCCCGAACAGGTGCTTAGCGCGCTGGCTGCCGAACTGCCGGTCGAACTGGAGCAGCTGCCATTCCGTGCACTGCGCCGTGGAAAGACCGGGTCGCGCGGCACGGTAGCCGGGAAGCGCGGACGACACATTCGCAGCATTCCTGGCGATCCGCGCCGCGGCAGGATCGATGTCTCCGCCACATTGCGCGCTGCTGCGCCATTTCAGCCGTTGCGCCGTACACAGACAGATGCACACGTCGAGTCGTCCAGAGTGCTGCTGCGCGGTGATGATCTCCGCATCAAGCAATACCGCAGCAAGGCAGGCGCCCTGTTCCTCTTCGCTGTAGACGCCAGCGGCAGCATGGCGTTGCATCGTATGCGCCAGGCAAAAGGCGCAGTGCACGCGCTCCTGCAGCAAGCGTATGTCCACCGCGACCGCGTGGCGTTACTGGCGTTCCGCGGGCAGGGCGCTGAACTGCTGTTGCCGCCGTCGCAGAGCGTCGAACTCGCACGTCGCGCGCTCGATCTGCTGCCGACCGGCGGCGGCACGCCGCTGGCGTCGGCGCTCCTGGCCGCCATTGAGGTGGCGCAGCAGGCGCGCGCGCGCGGCATCATGCAGACGGTGCTGGTGCTGCTCACCGATGGACGGGCGAATGTCGGGTTGCGCGCCGGGCGTGAAGGGGTCACCGACGAACTGCAAGCTCTTGGCCGCGCAGTAGTAGCGGCGGGCATTCAGACGATCGTCGTCGATACGCAGCGCACCTACCTGAGTCGCGGCGAAGCGCGCAAACTAGCTGAGTGGCTCGCCGGCGAGTACGTCTACCTTCCCAATGCCCAGGGTGAGCAGATCGCCGCACTGGCAGTTGATCGGGTGGAACGATAAGCACGGCGCCGGTGTTGCTTCCCACACGGCGCCTCCCTCCTCACCGCGCCACCAGCGGCAAAAATGCTTTTGGCTCGAGTAGCGCCAGCGACTCAACTGCAGCAAACACGTTAATGCGCGGTTTGGTCAGATTGTTGCGTGTATCGGTCAGCGGAACTCCGGTCGAGACCAGCGCCTGGATGTACACATCGGGCGCGTACCCGGGGCGCGCGCTGCGGAGCAGCGCGATTGCCCCCGCCACGTGCGGCGCCGCCATCGAGGTTCCCGATTTGGCAGCAGAACCACCCCCCGGTACTGCAGATGTGATCGCAACGCCCGGCGCCAATACAGTGAGGAATGGTGCGCTGTTCGAAAAGAAGGCAACCTGTTCTGGAGTGGTTTTGGTCGTTGCACCAACGCTGACGACATTCGACAGACATGCAGGCAGGCTGAGAGCACTGGTTGCGCCATTGTTTCCTGCAGCTGCGACTGTGATGATCCCCTGATTGCGCAGAGCAGAAATG
>JBEPYG010000197.1:0-8548 GCA_041641515.1 Roseiflexus sp.
CGCCACGTGCCCGCCATCAAGTTGCCCGATGGGTAGCAGATTGATCATCGTCACCAGCAACCCGATCCACGCGCCCCACGCGACTGCGTTCAACTGCACGTCCACCCCGTTGCCCGGCAAGAACTGACCGAACACCAGATATTTCGCCGCTGCATACAGAACGGAGTTCCCCTCCTGAATGTAGACGGTCTGCGGCGGCGGACCGACCGGTGACGTCGCCAGCCCGTAGAAAAGCAGCGGAATGGCGACGACCAGCCCGGCGAGCGGTCCGGCGATACCGATTTCCAGCACCGTTTTGCGGTCGAGCATCGGCTCGCGCTGAACGATAACGGCGCCGAGCGTGCCGGTAAAGGTGACGATGCCCAGCCCGGGGATAGGGATCGGCGGCACAGGAATGAAGTACGGCAGACTCACCGGTGCGCGTCGCCAGCGTCCAACGACGTAATGCCCCATCTCGTGGACAAACAGAATGCCCATGATGGTGGCTGAAAAGGGAATGCCCTTGACGATCCCCACGGGATCGCTGAACACATCGACACCCTCGTAGAGCGCGCCGACCGCAAGCGTCGAGAGAAGTGTCATCATGAAGAGCACGATCGGCAGAACGATGCCGCGTTTCGGCGTTGAAGCGACAAATGGCAGCGCCATGATCTCCACACCGTCGCCGGATGTGCGCAGGAAGGGAGTGAATCCTAGCGCTTCCATGCCTGCCCGGATCTTCGGATAGACCACATCGGCAGGAGCGTGGAGGTGACCGACCATCGTCAGAACGCCACGACTATCCCAGGCGTACCGTTCGATCGTCATCAACCCGTCGAGCGCCAGACGTATTCGTCCCATCAGTTCGAGACGATCGAGCGTATCGAAAACCTGTGTATTCACGTATCCATCCTTGTCTGTGCGCGGAACCTGTGACGTACCATGATACCAGCCATTTGGGGATCATGGGCGCGTCTGGCGATGGTGAATGGCTGAGGTGGTTCATGGTGTTCGAGGGTGCGACGTGCAACTTCGATGCCCCGACCCGGGGGATCGAGACCCGCGTACATCGGGCGCAGGGATGTGCCGGCGCGGTTTCATACGAGCTATTCAACGTGCAACGTCTGCCGGTTCCGCAATCGTGATGAGCCGATGGGTCATGTCGACTGTCCCATCGACAACGACTTTATCGCCAACGCACGAAATCATGGTCACCATCTCACGCTGCTGCGGCAGCATGTAGCGGACTTCGTCCGGCGTTGCCCAGACCTGCCGGGTGATGACATAGCGATGCTCGTTGCCATTAGCGTCGATGAGCGTTATGCTGGCGCCGGGACTCAACTCCTGCAGGCGCGCGAATGGGGCGGGAATGTGCGGCGCTTTGCGGAAGCGCAAGACATGCCCCCAGAGCACGATATTGTCTCCCTGCCCTGGCATTGCGCCCAGCCGGTACCATCCCACATCGTGGTCTGGCACGACCGGTATCCGGTTGGCGTCGAGACCGACCGGGACCAGGGTGCGATCCAGGTCGATGGCATCGATGATCAGGCGGACCGGCGGCGCCGGCTCTGGTTGTACCGTCGGGACAGGGGACGGCAGCGCTGTCGGTGGCGGGGTCGGTGAGGGTATGGCGGTTGGGGGCGTAGCTGGCACAGCCGTCGCAGCTGGCGTCAAGGTCGGCGCAGGTGTCGGCGGCAATGCTGAAGTGGCGGGCAACGTTGCCACCCCCGACACGTTGCGCAGATCGGGGGCAGACGACATCCGCACCGGCTCAGCACCGCATCCGGCAATGAGCAGGGTTGCCATCATCATCGATACCCAGCGGATCGACAGCATCATACCTTCCTTCTCCTCTCTCGATGATCGGCTTCATGATGCTTCCGGGTGTACGGGCGTATCGCCCGCGTGCATCTGCTCCATCATGCAGCGCTCACCCCGACACGACAACCGTCTCGGTTGTGGTTTTGTACGGACGGAACCCGCGTGCCTGGTAATTTGCCAGTGCATGAGGCCCATCGAGGGTGCAGGTATGCACCCAGACGCGGCTGGCGCCATCGTCGAAGGCGCGCTGTACGCCGGTTGACAGCAGATGCTTCCCCAACCCGCGCCCGTGGAACATTGGCGCCAGCCCAAAATAGGCAATCTCGACATCCGGCTCGTCCGACTCTGCGTTGAGCTCGATGTATCCGGCCGGCGTGCCCTGCACGTACAGCACGAGCAGCGTGACCGACGGACGAGACAGATATTCCAGCAAACGCTCGTCGCTCCAGTCGAGGCGCATCGTCCAGTGGTGCGTCTCGCCGACGACACGGTACAGGAAGCGGTAGAATGCCGGAAAGGGAATGTGCGACTCGATCACCGCCACGTCGGGGTCGGTCGTAAACGAGGGGCGGAACGCCTCCCGTTCCGGCAGTTCAAGATAGGTGGTGACGACGGTCACCTGGCGACTGGCTGGCATCATGAGCGACCTCCAGAAACCATGTGCGACAAAGATATCAGGATGTGACCCGGTATTGACTATACCATACCACGACATCGCTCTTGCGCGGGGTGCTTCGGTTTGTACGCTAGCGAAACCAGATATGGTACAATACATCTGTGATACATTGCACACGTCGTTCTGGCAGATCTGCCATCCGTCCGCGTCCGCTGCCCGCAGTCTATCGTTGGCGCACGATACCAGGGCGCTTTCCTTCTTCGATGGAGTATCTATGAGCATTGCACCGCACTACTATCCCGATACTGCGTGGTCGACCCTGATCGCTGGGCGCACCGGCGAGCGCGCAGAACGCGGAACACTGATCTACACTCCGGATTATGCCGCCGAAGCGCTGTTTGTCCTGCAATCAGGGAGTGTGAGTCTGCACCTGCGATCGAAAGAAGGGCGGACGATGACACTGCGTCTAATCGAAGCCGGTCAAGTGTTCGGGCATGTCGGCGCTGCGGGCGACACGCACTACGATACGTTCGCCGAGGCGACTTCAGCAGTGCAGTATGTACGCATTGCGCGCGATGAACTTGCCGATCTCCTGGCGCACACACCCGAACTGGGCGTTGCACTGGTCGAAGATATGGCGCTGCACCGCGCAGTGATCAGCCGGCGTCTCGACGAAGTAGCGTTCAAGTCGGTGCCTGCACGCTTGGCGTCGCTCCTGCTCGACCTTGCCCGCCGCCACGGAGGTCCGCATGCTGCCCGTGTGCCGCGCCACAGCCATCGTCAACTTGCGGAAATGATCAATGCCTACCGTGAAACGGTGACGAAAGTGATCAATCAGTTCCGCGATGCGCGCCTTCTCGAAATCGACCGTTCAAGCATTACGCTGGTGAATGTGCGCCGTCTCGAGGAACTGGCGCAGAGCTGATCAGCATTCGTTCACTGATCTCCCACAATCGTGCGGCGGCGTCCATATCCTGTGCCTGCGGTGCAGGCGCCGTCTCGCGCGATTTGACGAAATATCTGCCGCTGATCGTCGCTCCTTCGGGAGCTGTCGCCAGATAGATCGACGTCTGAGCGCCTTCTTCCGGGCTGATGGCCCACAATCGCTGGAGGAGCGCCATCAACCCGCCCCATACGAAGCCATTATTGTGGGCGAAGCGTGTGGCGACGAACCCCGGATGCAGCGCGTTCGATGTTACGCCTGAGCCTGCCAGACGGCGCGCCAGTTCGTTCGAAAAGAGAATGTTCGCCAGTTTCGATTGAGCGTAGGCGGCCCAGCCGTTGTAGCTACGGGTAAATTGAAGATCATCCCAGCGCATCCTCCCACTGCGGTGCGCGTCCGATGAGACGTTGATGACCCGCGCCGGCGCACTGGCGCGCAGCAGGTCGAGCAGCAGATTGGTCAGCAGGAAGTAGCTCATGTGGTTCAGCGCCCAGGTCATTTCGATGCCATCGACACTGACCTGACGCCCGGCGAAGAAACCGCCGGCATTGTTGATCAGCACGTCGAGCCGTGGGTAACGTTGCAAAAACGTTTCTGCGACCTGACGAATGCCAGCTTGCGATGAGAGATCGGCGATCAGCGGTTCAACATCGACGCCGGTCGCCTGCTTGATGCGCGCCACGGTCGCCGCTGCGCGCTCCGTACTGCGCCCGACGATAACGACGCGCATGCCGCGGCGCGCCAGTTCGCGCGCAGTTGCCTCACCAATGCCTGACGTTGCACCGGTGATAAGACAGACAGGTGTATGTTCCATTGATGTTCCTGTTGGGCAATAATTGTCTACTTCTATAATATCTCACAGACGTTTGATGCGTCCAGTTAAGAGTACGAGGTCAGATAGTCGTTGGATGACGAGACCTCTCGAACTCTCGTCCGTGGCGTGTTGCAGGCAGGAAGGTTGCAGGTGCGCGTGATATGTAGAGAGCTCGCGGCATGCGCCGTACATTCTATTCTGTCCACGCTTGTGATGAAACTTTTCTTGATATTCTCAATTATGGACGATGTATTGTGCGCTTTTTATTATCATGTGTCGAAGATATGCGGATTAGAGCAAGAAATTTCTCGGAAAGATATTGACATATCCACGCCGGAGGTGTATACTACGTAAAGAACAGAACAAGAGGTAGTATGCGCCTGCTTGCGCTCAGCAGATTTCCGGCAACCTTATGGCTGCCCGCGCGAGTCGAGGCGCGTCGTTACAGCAAGAAGGGCGAAAGCGTGCTCCAGCGACTTCGGAGGGGTGAGAGCCGAAGGCATGGCGCGTCCAGAGTCGGCTGTGACGCCTGCCAGGGAAAACCTGTTCATAGGGCAAACCTGGCCGTTGCGCGCGTTAAGCGTTTCGAGTGAGCACAGCGCCTGTTGCGTTGTGCTAAGCGGGGTGGTACCGCGGGTTGTGGTCAACCCGTCCCGGCGTGGTCAACGACCGTGCCTGGGCGGGTTCCTTACTTAGAGAGGAGGATCCAGTGACCACGAAAGTCATGAGTGATCGATCACCGGTCAATGGGGGATCGAACGGAGTTGCGTTGCATCAGCACAGTGCCAGGATATCGGTGGCAGATGAGGACCGACATGATCCCGACATCCTGGCGCTCATCAACCGTGGTCTGCAGAAGGTCGAGGCGCGGCGCGAGGATCTAACGGTCAGTATCGGGCAGGCGATGAAGCTGACCGATCTCAAGGATACGCAGATTCGCTACTTCGAGGAACTCTACCGCCAGGATCGCAATGCTGACGCTCATCCCGGCATCACTCGCTCGTATTCGCTGACCGATCTCCGTCGGCTGGCAGTCTTCGCCGAACTGGTGAAGGAAGGGTATCGTCCGGCACAGGCTACAGAGATTGTCCGTTCGTATGAAGACGTGATCGACCGGGGTGCAGGGTGCACGATCGCCGATGCACTGCGTCGGGAAGGCGATGCCATCACCGACGGCTTCTTGCTGTCGCGTCTGGCAAGCCAGGTGATCTTTGCGGCGCAGCGTGAACTTCGTGAGCGTCTGCCGGATGCTCAGATCATTGCGATGTTCCTCATCGAGCGGCGTATCACCGGTGTCTCAGCCGAAGAACTGACCGATATCGGGAACGATCTCGCCGCACATCCGCAAGATGCGCTGGTCGCCGTCGACCGCGCCGCGATCATCGGTGAAGCGCCCGACAGCAGCGAGAGTGTGTGGAACGATGATGAAAGCAGCATTGTGCTCTTCTACAGCCGCGATCCCTGGAGTGTTCCCGTTCCGCAGGATGCGCAGTTTTGCTTCTACTGCCCGTCGTCAGCGCCCGAAGTGACGGTCGTTTTTATGGTGCGGTCTGCCGGGCCGGGCGTCCTGCCGCCGGAGCTCGTGGCAACCACGCCTGTTCGCGATCATCTGCTCGACTGGATGGTGCGCATGTGCCACGCGATCTTTCCGGAGTTTCGCCAGGCGACGCGCACCCATACCTATCGCTATCGCTCCGATGGCTATCGCCTGGCGCACACCCGTAAGGCGTTGAACCATCTGATGCACCGCGTGCGTGAATTGATTTTCGGTGAGGATGCCAGAGAGAGCATGGCGTGTTTGTTGTTGCCCAACGATCTCTACAAACCGGCGTATCTGTCGATCCTGGCGCACGCCGGCTATCCTGATGAGTTTGCACGGAGCGCCAGGCTGCTTCTCTATGGCGAAGGCGATGGGTTGAGCGGGCGCGCCTTCAACGAGCGTGAGCCGTTTCTTACCCGTGATGCGGCGCACGATGCGCGCGTCTTCGGCGCGCAGGACGAACGCTGCCAGGTGGCGCTTGCCGTGCCGCTCCTTTCACATTGGGATACACATCCCTTCGGTGTGCTCTATCTGGCGTCACGTCGCCCCGTTTCCTCGCGCTGGAGCGAAACCTCCTTCGTCGCGCTGGTGTTTGGCAATATTCTCAGCGAACTGCTAGGTCGCTGGTGGCTGACACGCCTGCGCCGCAAGCATGATGACCTGCTGCACACATATGCGTCAGAGTATGTGCGTTGGTTCAATGGCATGGATAGTCGCGGACCGGAGTTTCAGGAGGGTCTGCAAGCGATCGAGCGGATCTGGGAGCGCGTTGCAGAGACCTTCAGGAATGCCGGGAATGCGCGCGCGGTCGTTGAGCGTCTGTCCAGCCAGTATGTGACGCTGGCAGTGCTCGACATTGATCGCAGCCGCCAGTATCAGAGCCGTAGCGATGAGCCGTTCTTGCTGGCGGCGCAGCGCCATGTCCAGCAGGCGATTGCGCAAATCCTGCCCGATGTCCGGGGATACTGGTTCAAGAACGATCATACCCTGCTGGTGCTCGATGGCTATAAGATTGACGAGGCGATCGTCCTGGCCCGACGGATTGCCAGCCGGGTGCAGATGGTGCCGGTTGTGGTCGCGGGCGGGCCGGAACGCACGACCATCACGATCAGCGCGGCGCTCAAATCACTGTCGCATCAGGAACTCTACGATCTCTCCCCCCACGACCGCGATGTGCTGCGGGCGGGTCTGGCAACGATCATCGACACGATTTATGAGCAAACCCGTGGGTGTGAGCGGACAATCAAGGCGTTCCGGGATGGAGTATGGGAGAAAGTGTAGTGTTCTTTCGTCGGTAACCTGATCCTCGCCCCTAGCGCCGCTCTCAGCGGCGCTTCTTTTTGGCAAAGATTCCTCTTGACCGCATGTTTTTTATGAGGTATTATAGAAATAAGTGTATTCTCCGGCACAATTCCTAGATCTCCAGGTGTTCAAATGGACTTGATCGAGATCGCTCGTATCCTCCCATTCGCGTGGAAGGAGCAACGTCGTGGAAGCCCTATTATTCATCTGGGCTGTCGGAGGCATTCTCGGATTTTGGGTCTGTTTCTTTCTTGGTAGTCGCACCGCGTATCACCCCTCGACGCGGTGGCTTCGCTGGTCATTTGTCTTCGCCGGTTTCCATTTCCTCTTTGCAGCAATCGAAGCGCTTCTCGATCACAGTGACCATGAGGTTGTCACTTCCCTCCGTGTGGGAACAGGGCTGATTGCGATCGCATGCTGGCATGGATGGATCGTCGGGGTGCGCGGACTCACGCGCAAGGAGCGCATTGTGCGCAAAGTGCACCTCTGCGCTGTGCTCATCTACGTCCTTTTTGGTGTCGCAATCAGCCTTGTCTCCGCTGATGTGACGTTGATGGGTCTCACCGTCGAACCATGGGTTGCATCGGTCCCTATCGAGGTGTACCTCGCCAGTGTGCTGGTCTATGGTTGGAGCATGACCTGGCGACTGCATCAACGCGAAACCCTCCCGGTCGCTCGCAGCGCATCGGGGAAGTTGCTGACGGCGACGACCATCGTCTGTGTCAGCGTCATTCCCGTTGCGGAGCTGTCCGTGCTGAAACAAACGTTCCCGGAAGTCGCCGCGCCAATCGAGCAGGCAGGGTACGGATTGCTCTGCTGTGGGATTGCGTTGATGGGGTATGGTTCATTGACCTATGCATGGCGTCGCACCGGTCTCGTCGGCGGTCGTGATTATCTGGTCAGCGGGTTTGCCAGCCTGGGGATTGTGGCGGTGTACGAGAGTGTTCTGATTGCATTTTACGCAGTAATGCCGGAGAAACTGGCAGTGGACCAGGCGTTGGTGCTGGGGATTGTCCTCATACCGGTGATCATTACCACCCACTTTGGGCTCGATCAACTGCGCGATATGCTCGACTGGCTGCGGTTTGGCGGGTCGGCACGGCAGGTGCGCAGCACGTTGCGGGTGATCACACGGCTGTTCGGCGCCGAAAAACCGCGCGACCAGGTTATCCACGATGTGCTGCAAACACTGGCGCGCACTCTGTGTACAGAACGCATTGCCCTCTTCTGGTTCACAAAGGGTGAAGCGCAGGTGCTGAGCACGCTCGGTCAGCCGCCGGAAGCGCCGCTGTACATCGATGACCTGCAGGCGACACGCCTGCAACTGATGCCGGGGTGTAATGGCTACGAGTATCTGTTGCCGCTCTGCGTCGGTCGCAGACAGCGCGGCGCCCTCCTGATCGGCAATTCTGGCTGCTGGCGGTGGTGGCTGAACGAGCGCGAACGTCTGGAGGCTGCCGGGGTGCTGCTTGCCAATTATATCGAACACACCGAGTCTGAACCGGACACCATTCCTCAACACGCTGATCGTTT
>JBEPYG010000198.1:0-8530 GCA_041641515.1 Roseiflexus sp.
ATAGTCGGCAGCGATCAAGACGTGGCCCGGCGCCGCAATGAAGCCGCGCCGCACCTCACGCCCTTCTTCGGTGCGGGTCGGAATGTTTTGCAGGTTCGGCGAATTGCTGCTCAACCGGCCGGTCGCTGCGCCAAGCTGGTTGTAATCAGTGTGAACCCGGCCAGTCTCCGGGTTGACGAGCGCCGGGAGTTCATCGACATAGGTTGATTTGAGTTTACTCAGCCGGCGATGGCGCAGGATCAACTCAATGATCCCGGTAGTATCTTCGCCTTGCAGGTCTTCCAGCGCCTGCGCCGTCAACGAGTATCTGCCTGTGCGTGTCCGTTCGAGACCGGCAGTCGGCAGGTTGATCTTGGGACCGAACAACACCTCGCTCAACTGATCGCCGGAGTTGATGTTGAACGAGCGCCCGGCGATAGCGAAGATCTGCTGCTCGATCTGCGCGAGTTCGCGTCCCATACGCTCACCGAGCGCTTGCATATACGGAACGTCGAGCAGAATGCCGGCCTGTTCCATCCGCACCAGCACCGGGATGAGCGGCATTTCCAGGCGATAGAAGATATCGGCGACGCTGCCGGCGGCGCGCAGTTTCGCTTCGAGCGCCGGTTTCAGACGCAGCGTCATATCGGCGTCGGCAGCGGCATACGATGTAGCGCGCGCAATCGGCGCCTCGGCGAATGTGACCTGGTTCTTCCCTTTCCCGATCAGTTCCCCAATAGCTTCAAGCGGCTCGGCAAGGTCCAGTTCGTAGAACGCCAGGTCTTTCAGGTTGCGGCGCTTGTCGAGCAACCCGGCTGCCAGCATGGTGTCGAACGACAGACCGGCGACCGGGACACCGGCGCGCTCAAGCACTTCGATGTCGAACTTGGCATTGTGGGCGATCTTGGGACGCGCTGGATCGGCAAAGAACGGACGCAGCGCTGCGAGCACCCGCTCACGCGGCAGTTGCGCCTCGCCGGTGGTATGCCCGACGGGAATGTACCATGCCCGACCGGGAACCGTCGCCAGCGAAAGACCGACGAGATCATCACGCAGCGGATTCACGCCGCGCGTCTCGGTATCGAACGCAATCATCGGCGCCACGGCGAGTTCCGCGATCACCGCTTCCAGGTCGGCGTCGCTGCACGCGGCGCGGTACTCACCTGGCGCCGCGCGCACCGGCGCTTCGACGTGCATCACACGAGGCGGTGCAGCTGCTGTGTCGTCAAACAAGGACAACTGCTGCGGTTCGGTGGACAACTCCGGTACGGCAGACGCTTCTGGTGCAAACATATCGACCTGAAGCGGTGCGGATGGTTCCGCCCGCTGCACAGACGGCAATTGCGACGATACCGGCAACGGCTGTGCAGCAATCGTGCTCATCGAGGGAGGAAGGCGTTTGACCAGCGACGCGCCGAACTCGAGTTCCTGAAAGATCGCAATCACCCGGCTGCGGTCATAATCGGCGAGCGTCGCCGCCGTAAGGTTGAGGGTCACCGGCGCGTCACACACAATCGTCGCCAGTTTTTTGCTGAAGAGCGCAGTATCGCGCTGTCCCTCGAGATGCTTCTGGTAGCGCTTCGGCGCCTCATTCAGATGGTCGTACAGATTCTCGATCGTGCCAAACTGATTGAGCAGCGCAATCGCGCCAGCCTCACCGATACCCTTGACACCGGGGATATTATCAGACGGATCACCCTTCAAGCCGCGCAGATCGGCGAGTTGTTCCGGTTTCAGCCCTTTGTAGCGTTCGACCACCTCAGCGACGCCGTAGCGCGTTGTATTTTTGGAACCGCGCAGATACGGATTGTTGAGGAGAACGGTAACGTGCTCATTGACCAGTTGCAGCGTATCGGTATCACCGGTGAGAATCAGCGTATCGACGCCGCGTTCGGTCGCCTGCTGCGCCAGCGTCCCGATCACATCGTCGGCTTCGTACCCGTCGGCGGTATAGATCGGAATATCGAACGCCGCCAGCACTTGCTTGATGCGTTCGAGTTGTTGCTCGAACTCGGCGGGAGTATCGGCGCGGTTCGCCTTGTATTCGGCGTACAAATCGTCACGGAAGGTCTTGCCGACATCGAACGCCACTGCTGCATAATCAGGGTGATACTCCTCAATGGCGTTGAGCATCGCCGAGGTAAAACCGTAGACCGCATACGTCGGTTCACCAGTCGAAGCGCGCAAACCGGCATCTGCCAGCGCGTGGAAAGCGCGATACGCCAGCGCATGACCATCGATCAGCAACAGCAACGGACGGTTGTGGGTCACAAGACGCTCACTTTGCCATTATTCACAATGGCGCTCCAGACAATAACACAGATATTCTAACGCATTCTGTGACGTGACACAACCGGAAGATATCACATGAAGATATTCACAGAAATAACGCGACAGAGCAGTATGCGTCTGGCGGTTGACCGTGCGCCGCGTGTCTTTCAGCATTGTGGCGATGCGAATGCAGAATGCCGATCTGACGTGTCTGAGGCGGAGCAAGCGCTGCCATCCATGCACTTACCCTTCGAATACCTCTTTTTCGACCAGATGGATATCGACCGGGTACGTACCGGTGAAGCAGCCATTGCAGAACCCCTTGTCCGCACTGCCGGTTGCGCGAATGAGACCTTCCAGGCTCAGGTATGCCAGGCTATCGACCCCCAGATGATCGCGGATCTCCGGCAGTGTCAACCGGTGGGCAATCAGCTCCGGGTAGGTCGCCATATCGACGCCAAGGAAGCAGGGGTGTTTGATCGGCGGCGATGAGACGCGCATATGAACCTCAGCAGCGCCGGCGTCGCGCAGCAGGCGCACGATCGGACCCGACGTATTCCCCCGCACGATGCTGTCGTCCACCAGCACAACGCGCTTGCCTGCCAGATTGTCGCTGAGGGGGTTGAACTTCAACTGCACGCCAAGTTTACGCAGGCGGTCATCAGGCTGAATGAAGGTGCGCCCGATGTACCGGTTCTTGATCAGCCCTTCCTGATAGGGAATGCCCGACTCCTGGGCATAGCCGATGGCAGCGGGAACGGCGCTATCGGGCACCGGAATGACGATATCGGCGTCGGCAGGCGCCTCGCGCGCCAGTTCACGTCCGGCGGCAACCCGTGCAGCATGCAGGGTCTGCCCATCCACCATGCTGTCGGGACGAGCAAAGTAGATGTACTCGAAAAGGCACATCGCGCGCTTAGGCGCAGGGGCATGTGCAATCGTTCGCGGACCGCGCTCATCGAATGCCATGATTTCACCCGGCGCCAGTTCGCGTTCTAGGGTTGCGCCAATGGTCGCCAGCGCACAACTCTCCGATGCCACAACCCATCCGCCATTACCGAGATGCCCGTAGCAGAGCGGGTGCAGCCCCCACGGATCGCGGACTGCGTAGAGCGTATCGCGTGTCAGCACCGTCAGGCAGTAGGCTCCCTCGGCACGGATCATGAAGACGCGCAGTTTTTCTTCCCAGGTGCGCCCTTCACCGCCTGCCAGCATCTGGGTGATGACTTCACTGTCACTCGAGGAGGTTAGCCCGACACCGCGCAGCAACAACTCGCGCCGCAGTTGCGGCGCATTCGTCAGGTTGCCATTATGACCGACAGCCAGAGGACCGAGGACGCTCTCGACCACGAAAGGCTGTGCATTTTGCAGTTTCGAGGATCCGGTGGTGGAGTAGCGCGTGTGCCCGATTGCGATGTGCCCTTTGAGCGGGCGCAGTTTCTCCTCATTAAACACCTGAGCGACCAGCCCCATCTCCTTATGGAGATGCACGCGTCGCCCGTCGGATACCGCGATGCCTGCACTCTCCTGCCCACGGTGTTGCAGCGCATAGAGACCGAAGAACGTCAGGCGCGCCACGTCCTCGTGCGGCGCATAGATGCCAAAAATGCCGCACTCATGCCCTGGCCTGTCGCCCCATGCCATGTGATTGCTCCCTGATGATGGACTCCCCGGTAGTGTGGTTGAACCGCCCATGGGTTATGCAGACTGAACCATCGTGCCGGGGTTATGCATTGCCCAGTCTGCGCATGACTATTATACCGCAATGTCCCCGATTAATCGCTTCATCTTCCTGCCTGTACCAATGTTGTACTGCGATGTCACCGAACAATGGCATGACTCAGACATACGCCGCATCCTGTACAATGGAAGAAAGTCGCACCACACTGCGCAGAGCACACTCCTGGAGGTAGATTCGCTGCGCTTGCAGCGGTAGTCATACTCTTTTTGTGCAGGGAGCGCATCCATGACGTCGACACGCGCCAATGTCATCGAGTCGCAGAATGTCAGTCTGATGTTCGGTGAAAACGCGGGGGTGTTCGATCAAACCTACACCGTGCCCGAGGGAACGATCCTTGGGCTGATCGGACCGAGCGGGTGCGGCAAGACCACCACCGTGCGCCTGGCGCTTGGTCTCTACCGTCCACACAAAGGAACGATCCGCGTATTCGGCGCCAATCCGGCAACATTTCGCTCCGACCATCAGGTGCGCATCGGGTACATCCCGCAGCAGTTCGTGCTCTACCCAAATCTGAGCGTCACGGAAAACGCCGAGTTTCTGGCATCGCTGTACGGTATGCGCCGCCATCAGATCCGCCGGCGCCTCGACGAACTGCTCGACTTTGTCGATCTCGCCGGTGCGCGCAATCGCCTGGGACGACAACTCTCCGGCGGCATGCAACGACGTCTCATGCTCGTTGGTGCGCTGATGCACGACCCGGACCTGATCTTTGCCGATGAACCGACAGCGGGCATCGATCCGGTGCTGCGCAGGCGATTCTGGGACTATTTTCGCACCCTGCGCGACCAGGGACGGACGTTGCTGATCACGACTCAGATTGTGAGTGAAGCGATGTATTGCGATTATGTCGCTGTGATGCGTCAGGGACGCCTGCTGGCGATCGATACGCCGCAGAACCTGAAGCGCCGCGCCCTCGGCGGTGAAATCATTCACCTGACGCTGGCGAACCCGGCGAACCTGGCGAAGGCGGTCGGTGCACTGCGCCGCTACCCGCACGTCAAAGACGTGCGGTACCTTCCCGAATCGGACCGCGAACTCTATGTGACTGTCGATGACGCCGGCGACTGGATCCCGGAAGTGCTCAATCTGTTGGAAAACCCGGACGGTCCAAACATCGTTGTCGAGAGCGCCGAGGAACTGGCGCTGACCTTTGATGATGTCTTTATTCGCATCATCCGCCAGTGGGAAGACCAGCCAGTCGATCAAACCGCCGATGCGATGATGGAGAGAGATCTATATGGACAGCACAGTGCCAGATCGTCCCACACAGCGCACCCTGACGACGTCGCGCCCCGTCGATGAGGCGGTACGCTGGCTGATCCGCGTCCGCGCCTATTTCCTCAAAGAAGTGCGCGAGATCCGCCGTCAACCGCTGCTCCTGATCAGCCTGGTCGCCGGTCCGCTGTTAGTGCTCGTGCTCTTCGGCGCAGGATTCGTCAACAGCAACCCGGTGCTGCGCACAGCGCTCATTCTGCCCGACGATCTTCCGGCGGGGGTGCGCGCACAGATTATCAGTCTGGTGGGGCTCAACTTCAAGCTGGTCGACCACGTCTACACTCCTGACGAAGCGCGAGCAGCACTGACACACGGCGATCTCGATGTCGTGCAGATCGTGCCGGATGATGTGTTCGGCAAACTGCAACGCGGCGAAAACCCGACCATTCTGGTCTACTCAAACGCGATCAATCCGCTGGTTGAGGGATGGATCCAGTACCTGGCGTATGTCCAGGTCAATGAAATCAACAAGGCGCTGCTGACGGAGCAAACCCGCCTGGCACAGCAACAGGCGCACACGATTGGAGTGCGGATCGCGGTGGGGATAACCCGCCTGACCGACCTCGAACGTGAGGTGAGCCGCGCCGAACAGGAAGCTATTCGCCAGGAACTGCGCACACTGCGCACGCTGATCATTCAGTTCCGTGACGCCCTTCCGCCAGAAAACCTGTTTGCCGGTCGCGGCGACGATATCGAACAATTGCGCATACGCGCCGATGAGGCGATCCGCTCTCTCGACGAGGTCGATGCCATTCTAGCTTCCGGCGACCTCGAGCGCGGGTTGGCAGAACTGCGCGACTCGAGGGAAGCGCTGATGCTGCTCGATCAGCAGATCGCCATTTTTGTCAGCATCGCGCCGGAAACAATCGTCTCGCCGGTACAACAACGCTACCAGAATATCCGTACCGAATCCATCGGGCAGGCAAGCGGCGCTTACCCGGCAGTGGTATACTATGCACCAGGAGTTCTGGCGTTGCTGGTGCAACACACGGCAGTGTCACTCGGCGCACTGGCGTTGGTGCGCGAGCGTGTGATGGGCGCATTTGAACTGTTCCGAGTGTCGCCGGCCAGCATGGTGCAACTGCTCATCGGCAAGTATCTTGGCTACACGGTGTTTATCGCAGTTGCATCGGCGGCGCTTACAGCAGCTATGCATCTGCTCGGCGTACCGCTTCAGGGCAGCTGGTCGCTCTTCGCTCTGTTGCTGTTGCTGCTGACGATTGCATCACTGGGCGTGGGGTTTCTCATCTCAGCGATTGCAGGATCGGACAGCCAGGCAATCCAGTTTGCAATGATCAGTCTGTTGCTGTCGATCTTCTTTAGCGGCTTTTTTATCAGTCGTGACAGTTTTGCAGCGTGGATCGAACCAGTGAGCGCCCTCATTCCAATGAGTCACGGCGTTGCAGGGTTTCAGGACCTGATGCTGCGCGGCATCACGCCCGGCCCAGAAGTCTGGATCGACCTGGGGATCATCGCGATCATAACATTTGGCATGGTGACCTTCCTGACACAGCGCCAGTTTCGTCGCGCATAAGCGACGGGCGCTTCCTGTCAGGAAGTACGGTATTCAGAAGGAAACGAATATGTTCTTCAGCCCGCTCTATCTAATTGTCATGCTGCTTGGCGCAGGCATCACGCTATGGGCGCAGTGGAAGGTGCAGTCCACCTATAAAAAGTATGCGCAGGTGCGCAATGCGCGCAACATGACCGGGCTCGACGTGGCGCGCACCCTGATGCGCAATGAAGGGCTCGACTATGTACGTATCGAGCAGATCGGCGGTGAACTGACCGATCACTACGACCCGCGCGCGAAAGCGATGCGCCTCTCTGCCGGTTCGATCGCCCATCCATCAGTGGCAGCTATGGCTGTCGTCGCTCATGAGTTGGGGCACGCATTGCAGGACCGGCAGGGATACGCCTGGTTGCGGTTGCGCTCCGGGATCGTCGGCATTGTCAATGTCGGTTCGCAACTCGGCGGCGTGTTGCTGATGGTTGGGCTGGTGCTCGGCGCATTCTCACGGGCAGGGCTGGCGCTTGCATGGATCGGCGTGCTACTAATGAGCGGTGGTGCGATTTTCAGTCTTGTCACGCTGCCAGTCGAGTTCGACGCCAGTGCCCGCGCTCGTGCCATGCTCGAACGATACGGACTGGTGACGCGCCAGGAGGCCGATGGAGTCAAAGCAGTGCTCGACGCGGCGGCGCTGACCTATGTTGCAGCTGCAGCAACTGCGATTCTCCAGATGTTGTACTATGTGTCGCTCCTGATGCGGCGACGCTAGCAGACCGGTGAAGCGAGCGACATCACTCGATGAACAACCTGAACGAATATCAGCGCCTTTCCCGGTCAACCTGGCAACTCGTCCACGTGGACCATCCAATTGTGTACCCGACGCTCGGACTGGTCAATGAGGCGGGTGAAGTTGCGGGCAAAATCAAGAAGATCTTCCGCGACCACAGTGGCATCATTACCCCGGAAGACCGGGAGGCGCTCAAGCATGAGCTGGGGGATGTGCTCTGGTACCTTGCGCAAATCTGCACAGAACTCGACCTAACCCTTGCCGAGGTTGCGGAAGCCAACCTGGAGAAACTGCGCTCCCGTCAGGAACGCGGTCGGATCAGCGGTAACGGAGACAACCGATAGACGCTCAGTTCCTGATTTGCGACTCTGCACGCTTCTCGATTGCGTTTGCCGCTAACTCCGCATCAACAGCCTTGCCAAACAGCCACCCCTGGGCGCACGTGCACCCAAGACGCAGCAGCGCGATACGTTGCTCTTCCGTCTCGACGCCTTCCGCCACCACCTGAAGCCCTAACTCTCTGGCGAGCGTTATCACGGCGCGCACAATCGTGGCGGAGAGCGAGTCATGCATCATCGACTGGACGAATGTTCGGTCGATCTTCACGCCATCGATCGGTAGACGCGCAAGATAATTGAGCGACGAGTACCCCGTACCAAAATCGTCCAGCACCACCCGCACCCCCAACTCCTTGAGTTGTTGCAACTGTGGCACAACCAGCTCAAAATCCGTCAGCGCCACCGTCTCGGTAATTTCGATGACCAGCGCAGAACCGGGCAGATTAAATTCATACAGCGCCTGCTCTACCTGGTGCAGCAGATCTGCATGTTCGAGCTGCTGACTATGCACATTGACACTGATGGGCAGTTCAGCGGCGGCGCCAAACCGATCGCGCCAGCGACGCGCCTGACGGCAGACTTCGACGATGCTCCAGGCGCCCATCGCTGGGATCATGCCCGCCTCCTCG